>DATFBI010000142.1:0-22604 GCA_035253925.1 Propionibacteriaceae bacterium
GAGGTGGAGCATGACCGAGCAGGGCAGCATGATCGAGCAAGACATAACCGAGCAGGACATGGGCGAACAAGCCGTTGGCCCAATCGATTACTTGGCCCTTGAGCTGCCAGCAGCAAATATGAGGGGAGAGGGTCTAGCGGCACTGCTCGACCTCGTCGACCGAGGCATCATTCGGGTGCTGGATTTTAGAGCCGTCAGACGTGAGGAGGATGGCACCTTTACAGCGCTCGCTATCACAGATCTCGACCACGACGGGACCCTTGACCTCGCCATTTTCGAAGGCATCGAATCCGGGTTGTTGGATGACGACGACCTGCGCCAAGCCGCCGAGCTCATTGAGCCGGGCAAGGTCGTGGCTCTGCTCGTTTATGAAAACACCTGGGCGGCTCCCTTTGTCGGAGCCATGAGGCGGGCCGGCGCGGAACTTATTGCCAGCGGTCGCATTCCGGCTGACGAGGTAGAGGCGATGCTGGACGCACTCGAGGAAGAAGAGGCGCAGGCACAGGCGACTTAGGCAAAGACGTCACGAGGGTAGAGAGGACGAACATGGGACTTATTGGTGGAATGGCCCGAACCGCGGTCGTTGCCGGTACCGCTACGGCGGTGTCCAACCGGGTATCGCGGCGGCAAGCCAACCGGTGGGCAGAGAAAGACCAGCAGGCGTATGAGGCGCAGGCCTACGAGCAACAGCAGGCCTATGGCCAGCAGCAGGCCTATGCCCAGCAGGCGTATGCGCCGCCTCCGCCACAGGCTGCGGCTCCGGCGCAGGATGACATGATCACGCAGCTTCAGAAACTTGGTGAGCTGAAAGCAGCCGGGGTATTGACCGAGGAGGAGTTCGCCGCACAGAAGGCGAAGATTCTCGGCAGCTGACGTAGGCGATTTATGTGGTGCGGCGGGGGCGCAGCCCTCGCCGCATGACGACGCGGGTTGGCGACCGGCGTACTACGTCTTGAAAACCGGCGCGCTCGTACAGACTTCGGGAACCAAAGAACATGAAGTCGTCGTGGCTGCGCTCCGGCTTGTCAACTGGGTAGGCCTCGAGCATCCGTACGCCCTGATCTCGGGCATAGTCGATGGCTCCGGCGAGCAGCTTGTGCTGATAACCCTTGCCGCGGTATGCCTTTGCGACGTAGGTGCACACGATCGACCAGACGGGTGTTTCGTCGACGGCCTTCATGACACGGGAGCGCTCCAGTCGGCGGTAGTCCTCACGCGGCCCGAGGCTGATCCACCCGACAGGCAGGCCGTCGGCGTACCCGACAAGGCCCGGTACCACGCCCGAACCGACCAGCCCGCGAAGCTCCTTCTTGTTGCTGGGAGCCTGCGCCTTACCAACACCGACCTGACCGGCCTTCCGGTAGTAGATGCACCAGCAGCCGCGCACGATTGAACCGCCGGGCAGTGCGAACAGATCCTCCAGATCGGCCCACGTCTGGTCCGTCAGAGGTCGCACCTCGAACATGGCGGGAGTCTATTGAGCTGCTCGATCGATGCCGACGTTGGCAGCTGTCGGGCAAAATTCTAGGCATCAATAACGTAAGGTGCGGACGTGAAGCCCTTCCTGCTGCTTGCAATCCGAGCCGAGGATGTCGCGGCGGACGATGAGTATGCCGCCATGCTGCGCTTCAGTGGCCTTGCCGAGTCGCAGCTGCGACGATTCCGGATGGAACAGGCCGAGCTCGGCAGTGTTGATCTTGATCAGTGGTCCGGAATCATCTTGGGCGGTGGGCCGTTCCAGGCCAGCGATCCGGAAGACGTCAAATCTGCGACCCAACGCCGAGTCGAGGCCGAATTGTCTGCCTTGCTTGATCAGGTAGTGGAGCAAGATTTCCCATTCTTGGGTGCTTGCTATGGAATCGGAACGCTTGGCCGGCACCAGGGCGCAGTTGTCGATCACACATTCCGCGAACCAATTAGCGGCATCCAGATCAAGCTCACCGAAGCCGGCGAAGATGATCAACTCTTCAGTCGTGTCGGATCCCCGTTCGGCGCGTACGTGGGGCACAAGGAGGCCATCAACAAGCTCCCGGCCCATGCAGTGACGCTGGCGTATTCAGAGTCCTGTCCCGTTCAGGCTTTTCGCGTGGGAACTCGGGTTTATGCCACACAGTTCCATCCCGAGCTAGATCTGGACGGCCTGGCTACCCGCATCGAGGTTTATAGGTACGCCGGCTACTTTGAGCCCGATGAGGCTGATGCCGTTATGGCAGCAGCACAGGCTAGTGGAGTGACCGAGGTGCCGAACATTCTTGAGGGTTTCGTAGAGCTGTTCGCGCGCTAGGTTCTGCTAGAGGTTGGCGAGGCCGCTGCCAAGAATCACGACGCCGATCATGAACATCATGATCGAGGTCAGGATTCCTCCATTGGCAGTGAGCCAGTCGCGGGCCGAGACAAGCCTAGGCTCCATCCTCCGCGGCGCAACAAAGAACGCGATGATAGGTGCTACCACAGTCGAGGTGGCGATCAAGGTATAGATAATGATCAGAAATACGGCTTCATCCGCCCTCAGGGAGGCGGCGTTCAAAGCAAGTCCTCCGGCAATGCCTAGCAGCAGGCCCTTAGGTCTAAAGCTCAGCAATACCCCGATCGCGAAAGCGGTGAGCGCACGGAATGAGTCAACAGCGGAGAGCCAGCGGGGCAGACCTCCGCTGCCGACATGAGAGCGCCGCAGCCGGTAGATGGCGGCCAGCACCATCAAGATCGCCCCGATCACGATCTCGAGGACGGCAATCCCGCTATCCCTACCCAGCCGCAATGGCTGCGAAAGGGCCGCGGCACCTGCTGCACTCAGGGTGATGACGGCAGCAACTCCGATCACCCAGCCAACGAGAAAGGGGAGGGCGGTCCGACCGCGGTTTGGCGACAGCAAGATCAAGATCGTGACGGTCAAAGGCACTGAGCTGATCGCGACTGCCACGGCGATAGGAAGCAGCGCGCCGAGTGCCTGCCACATCGCGCCTGATCGTCCCCCTCGTCTGAAGCGACCACGGTACCGGACCGGGCCGCTGCTTGGGCATCGCGAATTGGGGTATGAATCGAGTCGTCTTGTGAGTGGAAAGGAACTTTAGGAATGGATGCCGGGCATCTGCAGTCCAAACAGCCACGAACAGCCCTAGCCGGTAGCTACGGCCATCCGGTGCATCCGATTCTGGTGACACTGCCGATCGGTGCCTGGTTCTGCTCATTTGTTTTCGATCTTGTTTCCTACGGCAGCTCGGAGCCGCGAATTTGGAGCGTTGGCTCTATGTGGCTGCTTCTCATCGGGGTACTCGGTGCTGCTGCTGCCGCTGTCTTCGGCGTACTGGACTTACTGAACCTGCCACGGCATACGCCCGCTTTCAGTACCGGCCGGCTGCACGCCATCCTTAACTCCACGGCACTGGTGATCTTCCTTGTCGGCTTCATCTGGCGCTTCAATACCCAGGAGAGCTGGGAGGCAGCACCTGTTGGTCCGCTGGTGTTGAGCATCATCGGGCTCGCGGTGATCGGCGTCTCTGGATTCCTGGGCGGCAAGCTGGCCTACCACTATGGCGTTCGGGTGGCGGAGGAATCGGTTCAAGCCGAGGGCTTCGGCAACTCGGCCAAACAGATCAGCTCCTCGCCCTCCTGAGTCAAGATCACGACAGGATGCGAAGGCTGAGCAGGCCATTCGGTCCAAGATCGATTCGTGATCCGAACCGGCGGCTGGCCTTGTTCAGTGTCTTGCAAAGCCATCTGACATCGCCCTCGGGCGCGCGGTTTAACCGCATCTGGCGAGCCCGCAGCGGTGCCATTCTGAGCTCTGCAAGCTCACCGGTTGTCGGATCCAGCCGCGGAAAGTAGAGCAGGCGAAGATCATCACGGTACTGTCGGTGGCCGCTAATCCCCTCGTAGTCGTCGACAAGATCACCGCAGCCATACAAGATCAGTTTCTGGCGGTAGACCTCAAGAGGCCGGGGATGGTGCGAGGAGTGCCCATGGACAAGATCGACTCCGCCGTCGATGAGGCGGTGCGCGAAGTGCACCTGCTGCGAATCCACCTGATAGCCCCAGTTCGAGCCCCAATGTACTGAGATGACCGTAACGTCACCCGGCCGTCGAACCTGCTGCACCCGGCGAGACAGTTCGTCGGCGGCGGCATCGCTGAGTGTGTTCACCACGTTAACGCCAGGACGATCATCGGCGGCTGCCCATCCGTACGGGATGCCGCTGCTCGGACTACCCAAGGCGAAGATCAACAACCGCCCTCCAGTCCGCGAGATCGGCACAATGGCAGGCGCCTGTGCTTCGCGTAAGGACCGGCCGGCACCGGCAGTCCGAAGCCCAGCCTCGGAAAGGACATCGAGGGTTTCCAGCAGGCCGCTGCGTCCGAAGTCGAGTACGTGGTTGTTTGCCAGCACGCATATGTCCGGTGCGCTGGCGGCCAGCGCCGGCAGGTTGGCCGGATTCATCCGGTAGTGGACGGCCTTACCTCTGGCGTAGTCGTCACTGGTTGTAATGCTCGTTTCCAGATTGATGATCCGAGCGTCGCAGTCAGCCGCGGTCAGTAGCTGCAAGGCATCTCCCCACGGCCAAGACCAGTCAACTGGTTGGGGGATGTGGCCGTTCTCCCGGACTGCAAGATCGACGTAGGTCCGGGCGTCGCGCACCATGGTTTCGTACAGCGCCGGGTTCCCCGGATTCGGAAGGATCTGATCGACCCCTCGACCCAGCATCACGTCGCCGCCGAGGAACAGGGTTAGGGCGGTGCCCCGTCGCGGATTCGGCACTTCAAACATTTCATTACAGAGTAAGAACCACGTCCTGAAGCGCGCTCTGCGGTTCAACCTAGTGTCGGTGGATCATGCGAAACTGAGCACATGGAGCGGCTTGAGGAGGGACTTCGACAGTCGATAGTCGGTGCCCTGCGCGGCGCGGGGGCCGCTTTCGCCTTTCTCCATGGCAGCACCGCCCGCGGCACGGATCGAGCTACCTCCGATATCGACATCGCCGCGTGGTGGGCATCTGAGGCTCCGCCATCATTCGATGTACTGCTCCCGCCGCGAGTTGATCTCCTGGTTCTCAACGAAGCTCCCTTGGAGTTAGCGGGTCGGGTGGCGGTCGAGGGTGTGCTGCTGTTCGAGGACGACCCCATAGCTCGCGTGAGGTGGGTCGCTCAAACCCGCAAGATCTATTTCGATGAGCTGCCAAGGATGGAGCGCAGCCACCGGGAGTTTGCCGAGAGCCTTCGCCGTGGTCGATGAAACGCGGGTGCTGCGCCTGCTGCGCGGGGTAACCGACGATCTCGCGGTCTTACAGGAGGCGGAAACGGGTGGCCCAGAGCAACGATCAGAGCCACTGTGGCTGCGGGGGGTGAAGTACACATTCATCACAGCAATTGAGGCTTGTATAGATGTGGCCCAACACATTTGCGCTGCCGAGGGTTGGGGGCCGCCTCACGACAACGGCGACGCCCTCGCGCTGCTGGGGGAGCACAAAGTGATCGATATGGAGCTTGCTTCCCGCATGCGCAGGGCCGTGGGGTTTCGCAATGTTCTCGTGCACGAGTATGTCGATGTTGATGATGGGATAGTCCTGACGAGGTTGAAGGACCATTCCGATCTTGATCAATTCACACGTCAGGTTGCCATTTGGCTCGGCGCTAATTGAGGGGGAGCAATGGACACCGTTGTCGTTGTTGGTGGCACTGGCCATCTCGGCAGGGACGTTGTCGCTCGGCTCAAGGGCTCTTATCGGGTACGCGTGCTAGCTCGATCGGCGGGATCGGATCCCGAGGTGGACTGGATTCCTGGTGATCTTGCTACCGGGGCAGGTATTGCCCAAGCACTCGCCGGCAGCCAGACGGTAATTCATGCCGCGACGCTGTCCCCGGCTGCTCGTCGCGGCTACTTCGTGCCGAAGGATCTATGGACCAGTCCCAGCTCGGTGGACTACGACGGCACCGCGCGACTCTTGGATGAGGTCGGCGCTGCGGGTGTCGGGCATCTCATCTACGTCTCCATTGTTGGTATCGACAAACCCCGCGTTCCGTACCTGCGGCACAAGCTCGAGGCCGAGCAGCTGGTACGCCAGAGCCCGGTGCCTTGGTCCATCGCCCGCGCGGCGCAGTTCCACTGGTTGCTTGATCGCATGCTCGGCAAGATGGCGCGGCTCCCCATGGTGCCGCTGCCGGACCTGGCGATGGAGCCAGTGGATACCAATGACTTCGCCGACTATCTCGTCGAGTCCGTTGCCAAGGGACCGAGCGGCCGGCTGGCAGACTTCGGCGGTCCGGAGGTCCTGACGTTTGCCCAGTTGTTCGACCAGTGGCAGCAAATTCGGAAGCACCCTGCCCGTACCATGCGGGTGCCCTTGCCGTCGGCCGCTAGGGACGCGGCCACGGCAATGTCAGTCAGTGGTCCGGGCAGTCGACACGGCAAGATCACCTGGGCCGAGTGGCTACGCACTCATCCCGCGGAGTGATCAGTCACTCAAGTAGTGGCTCGGTATCTATTGGATCTGTATCTATTTGTGTGCCGTGGGCTGCTCGGGGCTGGGTGACTGTTCTCGATCAGCCTGAGCCAAAGCCAGGGCCGGATCCTCGTCAGGCTTGTCGGCCTCCTCATCGTGCTGCCCGGACAGCAGTGGCAGCACCCATCGCGACCGGGAGTCCACATCGACGAGTAGTGCTCTGGCAAAGAGCGTCAGCGGAATGGCCAGCAGTGCGCCCCATGCGCCCAGCACGAAGGCCCAGAAGATCAACGATAGAAAGCTCAGCGTTCCCGACAGGCCGACCGAGCCGCCAACAATCTTGGGCTGAAGACCACTTTGGATTATCGCGTTGATCACGATGTACAAAACGATGACGAGGAGCATCGACTGCCAACCGCCCGACAGCAGCGCAAGCAAGGCAGGTGGAATCAGACCAATGACAAAGCCAATGTTGGGGATGTAGTTGGTGATGAAGGCCAACAGGCCCCACAGCCACGGCGCCGGTACGTTCAAGAGATAGAGCACTGCTACGTCGAGTAGTGCGACAACAGCGCCGAAGATAGTTGACACTACGAGGTACCGCCGGGTGGCGGACGCGAACTTTCCAAGCGACTCAGCAAGCGGGCGACGATCTGCCGGCATTTGGTGCAGCACACCTGAGTAGCCGGCCGCATCCAAGCCCATGAACAACAGCAGACCCAGGATCAGAACGAGGTTGGAAGCAAGTCCAGCAGCACCGCCTAACAAGGTGACTATGAACCCACTGAGCTTTCCAACGTCGAAGGAGCTCAATACCTCCCTGGCGCGGGAGCCATCCATCCCTGCCGACCTCATGGTTTCGGTGAGCTGATCCCTGAGGTTGCCAAACTGCTGCCCGTAGTCACCCAACAACGTCACCAGCTGGGCGCCGGCAGCGATGACAGCAAAGCTGAGTGCCAGCAGTCCTGCGAAAAGGCAGAGTAGGGCCACAACGCTGGCCATCCATCTAGGGAGTCCCCTCCGGGACAGCGCCTGCCGCAGCGGATGCACTGCAACGGTCAATACCAAAGCCAGAAACAGCGGTCCGATGATCCCGGAGAAGTACTGAATACCCACGATCAGGACGATCGCGGAAGCGCCGGCGACGAGCACGGTCAGGGCGCGCGAATTGACAATCGACTGTTCTGCTTGCATGTTCTCAATTTCCCGCCATCTACGGCCGCAGGCCTCACCTGTGGCGGGTGAAGAGAGCGCATTGTCGCTATGGCTTCCCCATAGCTAATCTGTCCAGCATGCCAGCCGACGCCCTTGCGCGCCCGCGCAGACGCGCCTACGTGTCGGTGGCGCGTACCCAACGGGCGCAGCAGACCCGCAGACGGGTGATCGATGCTGCCACTCGGTTGTTCGTCGAGCGGGGCTATGCGAACACGACTATGCGGGCGATTGCCGCTGAGGCCGGAGTGTCCGTGCCAACGGTTGAGCTGCTCTTTGGCACCAAGGCGCAGCTTCTGCACGTAGTGCTCGATGTTGCTATTGCCGGCGACGATGAGCCGGTACCGGTGCTGAGCCGGGCTTGGGCGGACGAGGCGCAATCAGCCCACGATGTCGTGGAATTTCTATCCGCTGTGGCAGGTGCGGTACGCGATGCGCAGGTCAGGTCGGCCGGCGTGATGCTTGCCGCGTATGAGGCGGCGGCTCTCGATCCGGACATCCAGACGCTCATCGCTGATCGGGCGTCCCAGCGAGAACGTACCGCGAGCTGGATCGTCGACGGTGTTCTAGCACGGGCGGCGCTTCGCGCAGGGCTCGATCGGGCAGCCGCCGTAGACACAGTCTGGATGTTGATGGATCCAGTGGTTTTCAGCCGGCTAACCCAGCATCGAGGTTGGAGCGCAGAGCGCTATGCGACCTGGTTCACTACCAGCGTCACCCGGTTATTGACCTCAGTGATCAGATGATCAGCCCTGCGGCTGGACGACGTCTACCATCCACGGCACACCGAACTTGTCGGTACACATGCCGAACAGGTCGCCCCACATCTGCTTCTCAAAAGGCATTGTCACGGTGCCACCTTCGGAAAGCTTGTCCCAGTAGCCGCGTAACTCTTGTTCATCATCGCCGCTCAGGCTGATGCTGATTTTGCCCGAACCCTCATCGAGGTCCATTCCGGGTGGAGCGTCGGAGGCCATGAGAGTGAAGCCGTTCTCGGTCTCAAGCTGTGCGTGCATGATGTTGTCGGCACCAGGTGCACTCGGATCGCCATATTCACCAAACGTGTTCAGCTTCAATTCGCCACCGAAGACGTCTCGGTAGAACTCCATCGCCTGCCGGGTGTTGTCACCGAAGTTGAGGTAGGGGTTGAGAACTGATGGCACCTTCGCTCCTTCCAGGTCTTTGACGGGTTGCTCGTTGCACATTACTCACCCGGTCTGACAGAAGTTTGACGACCCTGGTGGGGTCAGGCGGAGCTGATCATCCACCGATGACCGAAGGGATCGTGGAAGGTGGCCGATCGGCCGTGGCTGGTGGATTCGGGCCCGCGAGCCAGCTTCGCGCCGTTGCGGACGGCCGCTTCAGCAACCGCATCGCAGTCGGGGACTTCGAGATGCAGCGACACTGCACTTCCGCTCGCTGGGTCGGGCGGCGCTACGCCCACCTCCGGGAATGGGTCGGCCATCATCAGCTGCGAATCGGCGATCTTCAGCTCCACATGACCGATCCGGCCATCGTCCATTACGTATGGAGTGCCTTCCGCCGTCGCCTGGAACACTTCGCCATACCACTCGATGGCGGCTCGGGAATCGGCAACGCAGATATAGGGAGTCAGCCCGCTCATGACGCGCCTCCTTCAGAGGTAAGCGGGGTCATGAATGACCACAGTCCACCCTCGAGATCACGGGCGGCATACTCGCGGAACCCGTAGGCCATGTCTTTCGGCGGGTAGACAACCGCCGCACCGGCGGCAACCGCTGTTTCGTGGTGCCGGTCCACATCATCGACCATGACTGCCATACAGTGCGTGCTTGCCCCGAGAGCCGCGGGCGATGCCAGGTGGTACTCCTCCGAAGGTGGGTGCATCCAGATCACACCGTCACCGACATGCATCTCGCCGTGAATTACTTGACCGGAATCATTGCGGACAATTGTCCCCGGGCCGAAGCCGAACACCGCCACCAGATGATCATGAACAGCTTCGATGTCGTGGTACACAAGGAGTGTCAATCGTTGCGTCAGCCCATGATCGATCTGTGCTAGATCGTGGAGGGTGTCGAGTAGTTCCTCATCTGTAGGACTGCCGTTGGCTAGAGATTCCCGAACCGTGATCATCCGTTCCCGATGACGACCCAGCGCCGCCAACCGTTGATCAACTTGCTCGACGTGTCGATTGATGGTGTCAGCCAAGTCGTGTGAGGAATCCTCCAGCTCCCGGGCGATATCTGACAATGGCAAACCCAGTTGCCGAAGCAAGCTGACGCGATAGAGCCGCTGAAGATCATCAGTGGTATAAACCCGGTGTCCGCTCAGCAGTCGCTCAGACGGCCGGAGCAAGCCGAGTTCCTCGTAATAGCGCAGGGTGCGGGCAGTCAGGCCTGTTCGGGCCGAGACCTCCCCGATGCGCCAGCGTGGCTCAGAATGATCATGCATGCTGCCACGGTAGAACTTGACGTCGCGGCAGGTTCAAGAGCCCTCGTTCGGGTGTTCTTGACTATCTCCAGGCATGTACTCTCACGGTCGTTCCTGCGGACGAGGACCGCACCTGCACGAGGTCGCATGTCTGGTTAGCGATCCACAGACTGTCGTCTTCGCCCTCGCGAGGCGCGCGACGGCCAATGAGCGGGTCGACGACGACAGCGTCATCGACTACCTCGCAGATTATGACGTCGGGCTGACTGAAGATCCGGACGGCGCCCCAGGTGGCTCCTCTATGCAGGCTGCCCGATGCGAGCCGTTGAATGACCTCCGCGAGGTCGCTGGCTTCTTCCACTCCGAACCCACCGACGTGGAACTCGAGCTTGACATATGCGCCGACCCGGTTGACGTTGTTCTCGGTAAAGACGGCGACAGTCGGCGGGAGTTTCAGCTCGGGCAGTTCGGTGGTGAAGATCGACTCCACGTGTGCGCGGCCCTCATAACGGCTACTGCCGTGGTACGAGTGGGAGTCGAGGATGACCGGATGGCTGCGGTGTGCTTCATCGAGAACATCCGGGCTGAGAGCCTCCGCGTCGTACGGACATATCAACCAGAAGGGGATCTCAGGGTCGATTGCGACATTGAGTAGGGCTTCGTGAAACTGGCATTCCCGAAGCTCTTGAGGACGCCGGCCCGGCCAGATCGGCTCCCCAATGCCGCGAATGGGCGAGCGTTGCCTTACTTTTGCGTCCAGAAAATGCTGCCAAGCCGGAATGATCCGGGCGGGATTGCGACCCAACTCGTGCATGTCGACAAATTCCACATACTCTGCTCGGTGCGCTAGTACGTCTTGTAGCCATGTCAGATGCTCAGGAATGACCGCCACCATCACCGGTTCATGCGCTGCCAACCCATCATCGACGAACGGAACTAGTGAATCCGTAAAGTCAGTAGCGCCGTGCCAGAGCAGGGCCTCGTGGCGGTAACTCTGCTGCGACCGTGCCGGAGCGGATAGGGCGATGACCGCCTCCTAAGAAGACGACTCCGATCGAGATGGTAACTAATCCACCATCACTGACGTAATCCGGGCGCTGCGTTCTCAGCGGCTGCCCTAGCCGGTGCCTTTGTTGATGTTGGTGATAGGACGGTCACGACACTTGAGTCGTCCTGGGAACCCAGCCCGGAGGCTTCGGCGATGAGATAAAGCTGTTCGGCTGCCGCTGCCAGCGGTAGCGGAACATGGCAGGCGCGGCCGACACTGGTCACGATCCCCATGTCCTTGACAAAGATGTCGACGCGGGACTTCACTTCGGCGCCGCCTTGGTACGCCTGCAGCATGCGCGGTCCCCGGTCGGAGAACATGAACGAGCTGGCAGCACCCTGCGACAGCGCTCTGATGACTACCTCGGGATCCAGTCCCAGTCCACGGGCCAGAGCGATCGCCTCGGCGGCTGCCGCGATGTGTACTCCTGCGAGCAGCTGGTTGATCGTTTTCAGCGCTTGGCCATCGCCAGGTCTGGCACCGACGATCGTCAAGGTGGATGCGAGTTGATCTAGCACCGGTCGAGCTACGGCGAGTGCGTCCTCGGCTGCACCCACGACGATCAGTAGGTCCCCCTTCCCGGCGCGAGCCGGACCGCCGCTGATTGGGGCATCGATCAAGGGATATCCAGCCTGCTCGAGCTGATCGGCCAGCATTCGTGCGGCCTCCGGCCCGATAGTGCTTGTCAAGATCACCGGGGAGCCGGGCTTCAGCGAACTGACTACCCCTTCATCGCCGAACAGCGCGGACTCCGCCTGGCTTTGATCACGAACCGCAAGCAGCGCAGTGTCGGCGTTCTTGCTCGCACCGCCTGGAGTCGTCTCGACCGCAAGTCCTTGATCCGTTGCAAGCTCGCGGCGGGCGTCGAACGGGTCATACCCAGTAACGGAGAATTTCGTGGCCAAGTGGGCGGCCATGGGTAGTCCCATGGCGCCCAGGCCGATGACCGCAATATCGCTGCTGTTCTCGGACACGGTGCCTTCTAACTCCCTTGCTCGAAGTGGAAAGTTCACATGCTCCGCAATGTGTCGACGACTGCTGCGAGCGCATCGTCGTCGCCCACGTTCCCCGCGAACACGATGTAGGGAATGCCCTTAGCAAGTCCGGTGACTGGCTCCCAAAGGGAGACGATGCCGGGAAGCATGGTGCCGCGGCACCATGCCCGCCTGATACTCAGCCCGGCCGTTGCCGTATCGTATGAGGTAATGCCTCCCTTGGCCAGCACAAAGGCTGGCCGGATCTGGTTCGCAATCTCACGTACCGTACCGACCAGTGCAGCGCTGACGGTACGCGCGATTGACAGGCTGTGTACCGCATCATCGCCGGTCACCAGCGTTCGGCTGGTGCTGATCACGATGTCGCTATCGCCCTCGCTGCGCTCCAGCAGTCTCGCGGCCTGTCCGGCAATCTCTGAGACGTGCCGCGTGCGAGCGGCGTCATCCAGCAAGGTCGGAACATCCAGCTCGAGTTCGATGATCTTGCCCTTGCTGCGCAGCCTATCGAGCTGGCGGGTGGTGAGCGGGACGTGAGAGCCGACCGCGATCAGGCCGTGGTTGGTGGCCGGCCGGGTATCGGTTGGGTCGGTCGGTTGTGAGGCGCCTATCTCCCTCAGGCGTTCAGCATCTGCAGGGGGCGTGGGACGCTGTCCACTCCGGGCTCGAACGAACGATGGCCCAATGCGATAGATGAAATTCTTGCCGGCTGCTTCGGCCCGAAGCGCGGCCAGCACCACCACCTGCTGATCAGCGTCGGATGCGGTGTCCACCACTACAGGCTGGCCGTTTCGAAGTCCGGAAAGGATTTCAAGAACCCGATCCGGGCCGCCAGTGCGGATGTCGGTCAGAGTGATCCGCGCGACCTCATCGCGCCGAATCCGGCCTGCAGTCTTCTCCTCCACCCAGTCCCGCAGGTCTGAGTTGCGATAGCCAAAGCTGGCGTCCTTGGCGAACTCACTGTGGGCGACGGGGATCATGCCCTCGTTGGTACGCGCCCAGTGCACCGAATTGACCGTCACCCGGCCAGGCTCGACGTACGCGGGGCATACGATCACCCCGTCCACAGTCGTGCCTCTCTTGGCCAGCTCCTCGGCTAAGACGTCGGTCTCAAGTGGGAAGTAACCACGCAGCGTCGAGTCGCTGCGACTCGCAAGCGCGTACCACACCTGTTCGGCGGTGGCCGCCTCGTGGAGAGCGTCGACAACTTGTCGGTTCAGTTTCGCCGCATCAGCCTCAGACAGACTGCGAGTGTTGGTCAAGATGAAGAAGCCGGTGGTGTTCTGTTGCAGCGCCCACTGCACGTCAGCAACGGACCAGCTGGTGAGAACCGGCAAATCGGTAATCGTCTGGGTACCGGTCGGGTCGTCGTCGAGAAACACTAAGCGCCGGCCAGCTTGAATTTGTTCAAGACTGGTACCGACGTCAAGCTCTGGCGGCTGATCAGCCAGCAGTTGATCGAGCGGAATCGCACCGGAGAATGCTGGAGAAGGCGCTGCTGGATTGGCAGTGGTCACGGGGGCTCCTTCGATGAAGCTGACGTTATCCAGCGCAACCCGATGTAAACACCCCAGGAGATTTGGTGATCTTCCTGATTCAGACCAGCCAGTTGGGGTAACCGGCTTCCCAAGACACCGGCGCTTAGGCCGGGGGAAGTGTCGCAATAACCGCAGGCCGCGGATGCCGGTGCCGGCTCGTCGAGGTGAATACTCGCGTCGCCGAGCCACTCAACCAGAAGGACGCCATGTCGACCGCTAGCTGCGGTTGATCTTGCGGCAGGGGAAATTGGATGATGGAGCACATCGCCGTCGTCGGCGCCGGATACATGGGTGGCGGAATCTCCCAGGTCTTCGCGATGGCCGGCATGGACGTAGTGATCGCTGACGCCGATCCGGGCCTCACAGCCCGACATCTTGATCGACTGCGTCAAGAGGCTGAGGACTTCGAGAGCCGAGGGCTGTTCGACCCGGGATCGGCAAACCTGGTGCGTAAGAACCTCCGAGCAGCCAATAGCGTGGCCGAGGCGGTCGCCGAAGCAGACTTCATCGAAGAAGCGGTGCTCGAACGGCCTGAAGTCAAAAAACCAGTGCTGGGCAGCATCGAACAGGCGGCCCGCCCGGATGCAGTGATCGGCAGCAACACCTCGACGCTGCCGATTGGTGATCTTGCGACCGGACTGCAGCACCCCGAGCGCTTCCTCGGCGTGCACTTTTCCAACCCGGCGCCCTTCATCCCCGGCGTGGAACTAATTGCGCACTCTGGAACCGATGAGGACGTGGTCAAAGCGGTTGAGGCCCTGGTACCTCTGACCGGCAAGCTGACTGCCCGGGTTAGGGACAAAGCCGGCTTTGTCCTCAATCGGCTGCAATACGTACTGCTCAAGGAAGCCATCAACCTGGTCGAGGAGGGCGTCGCTACGCCCGAGGACGTCGACATCATCGTCCGCACCACATTTGGTTATCGGCTGCCGTTCTTCGGGCCCTTTGCCATTGCCGACATGGCTGGCCTAGACGTGTACCGCGACGGCTTCCGGACCTTGCAACTGCATTACGGAGAGCGGTTGGCGGTGCCAAAGATGCTCACCGATCTGGTTGAGGCCGGGCAGTACGGAGTCAAGCAAGGCGGCGGCTTCGTTACGCCAGCCGGCGACCAGGCCCCGCTGGTGACGTACCGCAACACCGCCTACGCCCGGCTCGGACAGCTGCTCCGGGAGCTGGGTCCGGCTCCGAAAGGAGGAAGCGACGAATGAACAATTCTGCCTACACCGCCGAGGACTGGCCAATCGCAGCCGCCATGCTGCCGTTTGGAAGCAAGGATTCCCAGGGCAATCCCATTCACGACGCCGATCCGGAGGAATGGGCCAAGCACCTACGGCTGGTGCGGCGCATCGGCTTCACCGAAGTCGACCCCACCGACACCTGGGTCCGGGTCGCTGATCTCAGCCCGGACCGGCTGGAGGATTTCAAGAGTGTGCTGAAGGATGTTGGCCTCACAATCCCCGCAATCTCGACCTCGCGCCGCAGCGTGATGGATCCCGAACATGGCGATGAGTACCTGGCCTACAGCCACCGGCTACTTGACAAAGCGGCCGAGCTGGGCGTGCCGATGGTGAGCTTTGGGTTCTTCCAAGCGTTCACTCCCGAACAGGAAAAGGCATTGTGGTTCTGGTTGGCTGAGGGCTGGCATGACGATGAGTCGCCGGAGGTGCGGAGTCGTGCTGCGTCTTTGATTCGCGAGCTGGCCGAGCATGCCAACAGTAACGGTCAGCAGATCACCCTTGAGATGTATGAGGACACCTACATCGGGACCTGCGATGACGCGGTGCGGTTCCTCAAGGAAGTGGACCACGATGCCTGCGGGCTGAACCCTGATATCGGCAACTTCATTCGTCTGCACCGCCCGATCGAGCCGGTGCAAGACATGCTCGACAAGGTGCTGCCGTACACCAACTACTGGCACGTCAAGAACTATCTGCGCGACGAAGACCCCGATACCGGTCAGGTGATGACCTTCCCGGTGCCGATGGAGTTCGGCTTGATCAACTACCGCGCCGCAATCAGCCAGGCGCTGGACCTGGGCTTCAGTGGTGCCTTCCTGTGTGAGCACTACGGCAGCGACGCCATCACCGTGATCGGCAGAAACTGCGCCTACATCCGAGAAATCCTTGCCACTTTGATCGATTGAACGAAGAACTGAAGATAGGAGCGCACCAATGACGTCCGCCCCAGCTCCGGCAACATCTGCCGTCCTGTCCCGGCTGCCTGATCCACGCACGGCCGTCGTCACTGGGGCCGGTGGTCCGGCAGGAATCGGTCGGGTCACCGCCCGCATGCTGGCGGAAAACGGCTGGCACGTCGCTCTCGTAGACATCAATGCCGAGGGACTAGCCGGCGTCGAGAAAGAGCTCCGCGAGGGGGGTCACGACAACCTCCTCTCGCTGCCGACTGATATTGCCTCGGAGTCCTCGGTGACCGAGGCTTACGAGCAGATCGACTCCGAACTGCCTCCGGTGGTCGGTCTGGTCAATCTGGCCGGCATCCCCTGCCCGGTGCCGCTCCACGAATGCA
Organism: Propionibacteriaceae bacterium; assembly: GCA_035253925.1. Lineage (GTDB taxonomy): Bacteria > Actinomycetota > Actinomycetes > Propionibacteriales > Propionibacteriaceae > Microlunatus. The sequence continues at coordinate 16,164 of DATFBI010000142.1, forward strand.
GTCTGGCGGAGTTCGAGCGGGTGATGGCGGTAAACGTCACGGGTTCATTCCTGATGCTCAAGGCTGCCGCTGCACGAATGATCCCCCAGGGAATCGGCCGGATCGTCAACACATCATCGATCACCGCCTTTGACGGAGGCGGCACGTTCTCCAAGGGCGTCTACGCGGCGGCCAAGGCAGCGGTCATCGGCATGTGCAAGGGCGGTGCGCGCGAGCTCGGCCAGTACGGGATCACAGTCAACGTGATCGCACCCGGACCGATTGACACCGAGATCATGGGCGGCCGACTTACCGATGAGCGCAAAACGTCAATGTCGGCCGGTATCCCGCTCGGTCGAGTCGGCCAACCCGAGGAAATCGCCGCCACTGTGGCGTTCCTGCTGTCCGAAGGCGCCGGCTATATCAACGGAGCAACCATCCAGATCGATGGCGGCAAGCACATGCACTGAACACATGTGCCCTGAGCTTGACGAAGGGCGCAGCGCACATACACGAGCAAGGAGACATTCAATGGCCGATATCACGATCACCGATCCCCGGCAGCGCCAGGAGCTGAGTGACGCGGCGACCAAGAAGGTCTTCAAACGGCTAATCCCGTTCCTGCTGCTGATGTACGTCATTGCGTTTCTGGACCGGAGCAATGTCTCGTTCGCGCAGCAGGAGTTCGAGGTCGACTTCGGCATTAGCGCCGCCGCATACGCCTTCGGCGCTGGTCTGTTCTTCGTCGGCTACGCCATCTTCGAGGTTCCCAGCAACCTCTTATTGCACAAGGTCGGGGCCCGCTGGTGGCTAGCCCGGATCATGGTGAGCTGGGGCATCATTGCGACCCTCTTCATGTTCATCCAGGGGCCGATCAGCTTCTATGTCTTGCGCTTCCTCTTGGGTGTCGCCGAGGCAGGCTTCTTTCCCGGCGTGATCTTGTACCTCACATATTGGGTACCAGCGCGGCATCTCAGCCAGGCCCGTGGCTACTTCTATATGGGCATTGCGTTGGCTGGCATTCTCGGTAACCCGCTGTCCGGCGGTCTGCTGGAGCTCAATGGCGTCTTCGGGCTCCGGGGCATCCAGTGGATGTTCATGGTCGAAGGTCTGATCGCGGTCGTCGTTGGCATCTGGGCTTACTACTACCTCACCGACAGGCCCGAGCATGCAACGTGGCTGCCGGACGACGAGCGGGAAGCGTTGGTGGAGACGATCGACGCCGAGGACACCGCCAAGGCCGAGGGGCACGGTCCGCAGCGTGTGCTTGCAGCCCTCGGAAACTGGCGGGTCTGGTACTTCGCGCTTATCTACTTCTGCATCCAGATCGCGGTTTACGGCATGACTTTCTTCCTGCCCACCCAGGTGGTCGCCATGACCGGCCAAAAGCTTGGATTCGCCGCCTCTCTCGTTACCGCAATCCCCTGGGCCTTCGCCCTGATCGCGGTGGCGATCTTCCCGCGCATTGCCGACCGGACTCGCAAGCACCGGTTGATCGGCAGCACGCTGTTGTTGGTCACCGCATTCGGCATTGTCATCTCGGGTGCGCTAAGCGACAACCCGGTACTTGCCGTCGCCGGGTTGTGCCTGGCCGCGATGGGGTTCGTGTCCATGCAACCGATCTTCTGGACCTTGCCGACGGAGTACATGACCGGATACGCCGCAGCCGCGGGCATTGGCTTGGTCAACTCGCTGGGCAACCTCGGTGGCTTCTTGGCGCCCATCCAGCGCGAATACTTTGACTCAGCTCTCGGTGAAGGCGCGGGCTTGTACTCGCTCGCCTTCGGGGCGGTGCTCGGTGCCGTGCTGTTTGCGATCACCGCGTTCTTTAAGAAGGCCAACGAGGTCGAGGCTGGCCACTTGGATGAGGTTGATGCCCATTACGTGCCTCATGAGCAGGCCGAGGCCGCGCGCGGACCTCACCCTCACCACAGGTAGCGCCATGAGAGCGTTGGTGTTGCGGGACTTCTACGACATCGCCGTCGAGGAACGGCCCGATCCGGTGTCCGGGCCCGGGCAAGTGGTCGTCGATGTGATCGCCACGGGCATCTGCGGCTCTGACTTCCACGGCTACTCCGGCGAGAACGGCCGCCGCCATCCGGGGCAGATCATGGGGCACGAGACCGTCGGCCGAATCAGCGAAATCGGACCAGATGTTGAAGGGCTCAGGGCGGGCCAGCTGGTGACCGTGAACCCGGTGATGTCCTGCCATGAGTGCTCGGCCTGCCTATCTGGCCAAGAACATTGGTGCAGTCGACGGGTAGTGCTGGGTGTTGCGCCCGAGATCCCGGCGGCCTTTGCGGACCGTGTCGCTGTACCGGCTGGGAATATCGTGCTCTTGCCGGATGACATGCCGGAGGAGCTAGGCGCCTTAGTGGAGCCGATGGCGGTCGGTTACCACGCCGTACGCCGAGGTCAGCCAACCGCCGAGGATCGAGTCTTGGTCATCGGCGGTGGCCCAATCGGGCAGGCGTGCCTGATGGGTGCCCGGCGTCTGGGTGTGCAAGCGCTTGCCCTGTCCGACGTCAGCCCATCACGCCGCGCGCTGTGTGCTCGTCTTGGGGCTGAGGTTATCGACCCATCGGCCGGCAACCTCTCGGAGGCGGTAGCCGACCGGCTTGGCGGGCCAGCGACCCTGGTCGTCGATGCGGTCGGGATCAGCCCGACCGTTGTCGACGCGTTCGCGGCCTCCAGCCTGGGAAGCCGGATCGTTTTGGTAGGGATGGGTTCGCCAAGACTTGAACTTTCCGCCTACGCGTTGAGCACTGAGGAGCGAGCCCTGATCGGGTCCTTCACCTATAACGCTGCGGAGTTCATCGACACCGCCGAGTGGGTCGGCACCGTCCCGGACGGGATCGATGCGATGATCGACGGCCGCGTCGGCTGGGAGGGTGCACCGCAAAGCTTTGACGACCTGGCACGAGGCCGCAGTACCGCGAGCAAGATCTTGGTGTTTCCGCAGGGGCCACCGCAGAGGGTCTCAGCATGACTACGCACAAGATCGCCCAGGTACGCGCCTTCACCGTGGGTGCTGGAGGTGGGGCGGATTACCACGACCAGCAGGGCTACCACTGGATCGACGACCACATCGCAACTCCGATGTCGCGTTATCCGGGCTATGAAGAGAGCCGCCGGAGCTTCGGTCTCAACGTGCTCGGCACGCTGGTCGTCCAGATCGAGGCCGACGACGGCACTATCGGATTCGGCGTGACCACCGCAGGGGAGCCTGGGGCCTGGATAGTGGAGCGACACCTGGCACGGTTCCTCGAGGGCGCCCTGGTTACCGACATTGAAAAGATCTGGGACCAGATGTTCCGCTCCACGCTGTTCTACGGTCGCAAAGGCTTAGTTCTCAATGTCATCAGCGCAGTTGATCTTGCTCTGTACGACCTGCTCGGCCGGCTGCGGCAGGAGCCGGTTTACGCACTGCTCGGCGGTCCGGTCCGCGACGAACTGACCTTCTACGCCACCGGGGCGCGTCCCGATCTTGCCCAGCAGATGGGGTTTGTCGGCGGCAAGCTTCCGCTGCACCACGGTCCACACGAAGGGTTGGCCGGGCTGCGAGCGAACATCGAAGAGCTGGCAGCGATGAGGGACAAGGTCGGCGAGGACTTCTGGCTGATGTGGGACTGCTGGATGTCACTTGATCTCGACTACGCCGTCAGGCTGGCTACGGCAGCTCATGAGCACCGCCTGAAATGGCTAGAGGAGGCATTGATCCCCGACGACTATTGGGGTTACCGGGAACTCCGCCAGAAAGTGCCACGGGGAATGTTGATCTCCACCGGCGAACATGAGTCGACCCGGTACGGATTCCGGATGCTGCTCGAGATGGGTTGCGCCGACATCTTGCAGCCGGATGTCGGCTGGTGCGGCGGGATTACCGAGTTGATCAAGATTTCCGCACTCGCCGACGCGTACGGGGCACTGGTGGTGCCGCATGGTTCGAGCGTCTATTCCTACCACTTCGTGATCACCCGGACCAACAGCCCATTCTCGGAGTTCTTGATGATGGCGCCGGAGGCCGATGAGGTGGTGCCGATGTTTTCACCGCTGCTGGTCGGGGAGCCGGTGCCAGAGAACGGCCGGATGAAGGTGCCCGACACGCCTGGATTTGGCGTCGAGCTCAATCCCGACGTCGAGTTGGTTCGGCCGGTGACTCATTAGTTAGCGGCGTCATAGCTGGCCTTGCTTTTCGGTTCCGGCAGGAATCGGCACTAGTCGTGTTACCTCGACCGGTGAGGCCAGCAGCCCTTCCAAGGATGCGTTCAGCGCCTGAACAGCTTCCCCGGCGCCGTGATCATCAAGCTCGTCGACTGAACTCCACTTCTCGATCATGACAATGGTGCCGTCTGGGGCGTCGTGGATGGCGTAGAGCTCACATCCCGGTTCTTCGTGCACCGCGCTGATTGCCGGCTGGAGGGCCTTTACAACTTGATCATGCTTCCCGGTGGCGGGACGGAAGTATGCGGTGACGACGACAGGTGTTGGCATGTGACTCCTTTGATCTATCGGGCGGGTATCACGGTCTGGCGTTGACTGCCCAGCCCTTCGATGCCGAGCTCCATGACGTCACCGGCCTTGAGCCACACCTGGGGCTGGAAGCCCATGCCCACACCGGGAGGTGTACCGGTGTTGATCAGATCGCCCGGTTCCAGCACCAGGAACTGGCTGAGATAGTGAACGATGAAGTAAGGGTCGAAGATCATCGTTGATGTGGATCCGTTCTGCCGCCGGACACCGCTGACGTCGAGCCACATGCTCAGGTTGAGGACATCATCGATCTCATCGGGCGTGACCAGCCATGGCCCAGCCGGGTTGAAAGTCTCCGCCGACTTGCCTTTAGACCACTGTCCACCGCGCTCGATCTGAAAGGCGCGTTCGCTGACGTCATTGACGACCACGTAACCGGCGATGGCAGCGTTGGCATCATCGACCGAGTCGAGGTAGCTAGTGCGCCTTCCGATTACCACCCCCAGCTCGACCTCCCAATCCAGCTTGGTCGAGCCCCGAGGAATGCGGACCTCGTCGTACGGGCCGACGAGTGAGTTCGGTGACTTGGTGAACAAGATCGGCTCATCGGGGACTTCCGCGCCGGTCTCGGCGGCGTGGTCGCTGTAGTTGAGCCCGATGCAGAGAATCTGATGCGGTCTCCCGATTGGAGCTCCGATCCGCTCTCCGGCAAACTCTCCCAGCTGCCCGGCCGCACGGCGCTGCTGCACGACCTCGCCCAGACGAGTCACCCCGTCGCTGCCAAAGAACGCCTCATCGAAATCGCTGGCTACATCGGCAACATCGACGTAGTGAGTGTCGTCAACTCGGACGACCGGTCGTTCCGAGCCGGCGGGGCCGATGCGCATCAGGTGCATGACAGAACTCTGACACGTATCCGTCGTGAGCCGGTCGGCGCCGGTGGTTGCTGCCCTTTGGTCAGGTTCGTGGCCCATGATCAATACACGGCGGTCTTGGCACGCTCACGGTCAATTCTGCGCATGCCCTGGTCAGACAAGGCCGCCTCCGCCTGATCAAACGGTCTCCCTGACCCGCGCTTGAATTCTTAAGGAAATGTCAGATTAGTTACTCAGACATTGGTTCAGTACGAAAGTTGATCATGAATGACGAGAGGAACAAGATCAAATAGAAAGGAGAATCTCATTCTTCCTTCCTCTCTCTTCTTGATCTCGCTCGTTGGTACGCTCGAGCACATTCCTCGCACAGCAGGTGGTTGGCGAGATAGAAGAACTCCCAAGGTGAATGGCTATCCCACCTACGCCCGCAGCAGTAGCAGTGATCTCCATCGCCGGGGTAGGAATATTCAAGGTCGTCGAGGGTGATCACGATCGGCCCTTCTTTCTTGATCTTTTTACTCTCGGTCCGACGAGAAGGATTCACTCGCACTAGCTTCAGCAGAGACTCCAGCTGACCCCAGGTCTTGAGCCGCGGACTAGCTGGAGTCCCTCCCCTGTATCCACCCAAGATCTAGTCAGGCGCAGAATTGCTCAAAAGTCCAGGTATTGCCCCAGATTTAGCCGAAGACAGAAAGATCTGCGGAAATCTTCGCTGGTGGCTGCCCTCATTGCGACCATCGGTGCCAGCACGTTGGGCGCGAGTCCAGCCAAGCTGGCACACCTTCGTCGTGCGCAGGCTGGGGTGGAACGCTTGCAACTCGTACACAAAACGTCTGATTTCCTGAGCACATGAAATCTGTTGACGTCACCACGGCAATCCATATCGACCGACCACGTCGTGTCGTCGCCCAATATGTTGCCGATCCTGATCATGCTCCAGAGTGGGACGCCAACATTGCTCGCGTCACCTGGGAAACCGAGAAGCCGCTAACAGTAGGCACACACCTCGCTTTCGTTGCCCACTTCTTGGGTCGACCACTCGCCTACACGTATGAAGTAGCTGACTTTGTGGCGGGAGAGCGACTCGCAATTTTCTCACCAGTGAAGCGTCACG
>DATFBI010000143.1:0-9408 GCA_035253925.1 Propionibacteriaceae bacterium
ACATCTGTGCAACGGTGCCGACGATCATTGATGTTTACCTTGATCGTCCCGCGGTTCTTACCCATCTGGCTGGCGATGCTGCCGCTCTTTTCGGCAGTTATGGAAGCAGCGACGAGGCATTCCTCGACGTCGTTTTCGGTGATGCCCAACCCGAAGGTTCACTGCCCTTCGACCTGCCCCGATCCATGGCCGCCGTGGTAGCCAGCCGCTCGGACGTGCCCTTCGACACTGCAGACCCGGTGTTCAGGTTTGGTCACGGCCTCCGGTACGGCTCAACCGGACAGTGATCAAGCGAACAGTGATCAAGCGAACAGTGATCAGGCGCTGAGCTGCACGTCGACCGCGCGCTCTTCTGCACCACGCACAATCACCAGCTGGATGACACCGTCGGCCGCCGCCAGCGCCTCGAAAAGATCATCAATACCGCTAACTGGGCGGCCAGCGGCCAACACGATGAGGTCTCCTTTTGCTAGCCCCGCGCGGGAGGCCGGGCTATTGTCCTCAACGTGCCGGATAAGCAGTCCGTCGGCATCCGGGAGACCGACAGCTCGTCTCATCCGTCGTGCCACGTGCGGTGGAGCAACACCAATGCCAAGCCGGACCCATCCCTTCGACTCGCCGCGAGCCAGTGCGTCCACCCGGGTTCGCAGTGTTTGGTCAGCCGGGATCGCCAAGTAGAAACCTTCGCCAAGACGGTTGGTGTTCAACCCCAGCAGCTGGCCTTCGGCGTTAACGATCGGACCGCCGGAGGAGCCGGGCAGCAGCGGGGCATCGTGCTCAATGCTTCCGGTGATTCGGCGGCCACGCGGCCCCCGGAAACTGCGCTCCACGCCGGTGATGAAACCGAGCGTTACGCGCAGTCCTCGGCCACCTGGATTTGCTAGCCCGAAGACCGGCGTACCAATGCCAGGCGTACCGTCGGTCGCCCATTCGATGGCTGGTGCATCGCCGGTGTCGACCGCAATAACAGCGAGATCGCCATCAACGTCTTCTCCTTGGACCTGTCCGGTCGCGGTACGCCCGTCTTGGAACGTAACGGTCACTTCCTCGGCGCGTACGTTGTGCGCATTTGTCAGCACCTGGTCTTTGCCAAGGATCACGCCCGAGCCAACACCCCAGCGTTGCCCGATGCCGACGACCGCGCTGCTGGCTCGGTCGGCCACGCGCTGGATCTCTTCTTTAATTCCGTCTAGTGCTCCCATGACGCCTTCCTTAGTTAGTAGTAACTTGCAATTTACTACTTACCTTGTCCAGGCGCCAGCATGTCATTGTCTGGTGCTACTTCTGCGAACGATGGACCACGATCCGGTGTGTGAGTTCGGTCTCTGCCCGAGCGCGGCAAGCGCGCAAGCTGCGCCCTGGGCGCGCAGCGATTGCGCCACCGTTGTCAGCCCGAGTTCTGCCGCCACGGCCGCGTCATCCCACCCGGTTACCGCCACATCCTCAGGAATGACGAGACCGGCGGTGCGAGCAGCTCTGACAACGCCAGCCGCTTGTTGGTCGCTCATGGCGGCGATTGCATCGGGCGGGTCAGCCGACGCAAATAAGGTCGCCGCCATTCGCTCGGCTTCGGCCGTGTCATTGCGTGCGCATACTGCGATGACCACGTCGCGCCACGCGATGCCGCTGCCCTCGGCTGCTTGCCGATAGCCCTCTAGCCGGTCACGCGTCACTGGAAACAAGACATCTGTGAGGTCTGCGGCACTGATGATCATGCTGATCCGATCTCGGGAAAGCGGTTGGCTCAGTACCGCCGGACGTTTGGCACCGGCGAAGGCGATGGCGGCGATTGCGCGCGCCGCAGCGCGGTTGTCGATGCTCACCAGCTCCAACCCGGGGACCGCCGGCCCGCCGTGGACCACGGAAGGACGTTTCATCGCCTGGACCGCGGTCAGAATGGGATCATCGTCGGATGTGGTCCACACAATGAACCCGTCGACGGCGGCGTCGTTGATCCGCGGAACGTCCTCGGCAGCGCCAGTGATCGGCAAGATGGTCATGCCATAGCCAAGCTCCGCGCAGATATCAGCGATCCCGGCGAGGAAGGACACTGCCCCCGGATCTTCGAACGCGTAGCTCAGATGTTCACCCATCACAACACCGAGCGTGCGTGTGCTGCCTCGGCGAAGCGACCGGGCACTCGCGTTAGGTCCGGCGTAGCCCAACTGGGCCGCTGCGGCAAGAACCCTCGACCGGGCCTGCTCTGATACCCGGTTCGGTTGGTTATAGCTGTACGAGGCAGTCATGACCGACACGCCAGCCAACTCGGCCACCTGTGCGAGGGTTACGCGCTTCGAGCCGACGGACGATTCCATAATGTTGAGTCTAGCGATTTGTGTATGGTTACACAGATTTAGATACTGTTACACATGCGACGGACCGTAAGGCCACGGACCGTGAGGAAGGAAGAGCCAGCCCGCCGGCCACGGATACGGTTGGTGCCATGAGCGAACAGGTCGAACCCGGTACGCGGGATCGCGCGGCATCGCCGTTGGCTGCTGCGCTGGTCCGCGTCGGAGACCGCTGGACCTTGCTCGTGGTGCAGGCTCTGCTTGCCGGTCCCCGGCGCTTCAACGAGCTGCTCGAGGAAATCCCCGGCATTGCGCCGAACATCTTGTCCGAGCGCTTAAAGCGGCTGGAGCGCGACGCGCTGCTGGTGTCACGGCCGTACATCGAGCGGCCGCCCCGCGCCGCCTACCAGCTGACTGCTGAGGGCATGGAACTCGCAGGGGCGCTTCGCCTGCTCGCCGACTGGGGGGCCCGCCACACCATGGCGGCTGAGGCGCCGGCACACCCGGCGTGCGGCACGCCTTTAGAAGTCAGATGGTATTGCCCAACCTGTGACCGGCTCATCACCGATGAGCCGGAGATGGAGACGCATTTCCTCTAGCCAGCCAGATCGGCGGAACCGGCCTCTTCCTAAGGAATGGTGGTCAAGACCGACAACGCTGAACCGCTTCAGGAGCGTCGCCTCTGACCACTTGCGCTACAAAGCCGCGCCCCCGAACGGCTCGAGGAAAACGCCGATGGTGTGATTAGGCATCGGGACCGTGCTTGGGAGGAGTTCGTCGTGTCCACTGTCGCCAACGACCTCATCAATCGACTCTCAGAACTGACGCTGGAGGAGAAGGCGTCGCTATGCCTTGGCTCAGATTTCTGGCATACAGCGCCGGTGGAACGACTGGGCATCCCGGCGATCATGGTTTCAGATGGGCCACATGGTCTGCGCACCCAGCTGGAGCAGGGTGATCACGTCGGCTTGCTGGCGAGCGCGCCCGCAACCTGCTTCCCCACCGCCTCCGGGCTGGCCTCCTCCTGGAATCCCGAGCTGTGCTACACCGTAGGTCGAGCCCTGGGCCGAGAGGCTAAGAAACTGGGTGTTTCGGTCGTACTGGGCCCCGGCATCAACATGAAGCGATCGCCACTCTGCGGACGCAACTTCGAGTACCTGTCCGAAGATCCATGGCTTGCTGGTCAACTCGCAGCGGCAATGGTGGAGGGCACCCAAAGCGAAGGAGTCGGCACCTCGCCCAAGCACTATGCAGCCAACAATCAGGAAGATGATCGACTACGGGTCAGCGCTGAAGTCGACGAACGGACCCTGCGGGAAATCTATCTGCCGGCCTTCGAGCAGGTTGTGAAGTCGGAGCAGCCCTGGACGGTGATGTGTGCCTACAACAGGCTCAATGGCACATATTGCTCGGAGCACCACTGGTTGCTGACAGAGGTGCTACGTGGAGAGTGGGGCTTCCAGGGCTTGGTGGTGTCGGACTGGGGTGCCGTGCATGATCGGGTGGCGGCGCTGAAGGGCGGTCTTGATCTTGAGATGCCACCCAATCTGGGGGTGAGCGATGCGGCGATAGTCGAGGCGGTACGCAATGGCTCGCTGGACGAGTCCATCCTCGACGAAACGGTGCGCCGGGTGCTGCGCCTGGTTGATCAGTCCCAGCCCGCCATCACCGAGGGCGCCTCGTTCGACCCTGATGATCATCATGCGCTGGCTCGGCGCGCTGCCCATGAATCTGCAGTGCTGTTGAAGAACACCGGCAATGTGCTGCCGCTGGAGCCAGCCGAGGGCAGCACCGTGGCAGTGATCGGCGAGTTCGCGCGTACCCCACGGTTCCAGGGCGCAGGTAGCTCGCAGGTCAACCCCACCAAGATAGATGTGGCCCTGGAGGAATTGCAGTCCGCACTTTCTGGCCGCGCAGAGGTGCGGTTTGCTGCTGGGTTTGGGATTGGGACGACGGACAATGATCAACAGCTGCTCCAAGAGGCCGTACAGCTCGCCAGCGGAGCTGACCATGTGGTGGTATTCCTCGGGCTCCCCGGTGAAGACGAGTCGGAGGGGTTCGACCGGACCCATATCGATCTTCCCGCCAACCAGCTGGTGCTGCTGCACGCGCTGGCCGAAGTCCATGATCAACTGATCGTGATCTTGGCGAACGGTGGTGTGGTCCGGGTTTCCACCTGGGATGACAAGGTGGCAGCGATCTTGGAATGCTGGTTGTCAGGTCAGGCGGCCGGCGGGGCGGCTGTTGATCTTCTGCTGGGCTTAGTGAACCCTTCCGGGAAACTTGCCGAAACCATCCCGGTACGCCTGCAGGACAACCCTTCCTACCTCAACTTCCCCGGCGAGGAAGGCGTCGTGCACTACGGCGAAGGCATCTTCATTGGTTATCGGGCATACGACAAGCTCGTGCAGCAAGTGAGCTATCCGTTTGGGTTCGGGCTCTCTTACACGACCTTCCGAATTGAGGACGTCAACGTCTCAACGGCCGGCTCGGTGGCAGACGGTGATCTTGCCGTGACAGTGAGTGCATCGGTCAGCAATATCGGCCAGCGGGCGGGTGCCGAGGTCGTCCAGGTCTATGTCGGAGACGTGGAGGCTTCGGTGGCTCGGCCTCTTCGTGAGCTCAAGGGCTTTGTCCGCGTGCATCTCGAGCCCGGCGAGACCAAGCAGGTGAGCTGCCAACTCGATGAGCGAGCGTTCGCCTTCTGGTCCCGGCGCTTCCAACAGTGGGTCGTCGAATCGGGTGAATTCATGATCGCTGTGGGCAACTCGTCACGCCACCTGGTCGCTACGGAAACGATCAGGCTGGACGCGCCTCGGCTATCGCTACCGCTCGGACCAGACTCGACCCTGCACGAATGGTTGGGGGATGAGCGGGGCCGCGAGCTGCTCAGCAAACGGGATGTGCGGCTACTGCAAGATCCGGAATTGATCAAGGTGATTGGCACGATGCCGATGCATACCTTGGCCGCATTCCAAGGTATGGCGCTTAGCCATGAGGAGCTGAACGAGCTGGTGGCCGAGCTCTAAGCCCGGTCCATCAGTCCTGCCTCGTAGGCAGCGATCACTAGGTGGGTGCGGTCTCGCGCGTCCAATTTGGTGAGGAGGTGGCCGACGTGCGTTTTAGCCGTTGCCGCCGACATATACAAAGCGTCACCGATCTCGGCATTGCTTAGACCGCGGCCGACCGCCACCAAGACCTCGATCTCCCGTGGAGTCAATGAGTCCAACCATGGCGGCTTCGAAGCGCTGGTCGGTGCCTTGACGTAAGCCGCAATCAGCCGGCGAACCAGGACCGGGGCGAGCACAGACTCGCCTTCGGCAACCAGATGTACGGCTGCCAGCAGATCATTCGGTTGGGCGTCTTTGAGCAGGAAGCCGCTGGCACCGGCACGCAGCGCGGCGTGTACGTACTCATCAAGATCGAAGGTCGTCAGCACGATGACCCGGGTCCGAGCCAGTGCCGGATCGGCGGTGATAGCTGCTGTTGCACTGACCCCGTCGCGCCCGGGCATCCGGATATCCATCAGGACGACATCAGGATGCTCGCGCCGTATCACCGCCAAGGCAGCATCCCCATCCCCGGCTGTACCGACCACCTTGATTTCGGGGTCTGAGCCAAGCAGCGCGGCGAAGCCGGAACGTACCAGCTGCTCATCGTCGACGACGACCACGGAGATCATCGCGGCGCTTCCGAGCCGGCCGGCAGGCTGGCTGTCACGAGGAACCCGCCATCGCTTGCCGGGCCCGCAGAGAGACTGCCGCCAAGGGCTTCGGCACGTTCCCGCATTCCCGCAATGCCGTGTCCCGTCCCGGCAGCTCGCTGCTGCCCATTACGGGCTCCGGCACCATCGTCACGAATCGCAAGCTCAAGCCGCCCATCGTGGTGGTCCACCTGCACGCTCGCATTGGCGGCATGTGCATGGCGGACGACATTCGTAAGTGCCTCCCGTGTTATGCGATACACCGCCGCTCCAGCCTGACGCGGAACTGCTTCAAGATCATTTGGCAGCTTGAGCTCCACGGCAAGACCGGTGGCACGCACTGTCTCGATCAGACCCGGCAGATCTGCCAACGTAGGTGCTGGCTGGTAAGGCGGCTCGTCGTCCCGTAAGGCGGCGACCACCGAACGCACCTCGTCGAGGGAATCCCGGCTGATCCGAGCGATGTTGTCCAATGCCTCGGCAGCTTTCTCAGCTTCGGTGTCCATCAGGTGGCGGCCAACACCGGCCTGCACCGCGATAGTGCCGAGGGAATGGCCGATGATGTCATGCAGCTCCCTAGCGATCCGCAGCCGTTCCTCGCTCGATCGTCGTCGCGCCGCCTCTTCCGCCGCCTCGGCGCGTGCGTCCGCGAGGTCCACTCGAAGCCGGGCCGCTCGGCCAAGCCCCACAGTGATCGCGACCGCCAGGACTGAGATGAGCGCATCGCGCAGGCCGTAGGGCGCGCCGTCCCCCCACCACAGCAACCCAAAGCAGCCAAGCGCCACGGCAGAGCACAGCGCTACCTCCCACATAGGTCGAGCGACCGCGACGAAGTAGCCGCCGACCATCAACAAAAACGGCAACTGACCCGCGTTATAGCCGAGGAGCCACAGCACTGACACGGACAGCATGCTGATCAAGAAGGCTGCCGTCGGCCAACGGCGACGCCACGCATAAGGCACGGTACTCAAGATCAACAACAGGGCGAAGAGCCAATCGCGGGGCGTGTACCGGTAGAACGGATTATTTATGGTTGCCGCGCCACTGCTGAACCAGCCGACGGCCAAGAAGGCCAGCGCAACAAGGGCGTCAACGATGCGCCTCGAGACCACCGGGTTCTTGACCATGCGAACACCGTACGGCCATTCAATGCCGTCACACATCACCCTGCAGGCGGAGATACCCGTCGCCCGAGCGACCTACCTGACCGCGTGATCTCGAGCCCCGCAGCCGATGCGCGGAACCACCGTTCGTCGTGGGATGAGGGCATGACGAACACACAATCGCTGCCGGCGCATCTCGACACACCGGCAAGCTCCACGCAGTACTCCTTGTCGAAGATCTTGGCCATCTGGGCGTCCGTAACCGTCCCGATGGGACTGTTGGCCTGGGTCGTGGGCCCGGCCATCATCCCTCACACATCCCTCCACCCAGGACTTGTGCACTGGATGCTCATGGTGGTCGGAATGATGTGGCAGTTCGTGGTCTCGCTGGCCGTGCTGCGGCAGGAGCTGGGCGGCTTGCATTGGCCCACACTCAAGAAGCGGATTTGGCTTAATCTGCCGCGCAGCCCGCGATCCGGCAAACCACGAAAGGTGCTGTTCTTGTGGGCCCTGCCGGCCTTCGCAGCCAACGGTTTGTGTGGATACCTCGCCACCCGACTGGATGTGGTATGGACCAACTGGCTGCCAGCGTTACGTGAACCCTCCTATACAAACGTCCAAGGCTTGGCCGATCCACAATTTCAGGGTCAGTGGTGGATTTTGGGTTTGGCGCTGACAAGCATGGCGTTCAACTACATCCTCGGCGAGGAACTGCTCTTTCGCGGGGTCCTGCTGCCGCGAATGGCCGGTGTCTTCGGCCGCTGGGACTGGATCGCGAACTCAGTGCTCATGGGGCTCTACCACGTACACAAGATCTGGGCCTGGCCGAGCATGGTTCTTGGTGCTCCCGGCATAGCCTGGGCCGCTCGGCGCTACCGCAGCTTCTGGATGGGCGTAATCGTGCACGGACTAGAGGGCTTCTTCATCGTGCTGATCGTGGCAGTGCTGGCTGGCTGGTACCCGTGAGGAACAACGCCGGAAGGCGCACCCAATTGGCGGGAGGCGGAGAAATGACTGAGCGATTGTCAGCTCTGTTTTGTATCGGCTGCGGTCGGATTGACGTGCCCGAGCCCTGCGTGGGCGACTGCGACGAGCGCATGGTTGATCTTGTCCTCGCCAAGGACCATGACGAGGCGCGAGCATACGTTGGGACAGCCGTGCAGCACGCCGCCGGGTTGCGAGAGTTGCTACTCCAGCTGGTCTCGACGGTGCCTGAACCGAGTACACCAATACCGAATGATTGGGCCGAAACTCATCGCACACTGCGGGAGCAGGCACGATCGGTTCTCCACGAGATGGAGCCGCCGGGAGCCTTGGAGGAGGTCGACCGGATAACGGCGTGGCGCTGCCTTACCTGCGGCTGGACTGAAGCCGCGCGGGAGTGTCTTGGGGTCTGTGTACGCAACCGAGTCGATTTCATCGCCGCGACCGAATATGACGACGTGAGCGCTCAGTACGACGAGGCGCATCGGCAGGTGAGCGAGCTGACTGCCGTGGTACGTCAGGTTCGCCTGGGTTACGCTCGGCCCGGCGAAGAGCAACGTACCTGGCAGTCACTGCGGTCCCGGGCAGAGACCGCACTGACGTCCTGACCTGCCGAGTGCTGTCACGTAATCAAGAACCTTTAGCGCGACTCGTCAACGGTGAGAAGGTGCTGCTGCTCAATCGCCGCGCGGGCCAGCGTCTTATAGCCAACTGTGTCGAACAGGACCGTCAAGCGGTCCGGCTCGACCGACATCACGATCCCGTGGCCCCACTCGCTGTGGCGGACGCTGCCGTTGATCGGAAAGGTGTCATCCTCAGCCTGCTGCACCCGCGCAGTACCAGCCTCACAGGTGTCGCAGTTCCCGCAGGGCTGCGGTAATTGCTCGCCAAAGTAGCCCAACAAGAACTGACGGCGGCAGCCGCTGGTCTCGGCATAGCCGCGCATCATCTCAATCCGGGATCGGATCAGCTGCTGGTGTGTCTCCGCAACTTCCAACGCCTCCTCGACAGCCTGCTCGGGCTCGATCTGCGGGTCAAGGATTTCCAGTCGTCCGTCCTCCGTGGTGACCACTGCGCCGGCCTGCTCGAGGAGGTTGATAGCCCGAGTTCGTTGCGACGCCGACACCTCAGTTTGCTGCCCCAAATCCGCTGCGCGGACCGGCTCACCATGCTCCTGCAGGCTTCCCACCACCTCCTCGAGCGCCTCTTCCGGCGCTCCTCGAGAGGTGAGGAATCGCTGCAAGTGCAAGTCCTCCGCCCGGTAGAACAAGGTGATATCCGCGGGCTCTCCATCTCGGCCGGCCCGCCCGATCTGCTGATAGTAAGA
>DATFBI010000144.1:0-5190 GCA_035253925.1 Propionibacteriaceae bacterium
CGCAAAGCGTCTTCTATGCGTACGATGCCGACCTGCTCCCCGGCCGGTCCGACGAGCCGGACCTCGGGGACGCGAATTCGATCGTTGATTCGCGGTTCGGTGCTGATATGTCCTCCAGTTGGTTGTAGGTGGCTGACCAACCAGACGGCACCGAGAATCCGTGCGCGGCGACCCAAACGAAAGGGTCCCCGCGTACGCGAAGACCCCGAAACCCGCGAGGACACCGCACCGCCGTCCTCGCAGACCGACCCGACAACTATCGATGGCTGACGCTGTTCGGGTGGGAGATCAGGTCTCCACTTGCGGATTCAGTGCACGACTGAATCGGTCGCAGTCAAGATATCACCGCAGGCCAGATTGGCCACATGTTCGCGGTCTCGACTTGACTACAACATGTCGCCGGAAACCGGTATTCCCTAAGCGTGCCGTCGCCTCTATAGGACTCAATCGGGAGCGGGAAGGATCCAGCCGAATTCACCATCGGGCAGCTCCACGAGGCGATGGCCGGCGGCAAGCTCGCCGAGGATCGCGCCTTCGATCACCAACCGGTGTGGACCTGCCAGGTCAATGAGGACGGCGGACGCATCCTCACCTTTGGCGGCCTGGGCCGCTATGTCTACCGTCACCGGAACCGGTCGAGCATCGGGCTGCCAGTTCTGGAGAGCATCCAGGCCCGTAAAAGCCAACAACGCCCGACGTCCATCTTGCGCCTGAAGTATGACCACCGACATCTCGGCTTCCTTGTCCGAGGTTAAGCTACCGACTGTCGGTCCAAGACGCGTCGTCGTTGCGACGACCGGGACGAGCAACCGGTCGCCACAAAGCGCCGCAACGGCCCGTAGGTAAGCAATCGGAGTGGATTCTGCCGCGGCGATGGCCATCAGGCGCCGGGTCTCAACCGACGCTGCGCCTTGGTCACCTGGGAATGGCGAGGTTGCTAGCCGCCGCTGGTGATCCACGCCTCCACCTCTATTTCAAACGCTGTCAGGGGCAGCCGGGTGTTCTCACCCATCGCTACGCCTTCCAGTGCGTGGCACATTGGGAGAATGCCTGCTGATAGCACCGTACTGCTGCCTTTATGCGTTGGGCTCTCGCTGCTCGGCGTGATCGCTACTGGCATCGCGTGGCGACGAGGGAACAAGGGCCGAGTGATTCAAGGCATCGGCTTGGCGCTTGCTCCGATCGCGTTGTACTTCAGCGGTCTTCTCAGGTTGCTGTGGAATGCCGCCGTCGCGTTCGGCACCTGGGCTTCCGACATCATCTTCTCACCGGCAGTCTGGTTCGGGCTGTCATTGCTTGGCTTGTGCCTGGTGCTGTGGGTGGTTGGTGGAATCGTTGCCCGTCGTTCGTCTGCTGCCAAGAGCAAGCAGGTAAGTGCCCAGTCATCCGCCGGTGCCCTGCCAGCTAACAAAGGGCAAGCTAAAAAGGGTGCAGCCAAGTCAGCGCAGAGCCAGCCTCCGATCGATGAGGAGATGGCCGAGATCGAGGCGCTACTCAAGTCCCGCGGTATCGAGTGACACCGCCCGCCTACTGACGCCGACAAGTCGGCGTTAGGAAGCTGCCAGGAAGCGACGGTGGCGTACCCGGAGTTCGTTTACTGCTGCTGTCGCGCGGGGGCCGTCCACCGCCTGGATGCCCATCAAACTGCGCCTGTCAGCGTCCAGATCGGCCTCAAATGGCTGGCCGTCAACTGGCTTGAGTAGCAGTTGAGCCCACGGATCACCGGGCCGCAAGATAATCTTGTGGACCCGTCCCCAGGGCACATGATGTACGCGGAAGACGTTGCGAATCTTCAGACCTTGCGCGTCGGCGCGCACGTAGCTGCTCGCCAGAGCCACCATGATCGCAATAAGCAATGCCCAAATGGCGAGCAGTGCCAACCGATGGGTAAGTGGGAACAGTGCGCGGATCTCAGCCGGCAGCAGTAGCCAACCGATGACAGCCACTATGCAGATCGCGAGCGTAGATATGATCACGATCGTCCGCACCCGACGAGGTCGTGCCACGTAGCTGTTGTGATCGAGATCTTGATCAGTCACAGGTCACGCCGCTAGATGCGACACGCGGCAATGTCAGTCACCAGAATGGCGCGGGCGCCCAAGGCCCACAGATCATCCATGATCTGCTGCGCATCGGATCGGGGAACCATTGCCCTAACCGCGCGCCACCCTTCTTTTGCCAACGGAGACACCGTGGGGGACTCCAGTCCCGGGGTGATTGCGCAAGCTTCCTCGACGAGGGCGTCGGTGACGTCGTAGTCCATCATGACGTAGTTGCGAGCGACGAGGACGCCGTTCAGTCGGCGCTCCAGCTGGTCCAGACCTGAGGGTGGCTCGGCACCCGCACGGCGGATCAAGATGGCTTCCGAGTCCAAGATCGGATCGCCGAATAGCTCCAATCCGGCGGCGCGCAAGGTAGTACCGGTCTCAACCACATCAGCAATCACATCGGCGACGCCGAGGCGGATCGCGGTTTCCACGGCACCATCCAAGGCGATGAGCCGGGTCGTGACACCAAGCTCGTCAAGATAGGACTCAACAAGGCCCGGATATGAGGTGGCGAGCCGAAGATCATGTAATTGGTCTACCGACATCGCGCTGCCAAGCGGCGCAGCGAACCGGAACTTGCTGCGGCCGAATCCCAGCGGCATTACCTCGATGGCATGGGCGCGCGAATCCAGCAGCATGTCACGGCCGGTGATGCCGACGTCCAGGGTGCCCTCCCCGACGTAAACGGCGATGTCTCGTGGCCGCAGGTAGAAGAACTCGACACCATTGACTTCGTCCAGAAGCGCAAGTTCACCATCGGAGCGTTGGGCGTAGCCGGCCTCGCGCAGCATCTCGGCCGCAGGTTCTGACAAGGCGCCCTTGTTTGGCACGGCGACCTTGATCAGCGGCTTTCCCATGCCAGGCAGGGTCAAATTCACGGCCCTCATCCTAGGTGCGGACCTACAAACGGCTGTAGATGTCTTTGAGGTCAAGATCAAGCGCGAGCATCAGCACCTGGATGTGATAGAGCAGCTGGCTGATCTCGGTGGCGGCGTGATCCTTGGACTGGTACTCAGCTGCCATCCAGACCTCGGCCGCCTCCTCCACGATCTTCTTGCCGATCTCGTGTACGCCGGCCTCCACCCGGGCAACTGTCGAGGAGTTGGGGTCGTGACCAGCAACCTTCGCCGAGAGTTCGGCAAAGAGGCTGTCGAAGGACTTCTGGACCGTCACGGCGGTCAGCCTAGTGTGGCGGACACCTGAGTTGTCAGAACCGAGCAGCGCTACAGCACTGCCCAGTTCTGACAAACCGGTTGTTTCTCAGCCAACTGTTTCCGTCACCGGAGAAGCAACGCCTTCAGCATCCGCTGCGGCCCGCTCCCGCCGTTCGATTCGTAGCCAGGCGATGAAGCCGACGACGCAGAACGCGCCGTAGACGATGTACATGATCGCCGATGGGTAGTACCCGGCGGCCAAAAGCAACGGGACGCCCACGAGATCGACGGCGATCCAGATCAGCCAGAACTCAACCCAACCGCGGGCCATGCCGTAGGTGGCGAGGATTGAGCCGGTCAGGATCCAGGCGTCTGCCAGCGGACCCCAGGACCCCAGTGCCTTCAATGCGAAGTAGAAGACCGTCGTCAGAGCCAACGCTCCCAGTAGCAGCTGCAACCGGCCGCTGGCGCCAGCCCACTTTGGCCGTACCCCAACCCCCTCTTCGCGGTGCGACTTCCGGAACTGGTACCACCGGACCCAGCCGTAGACGCTGACAATAATGAAGAAGATCTGGCGGCTGGCCTGACCCCACAGATCCAGCTTCTGGGGAGTGTCGAACGGGCCACCAATGGCGGTCCCGACAAAAACGGTGAACAACAAGACGTTGCCCACAATGCCGACAGGCCACGCGGCGACCTTGCGTGACATGCCCAGCAGAGCGCTTGCTAACCCGAACCCGTTGCCGATGATCTCCCGCCACAGAATGGCGCTCGAACCGATTACGAGCTCGGCCTGTAGCAACCGCAGGAGTACTTCTTGGAGATCCATGTGATCCCTCCACTCATCCGGTCGCACGATAGCCGGGGTGGAAGAGTACACATCGTCCCGCTGTCTGCAGGACGGTGACGCACTCGCGTGAACCTCCCATCCGGACTTTCACCGTCGGTTGTGGAGTTTCACCACATCAACCCTCCACTGGAGGCAGAGGGGTCGCGGACTGTCACCGCCGGTTCGGACTTGCACCGACCCCGGTACACGCGCGAGTTCTTAACTCGTCGCGCTCACTCTACTCCGACTTGTCAGACTCTTAGACGGCTATAGGCCGCTGAGACGCTAACAAGTCGGTGATCTAGAGCGTTACGCCGAGGAGGGCCTCGCAGGCGCGAGCCACCAAAACCGGGGCTTCGGCGTCGTCGCTGTCAATCGCCATTGAGCCACCGGCCCAGGCATCCACTGCTGCCAGTGCGGAAGGCGCGTCAAGATCTTGCGCCAGAGCGGCACGTAGCTGGACCAATACCTCGTCGGCGTTCAGGCCAGCCGGCAGCCGAGCCGCCTCCCGCCACCGGTTCAAGCGGCGCTGGGCGGAGATGAGCAGGTCATCCCTCCACTCCCAATCGTCGCGATAGTGGTGGCCGAGCAGTGCCAGCCGGATGGCCATTGGATCAACACCTGAGGCTCGTAGTGTCGAGACGAAGACCAGGTTGCCCTTGGACTTCGACATCTTCTCGCCGTTGAGGCCAACCATTCCGCTGTGCAGATACGCCTGAGCGAACGGCTGGTCGGTGGCCACTCGGCCTTGGGCGGCACACATCTCATGGTGAGGGAAGATCAGGTCGCTGCCACCCGCTTGCACGTCGAAGTCGGCGCCGAGTCGATCAAGGGCGATCGCCGTGCACTCGATGTGCCAACCAGGCCGACCGGCACCCAGCACTGATGGCCAGCTCGGCTCCCCATCGCGGGCATGGCGCCAGACCAGGCAGTCCAGCGGAGCCTTCTTGCCGCGCCGCTCCGGATCACCACCGCGTTCGGCGAAGAGCGCAATCGCATCCTGCTCGGAGAGGTGGGAAAGCGAGCCAAAACCTGAGTCACTCGCCTGTGCGAAGTACAGGTCTTCGAACTCCCTGTCATCCACCGGATAGACGGCCTGACGGCTCTGTAGTTGCTCGATCAAGCCCACTATCAACGGCATCGACTCCACGGCGCCGAC
>DATFBI010000145.1:0-3811 GCA_035253925.1 Propionibacteriaceae bacterium
CCGGTGGACAGCAGCGCGCCGACAAGGTTGCCAACAGCTGCGATCACCAAGGCTGTTCGCGGGGTGAGTGCGCGGGTAGAGACGGCGCTGGCGATAGCGTTCGCAGCGTCGTGAAACCCGTTTGTGTAGTCGAACAGCAGCGCCAAAACGATGATCGCAATTAGCGTGGCGGTCAACACGTCAGGATTCTTTAGCGGCGATGGACTGTACGACGTTCGCGACCCGCTCGAAGGCGTCGGCTGCCTTCTCGAGCTGATCAACAACTTCCTTGGTCTTGATCATGGTGACGACGTCTGACCCACTGTCGAATATCTGGGCAAGCAGCGCCCGATACATCGCGTCAGCGAGATTCT
Source organism: Propionibacteriaceae bacterium (assembly GCA_035253925.1). Lineage (GTDB taxonomy): Bacteria > Actinomycetota > Actinomycetes > Propionibacteriales > Propionibacteriaceae > Microlunatus. Next base: position 354 of record DATFBI010000145.1, read on the forward strand.
CGATCTCGTTGATCCTGATCCAGTAGTCCTCGAGCTTTTGCAGACTACGAAGTCGCCCCATGCCTTCGGTGGTCACACGGGCAGCGTCTTCCAGCAGTTCCGCCTGCTCGTGGACGGCCTGCGGCAACTCATCGATCTTGTACAACACGGTCAGATCACCGGCCGCCTCAATTTCATCCACGATGTCGTCGAGCCCTGCCGCGAGCACAGCGATGTCTTCCCGATCGAATGGCGTAATGAAGCTGGTGTTTAACGCACGCATGATCTCGTGGGTCGTCTGGTCGCCCGCGTGCTCCAAGTCCCTCAACTGTTGAGCAAGTTGGGGCCGCTGGTCGGGGGGCGCATTGACTAACTGCTTCAGCACCAACGCCGCATCGAGGGCGTTGTTCGCTGCGGCGGTGAACATGTCGTAGAACTGAGTGTTACGTGGCGTGAGGCGCATGATCTCCTCACCTCCCAGACGTGGACGACGCGCATAGGCCCGAATGCGCGCCCAAGAGACGCTATCTCATCGATACCCATCCCTTGGTGAGCCAGACGTTATGCGTCTTCCAAGCCGATCAAGCGATTGAGCCAGGTGATTTGAGCAAGTCGCTGATGACCGAGGCCACCCTCATGATCGTTAAAGGGATAAACAACTATTTCTTTTGCTCTGCCCGCGTAAGCGTGATACGCCGCATACACCGTTGAGGGCGGGCATACCTGGTCCATGAGCGCCACGGAGAACATAGCTGGGGCACTGGCTCGTTTGGCGAAGTTCACTCCGTCGAAGTAGCTCAGAGTTGCGAACGCCGTAGCCTCCGCAGCCCGATGCACCGCGAGATACCTCGTGATCTCCATGTAAGGATCCCGATCACAGATATCGACTGCGCGTTGGAAGTGACACAGAAACGGCAGATCAGGCATCACAGCCAGTAAGTCCTTCGCCAGTCCGCCAGCCGCCAATGCGATGCCACCACCCTGACTGATCCCTTGCACTGCGATCTTGGAGGCGTCGACATCCGGAAGGGTGCGTACCGCGTCCACCGCACGCAATGCATCGGCGAACACCCGGCGGTAGTAATAGGACTTGGGGTGCTCGATGCCTTTCGTCACAAAGCCGGGCGCATGCGGTCCAGACCCATGCGGATCGGGAGTGTCACCCCCACCGCCCCAGGCCGAACCTTGTCCGCGGGTGTCGACGACAAAGTGGGTATAGCCGGCGCTTGCCCAGGACAACACAGCGCCCGGAACGTCCCGCCCGCCGCTGTAACCGATGTATTCCACAACTGCCGGCCGCGGGCCGTGATCTTGCCGCGGGCTCACCAGCCAGGCGTTGATCCGATCTCCGCCGAAGCCCCGGAAAGACGCGTCCTGAATGTCGATTGTGCGGTATGGCGTTCTGACAGGCTGGAGGCGCAGATCGAGATCGAAGGAACGCGTCTCCTCGATCGTCTCGTTCCAGAACGCGTCGAAGTCAGCCGGCTCAGCGACAGTTGGCCGATAGTCGCTGAGCTCCTCGCGAGTGAGGTCTGTCCTAGCCACTGGATCAACTGGCGCTAGAGCCGGCTAGCCGATGTGTTGAGTTCTTCGGAATCTACGGTGTGGTCTCCCAGAGACCGAGTACGTTGCCTTCAGGGTCCTGGAAGTAAGCGAAGGCACCCATGCCCGGGATTGGCGTCCTCGGGAGGACGGTGCTGCCGCCCTTGTCTTCGATCTGCTTCAGCGCATCGTCAATGGCGTCTACGTCGATCGTGATCACGGGTGACGATGGCGCTTGCTCCGAGCGCTGGTACAGGCCGCCATTGATGGCGCCCGGATCGGTGGGCATCTGGGTCTGCTCATCCACCGGGGTGGTCTTTACCGACGTGTAGTCGCCACCTTCCATTTGCATGGTCTGGAGCTCCCACCCAAAGACCGAGCCATAGAAGCCCTTCGCTCGCTCCACGTCATCCGCCGGGATCTCGAAGTGCACGACCTTCGGCATGATCATCTACCTCCTGTAGGAATAGGAAATGGTGTGATGGAGATATCCAAACAGGACCCACAGACAGCTCTGGGTCACCGGACAATCATGCAGTTGCCGAGTCCAGCGCCAGCAACCGGGTCCCGTCACCTCTTCCTCGCTCGATACGCTCCCGGCCCATGATCCTGACGCATCGGGGAGAACGGCCGGTGATTCCGGAGTCTGCGTACGTGGCACCGTCGGCTGTGCTGTGTGGCGCGGTCACTCTTGGCGAGCGGGCCCGAGTGCTGCATGGCGCGGTTCTGACCGCGGAGGACGGCGAAATCTGGATTGGTGACGATGTCGTGGTTATGGAGAATGCGCTCGTGCGGGGCCGTTCCCGACATCCAGTGACCGTTGGTGATGCGGTGCTCATTGGGCCGCATGCCCACGTGAATGGAGCGACGATTGAGGACGAGGTCTTTATCGCGACCGGAGCATCGCTGTTTCTTGGGTCAGTTGCAGGCACAAGATCCGAACTGCGAATCAACAGCGTGCTGCACGTCAACTCTCGGCTGGCGCCCGAAACGATCATCCCGATCGGCTGGATCGCCGCAGGCGATCCGGCCCAGCTCTTTTCACCAGACCAACATGATCAACTGTGGCAAGTTCAATCCGAGCTCGATTTCCCTGGGACTGTCTATGGGGTGCCACGCGGCACCTCTATGCGTACGATCATGGCCCGACAAGTCGAGTTCTATGGGGCTCACCAAGACGATCAGATCATCGACCGCTAGCCAGACGGTTTGTCAGGCTGCCATTCCGGTTGGTAGCGGTTCGTCGAGGCATCGGTAGTGTTCGGCGTCCGGCAGCGTCCAGTCGACCCCGTAGTCGTCTCTGACACAGGCCAGCCAGGCGAAGGTTTTGCCGCGATGGTGTCTTCGGCAGAACGGATCCTGATTGGCGGCAGATGTCGAACCCTGCGGATAGGGCTGGTGATGATCAAGATCGCAGCGATCCGCCGGCACCGTGCAGGTCGGGAACCGGCAGCTTCCGGCTCGAATCTGGATCGCCTCCGCGAGCCGGGTAGAGGCATAACGGCCCAGTTCGGTGGTATCCAGCAGCCGGCCACCATCATCGGTGAGCAGCCGGGTAAACAACACCTCATCACCACCATTGGGCTGGATCGCCTCCACGATGTGTTGCCGCAGCACCTCACCGGGAATGAACCCGGACCGGTCAGCCAACTCAGCCGGCGCCTCGGCGGCGCCGAGCAGGCTAGACAGCGGCACCACCACCCCAATACGGACCGTGCCAGGCCGCCTCAGCAGTTTGGGTGACCGACCGAATGGGTTAGGAGTCAGCGGATCCACCGGCTCCCCGATCGGCTGCCCATCACCGTCAACGTGTTGCAGCCGGGTGCCGAGCAGCTCCCCAGTGTCCGGATCGACCTCTTCGATCTCCAACCACTCAAAGGAATCAGTCTCAGCCGGCGCGGCGGCGTCAGCAGCCGCATCCCCCGACTCAATGTCAT
>DATFBI010000146.1:0-7853 GCA_035253925.1 Propionibacteriaceae bacterium
GATCTTGATCGGCTATCTGCTGGCCCATATGTATGGCAACCTCAAGGTTTTTGCTGGGGCTGCCGCTTTCAACGAGTACGCCCATCATTTGCGAACTCTCGGTGAGCCGATTCTTCCCTACAGCGGTGCGCTGTGGGTTATCCGGGTGATCTTGATCGTCAGCGTTGTCGGCCACATGTATGCGGCCTTCACGTTGTGGTCGCGCGCGCGGAGGGCGCGGGGTGGGCTGAGGCGCTACCGCAGCAACAGAGGTCGCCTGGGTGTGCAGCGAACCTACGCCTCATTCACTCTGCGATGGGGCGGTGTAGTGATCGCGCTTTTTGTGATCTATCACTTGCTGCATCTGACGTGGAACATCGTCCACCCTGGCGGCGCGGCAGCTGAGCCATACGAGCGGGTGGTGAATGGCTTCCAGATATGGTCAGTGGTTCTCGCATACACGGTCGCTGTGATCGCGGTTGGATTGCATGTTCGGCACGGCATCTGGGGTGCTCTGGCGACGCTCGGAGCCAATACCTCCAGCCTCGCGCGGCAACGCCTGAACGTCCTCGCGTACGCGGTGGCTGGCCTGCTCACTATTGGCTTTCTGCTTCCTCCGTTTGCCATCCTGCTCGGATTCGTGAGCTGATGAGCCATGGCATCGGAGCGTCAAGAGGTGCAGGTGAGTAACTCCGAACAGTTTGACTCCCTCGACTCCGATTCGTTCTACCTCGAGGGCGCCGATATCGGCGACACCAAGGCGCCGAAAGTGCCCATCGAGAGACGGTGGGAGGAGCGCCGCTTCCGAGCTCGGCTGATCAATCCGGCCAATCGCCGCAAGCTAAATTTGATCATCGTTGGGAGCGGACTGGCCGGTGCCTCCGCGGCGGCAACTCTCGGCGAGGCAGGCTACAACGTCAAATGTTTCTGCTACCAGGATTCGCCGCGGCGCGCCCATTCCATCGCTGCCCAAGGGGGCATCAACGCCGCCAAGAACTATCGCAACGATGGTGATTCGGTCTTCCGGCTCTTTTATGACACCGTCAAGGGTGGCGACTTTCGGGCCAGGGAATCCAACGTCTACCGGCTGGCGGAGCTTAGCCTCCAGATTATCGATCAGTGCGTGGCGCAAGGCGTGCCGTTCGCGCGTGAGTACGGCGGGCTGCTCGACAACCGCTCATTTGGTGGCGTCCAAGTCTCGCGGACTTTCTACGCTCGGGGCCAAACCGGCCAGCAACTGCTGCTGGGCGCCTACCAGGCGTTGGAGCGCCAAGTCGCTGCCGGCACTGTCGAGATGAACACCCGTCACGAGATGCTCGAGCTGATCGTTGTCGACGGCCGGGCGCGGGGCGTCGTTATCCGCGACATGGTGACAGGGGCAATCGAGACTCACATCGCCGATGCTGTGGTGCTAGCCACCGGCGGCTACAGCAATGTGTTCTTCCTGTCGACGAACGCCAAGGGCTGCAACGTCACAGCGACCTGGCGGGCTTACCGAAAAGGCGCTTACTTCGCGAATCCGTGCTTCACTCAGATTCACCCGACCTGCATTCCGGTGAGCGGCGACTACCAGTCAAAGCTCACATTGATGAGCGAGTCGTTGCGAAACGACGGCAGGATCTGGGTTCCCAAAAGCGGAGAAGACAAGCGTGATCCTCGGGAAATCCCCGAGCAGGATCGCGACTATTACCTGGAGCGCCTGTATCCGTCCTTCGGCAATCTGGTGCCTCGTGACATAGCCTCCCGTGCCGCCAAGAATGTTTGTGACGAGGGTCGCGGCGTCGGGCCGGGCGGTCTCGGGGTTTACCTCGACTTCGCTGACGCCATAATGCGGCTAGGCCGACCCGCCGTCGAAGCAAAGTACGGCAACCTTTTCCAGATGTATGCCCAAATCACCGGTGATGACCCGTACCAGACGCCGATGCGCATCTATCCAGCGGTGCATTACACGATGGGCGGATTGTGGGTTGACTACGACCTCCAGGCCAGCATTCCGGGACTCTATGTCACTGGCGAAGCCAACTTTTCCGACCATGGTGCAAACCGGCTGGGTGCCAGCGCCTTAATGCAGGGTTTGGCTGACGGCTATTTTGTGCTGCCAAACACCATCAATGACTACCTCGCAGACGGGCCGTTCCCCGCCGTTGATGGTTCCCATCCGGCGGTGGTCGAGGCTGTCGATGGCGTACGAGCCCGGATCAAGAAGCTGTTGTCAGTGAACGGCAGTCGCACGGTGGACTCCTTCCACCGGGAGCTCGGGCGGCTGATGTGGGACTTCTGCGGTATGGAACGCAGTGAGGAAGGGCTGCGAAAGACGCTTACCCGGATTCGAGAGCTGAGGAAAGAGTTTTGGTCCGACGTCCGGGTGTTGGGCACCAATGAGGAACTCAACCAAGCGCTCGAGCGCGCTGGACGAGTTGCAGACTTCTTCGAGCTGGGTGAGCTGATGTGCATCGATGCGCTCGTCAGGCGGGAGTCTTGTGGTGGCCACTTCCGCGTCGAGAGCCAAACTTCTGACGGGGAGGCATTGCGCGACGATGAGGAGTTCGCGTACGTGTCGGCATGGGAGTTCGCTGGCCATGACGGGCGGCCGATCCTGCACAAGGAGCCGTTGCTATACGAGCACGTCGAGATGAAACAGCGGAGCTACAAGTGAATGTCACCTTGCGGGTGTGGCGACAGGCCAACTCGCGTGCCAAAGGCAAGATGGCGGTCTATCGCGTCGATGACATCTCCGAGGACATGTCTTTCCTGGAGATGCTGGACGTATTGAACGAGCGGCTGACGTTGCAGGGCGACGATCCCATTGCGTTCGACAGCGACTGCCGTGAGGGCATTTGTGGCATGTGCGGCCTAGTGATCAACGGCATAGCCCACGGCCCAGAGCAAACCACCGTATGTCAGCTCCATATGCGCTCATTCAAAGACGGCGACGTGATCGACGTCGAGCCATGGCGCGCCGGGCCGTTCCCGGTGATCAAGGACCTAGTGGTAGATCGCAGTGCTTTTGATCGCATCATCCAAGCCGGTGGGTACATCTCTGCGCCGACCGGTACCGCTCCGGATGCGCACGCTACTCCGGTGCCGAAGCGGGATGCCGACCGGGCGTTCGATGCGGCGACCTGCATCGCCTGCGGGGCGTGCGTCGCGGCGTGTCCCAATGGTTCGGCGATGCTGTTTACCGCGGCCAAGATCACTCATCTCGGTCTGCTGCCCCAAGGCCAGCCGGAGCGATATTCCCGGGTTGTCGGCATGGTGGCCCAGCATGATGCAGAGGGATTCGGCGGCTGCACCAACATCGGTGAGTGCACAGCGGTTTGCCCAAAGGGCATTCCCTTCGAGACGATCTCCCGGCTTAACCGCGATCTGGTGAGCGCCCTAACGCACGGCGGCTCCCATTGGCCTAAGGCGGCGCCTAAGGGAGAAACTGAGGTCGAAGAAGAGGATTGAACCTCTCTAGGTGCGCTGAATTCGTCGAACCTGTATGCGAGACGCGGAGAATCAGAGCGTCAGGACGATGAGCAGCGCGGCGGCCGAGCCGAGTAGCGCGGCGCCGTAACAAAATACAGCGATCGGCGTCGCCAATCCCCTGAGCTGGAGACCGTCGTGCAGGGTGGACCTGAAGCGGTGTGCCGCATGGAACAGCATGACGACGAGCAGACCGAGCAGGACCAGCCTGGTGAGCCAGTGGCTGAAAACGGCATGCAGGTAGTCGTAGTCAGGTTGAACCAATCCGAGGGGAATGGCGAGCCCGAACAGTACGACCAGGATGGGCAGGAACACTGCAGCGGCCACTCCGCCCGCGCTGAACAGCAGCCACACGATCGGTTCGAAGTGACGTTTGGTCATCGCAGGACCAGCCAGGCAATAAAAGCCGACACCACGGCGAGCGCGAGGTACTGCGAGGCGATCAGCGCCGCCGCGGGGAGCCGCCCACCGACGCGAACCACTGTCGCAGCCGGGACCCACCGGCCACCGACCCGAATCTCCGTCATTGCCGGCACCTGCCGACTACCCGGGCCGCGGACCACCATGGCCTGCGGCGTAAGCGCAAACCACGTGACCGTATGCAGTATGAGAAAGGCAAGTGCCACCACATTGATCACGATGATGACTGGGGACGCAGCCCAGTTCATGAAGTTCTGGTACCACGCTTCGCCGCGCCCAATGGCAAAGACCATGATCATCAGGAATACCGCGAACCAGGCAACGAAGATGCAGCTGAGCTCGCGCATCGCGAACAAGAAGTAGGTTCGCTTCTTCAACCACCAGAGCCTGGAAACCGGCTGCCGATACGTCGTTGGGGCGCTCATCGCGCGCCCCGCGGAAGCAGGAACGCCTTGACGTTCTCTTGCGCTGCCTTGAGCTTGTATCGCTGAATGGCGCCAGCTGGGTCGACATGCTTGGGACACACCCGAGTGCATTCGCCGACGAAAGTGCAGCCCCAAACGCCTTCGCGCTCGATGAGCACATCGAGGCGCTCTCGCTGTCCCCGGTCGCGGGTGTCCAAGTCGTATCGCTCAGCCAGGGCGATAGCAGCCGGGCCGATGAAATCAGGTTCCAAGCCGTAGATCGGGCACGCGGCGTAACAGAGCATGCAGTTGATGCAGTTGCTGAACTGCTTGTACTCCGCGAGCTCCTCAGGTGTCTGCAGATACTCTCCGTCGATCACGGTCACGTCGTCGTCGCGGATGATCCACGGCTTAATCCGAGGCAGTTTCTCCATGAAGTCGTCAATGTCGACGACTAGGTCACGCACGACCGGGAAGTTGCTCAGCGGCTCCACTCGAACTGGCCCGGGTGCGTAGTCGCTGAGGAAGGTGGCACAGGTCAGCTTGGGCTCACCGTCGACATTCATCCCGCAGCTGCCGCAGATGCCCATCCGGCATGACCAGCGGTACGAAAGGGTGGTGTCGACGTGGTCTTTGATGTAGTTAAGACCATCGAGGATCGCCCAGTCCCTTCGTAACGGTACCTCGTACGCAGCTGTGGTCGGCTTGGAATCCCGGTCAGGGTCGTACCGGGTTACCACCATGTAGATTTTGTCTGCCATATGCCTGGCTACCTCCCATACACCCGCTCGCCGGGTGGCCATCGTGTAATCGTCACCGGTGAACGCTCAATTTTGACGCCACCATCTGGGTCGCGGTACGCGAGTGCGTGATTGAGGAAGCGTGTGTCGTCCCGCGTAGTGAAATCGGTCCGCTGGTGGGCGCCGCGTGACTCCTCCCGTTGCAGCGCGGACTGCAGCATGCATTCGGCGATGTCCAGCATGTTCGCCAGCTCCAGCGCCGCCACCAGCTCGGTGTTGAAAACCCGGGTCTCATCCGACAGCTGAATCCGTTGCAGTCGTAACTGTAGATCGGCCAGCTGATCGACTCCCTTGGTCAGCGAGTCGCCGGAACGGAATATCCCGGCGCTGTCCTCCATGGTCGACTGCATCGCCTCCCGTATGTCGGCGATTCGCTCAGCGCCTCGGTCGCCAGACCTGATCTGATCGATTCGCCGCAACTCGTCGTCGGCTTGGCGCATGACGACTGCAGGCGGCTGCTGGGCGCTGGCCGCGTACTCGGCAGCGGCATAGCCTGCTCTGGCACCGAAGACCAGGCACTCAGGCAGGGAATTGGAGCCAAGCCGGTTGGCGCCGTTGATGGTGACGCAGGCCGTCTCCCCGGCCGCGAAGAGTCCCGCAATGGGTGTGGCGCCGTTGATGTCGGTGTGTACGCCGCCCATCATGTAATGCACCACAGGGCGGACCGGGATGAGCTCCTTGACCGGGTCGATGCGCTCGTACTGCAGGCACAGCTCGCGCACCATCGGCAGCTTGGTCTCGATCAGCTTCTCGCCTAGATGCCGCAGGTCGAGATGCACGATTGGCCCGTACGGCGACTCAATTGTCCGGCCCTTCTCGACTTCCTTCACGAAGGCCTGCGACAGTCGGTCCCGCGGTCCGAGCTCCATGCTGCGCAGCACCGGTGTGAGTTCGGGCTTGCCGAGGTCGTAGTCCTGCAGGTAGCGGTAGCCGTCCTTGTTGAGTAGCCAGCCGCCTTCGGCGCGTGCCGCCTCGGTAATCAGGATTCCGGTAAACGGAAGGCCGGTGGGGTGGTACTGGACAAACTCCATGTCCTTAAGCGGCGCGCCGGCCCGGTAGGCCAGCGCCATTCCGTCGCCGGTACAGATGGTGGCGTTGGTGGTATACGGGAAGACCTTGCCGGAGCCGCCGTTGCAGAGCACAACTGCCTTCGCCGTGATGACATCAATCCGGCCAGTCATCAGCTCAAACGCCACGACTCCGTATATGCGTCCGTCGTCAACAAGCAGCCGCGTCACGAACCATTCGTCGTATCGAGTGATGTCGGCGTACTTCAGCGACGTCTGGAACAGGGTGTGCAACATGTGGAAGCCGGTCTTGTCCGCGGCGAACCAGGTGCGCATGTTCTTCATCCCGCCGAACGGGCGTACGGCTATCCGCCCGTTTGGTTCCCGGCTCCACGGACAGCCCCAATGTTCGAGCTGCAATAGCTCGCGAGGAGCCTCCTGTACGAAGGCTTCCACGGCGTCTTGGTCACAAAGCCAGTCGCTGCCGGAGACAGTGTCGTAGGCATGCTCATCCAGCGTGTCGCCTTCCGCGATCGCGCCGGCAGCCCCACCTTCGGCCGAGACGGTGTGGCTGCGCATCGGATAAACCTTCGAGATCACCGCAACGCTGAGCTTGGGATTGGTCTCAGCAATGGCGATCGCTGCCCGCAGTCCGGCGGCGCCACCGCCCACCAGCAGTACGTCGTGGGCCGCAGCCACGCCTTCACTCACCACATAACTCCTCGTAGCTCTGACCGCTGTGCAGCCTGCCGTCAGGTGCGCTTCGGCTTTCGACCTGCCACTCGGACTGCAGCTCCAGCTGCAGGTCAAGTGGCTTCGTAGTCGAAGTCATGGCACCTCCTCGGCAATCCTGCACCTCAGCCCCCACACTATTGCGCTATTCCGACAACCTTTTGGCAGCCGCCGCCACCAGGCCGAGCTGCGGATGCGCGAAGCCGGCCTCATCGTCGTCGACGCGCAGCGAGTACGGAGACTCGTCGCTGTAGAAGATGTGGACCGTGATCATCATCCGATCCTCCAGCACGGTCAGCCCAACGCTTTCATAGAAGGCAGATTGGCCTTTGGAGTCGTCTCGTTGATAGACGACTTCGGAAACCTCGGCTTGGGCCGGGTCGGCTGCCACCGGGGACCAGCCGTAGCCCTGTCGCAGGTTGCGGATGCCGTCCGGGAGAGCAATGCCGCTTTCGCAGCTGACTATCCAACTGCCATAGACGACCCTGGCCTGCTGAGCAGCGGCCGCAGCTGGAAACTGCAGTACCACTGCGTAGCTGTCGGGCTGCTGATCCAACGACGAGCGTGGGAAGGGATGATTGCCGCCCGAAAAGCGAGTCCGGAAGCTGCGGCTCTTGATCGCCGATGCACCCAGCGTTTGCAACGGCGCTTGCTGACAAATCGACAGCCGTTCCAGTGACCGGGCGTTGCGGCGGTATTCGATCACTTTCCCACCGCCGATGGGTGCCGGTAGGTCGGCCGCTGCGATCAGGTTGGACTTGGTGATGCTGCGTACCTGCGGTGAGGCGACGCTGCTGCTCGGTGCGGGACTTGGCGCCTGAGTCGAGCTGAGCCAGGAACATTGTGCGAGCACTAGGCAACTGGCAAGGGCGAGCAGTGCCACGCTCAGCCGGCCCAGCTTCAACACACGCAGGTCTTCGCGTGACTCTCGTTCCTGCTTGGAGTCCTCCACAGCCAGCTATCCAACACGATGTGAGGCCGGTCTGTGGCCGGCCGGCCTGCTCGATAGGACAGACGAGGGCGTCGCGAGCGATTTCGTGGTG
>DATFBI010000147.1:0-12399 GCA_035253925.1 Propionibacteriaceae bacterium
CGTCCTGACCCCAGGATTGATTGACCTCCACAACCACGGCGGTGCCGGAAGCTCGTACGGCGAGAGTGCAGAAGCAATTCGTACCGCAAGGCAGCCCCATCTCCAGCACGGCACTACTCGTCAGCTGCTCTCTCTGGTCACGGCTTCTCCCGACGTGCTGATCTCCCAGCTTCACGTCGCAGCAGCCGAGACGCGGCGAGACCCGACGAACCTTGGAATCCACCTGGAAGGCCCGCTCCTGGCTCGCAAGTACTGCGGGGCCCATGATCCGGACTTCATTCGGGATCCCGACCCTGACCTGGTTGAGCGGCTCCTCGATGCGGCCGACGGCACGCTGCGCCAGGTGACCATGGCGCCGGAGCTCCCTCACTTCACCGAGTCAGCGCGGATTCTCCGACAGGCTGGTGTCGTCATCGCTGTCGGTCACACGGCCGCGACCTTTGAACAGACCCGGGCCGCGATCGATGCCGGCGCGACCTTGCTTACCCATGCCTTCAATGGAATGCCTGGCGTGCATCACCGTGCTCCTGGCCCAGTGTTCGCCTTCGTTGAGGATTCTGGCACTTGGCTGGAAGTGATCAATGACAGCGTTCACGTTCGACCAGAGATGATTCGGATGCTGTGCCAAATTGCTCCAGGACGGGTGGCTTTGGTCAGTGATGCGATGGCCGCCACGGGCGCCGGGGACGGCCGATACCGCCTCGGCAATTTGGATGTTGAGGTCGCCTCTGGGGTGGCGCGGATAATCGGGAAAGGCTCGATCGCTGGCTCAACGATCACCTTGGCCGCGGCAGTCGCCCGCGCTGTCCAGGACGTTGGCCTGAGGCCTCTGGCCGCAATCGAAGCCGCCACTGCCATTCCGGCTCAGGTGCTGGAAGTAGCAGACAAATTCGGTCGGCTGGAGCCGGGATACGTGGCTGATGCTGTGCTCTTCGACCGGGACTGGCAAGTGCGCAGGGTATGGATCGATGGCAGGCCGGTAGGGGAGCGGGGGCACTAGGCGATGGAGGTGGTCATTCGCACGACACCGAACGAAGCCGGGCGGTTGGCCGCCGACATCATCGAGGACCTGCTAAGGCGTCGGCCAGAGGCAGTGCTCGGTGTCGCGACCGGATCAAGTCCGCTGATCATTTACGACGAACTGGGCCGCCGAGTGGCGCAAGGCGGCTTATCGCTAGCCAAGGCGAGAGCTTTCATGCTTGACGAGTACGTGGGGCTTCCGGCCGACCATCCGCAGCGATACCGCAACGTCATCCGAGCTGAATTCATCGACAAGGTCGATATCGACCCAACTCAGGTATACGGGCCCGATGGGCTGGCCGCGGACTTGGCGAGTGCCTGTGAGGCGTACGAACAAGCCATAGCCGATGCCGGCGGTGTCGACCTACAGATTGTGGGGATAGGGACTGATGGGCATATCGCGTTCAATGAGCCGGGCTCCTCGCTTGCCTCCAGAACCCGGATCAAGACCTTGACCAGCCAAACCCGCACCGACAACGCCCGATTCTTCGGCGGGGATGTGGAAGCTGTCCCGCAGCATTGCCTCACGCAAGGCATCGGGACGATCCTCCAGGCCCGCCACATCGTGCTTGTGGCCTTTGGACGGAGAAAGGCGGAGGCGGTTCATCAGCTTGTCGAAGGTCCGGTGTCTGCAATGTGGCCAGGCACGGCGCTGCAGCTCCACCCACACGTGACTGTGTTTCTGGACACGGCCGCAGCTTCACGTCTGCAACTTGCGTCGTATTACATCGAGACATACCAAGCCAAGCCGAGCTGGCAGGGGTTCTAGCTTGCTGCCTACCCTGCTGCCCGGGTTCGCCGGGACGGTATTGCCTGGGTGGTTGCGCGATCGGCTCCGGGCCGGCCTGGGAGGCGTCTGCCTTTTCGCGCAGAACATTTCCTCGTTGGATCAGCTGCGGGCTCTGACCGAGGCAATCAGGGCCGAGAACCCGTACGCGATCATCGCAATCGACGAGGAAGGCGGTGACGTCACCCGGCTGTTCGCGGCCACCGGTGCGCCATTTTCTGGCAACGCTGTGCTAGGCCGACTCGACGATCTCAAGATCACCCGCGAAGCCGCCGCCATGATCGGCTGGTCACTGCGGCGGGTGAACTGCAACGTAAACTTCGCGCCCTGCGTCGACATCAACTCCCGCTCGGACAACCCCGTGATTGGCGTCCGCAGTTTTGGTAGCGATGCCGAGCTCGTATCGCGTCATGGACAGGCCTGGGTGGCCGGTCTTCAGTCGACTGGTGTGGCAGCAACCGCGAAACACTTCCCAGGGCATGGCGACACCGCGCAGGACTCCCATGTCTCCCTGCCGGTAGTTGACTGTTCTCTCGAGGAGTTGCATCGGCGGGAGCTGCTGCCGTTCGACGCCGCAATCCAGGCAGGGTGCCAGTTGATCATGACCTCCCACATCGTGCTGCCTCAAGTGGATCCTGAGCATCCGGCGACAATGAGTCGAATCCTGCTCCAGGATCTGCTGCGCGGCGAACTGGGTTTCTCCGGAGTGATCGTCAGCGATGCCCTGGACATGGCAGGTGCCTCCGGCTCGCTGGGAATGGCCGGGGCAGCCGTCGCGGCGTTGCGAGCGGGTTGCGATCTGCTCTGCCTGGGAACCGACAACACCAATGATCAGATAGCAGAGATCGAGCAGGCAGTGAGCATGGCAGTTGCCAATGGCGATCTGGCGTTCGCCAGGGTGTCCGAAGCAACGGATCGGGTACGGCTGCTGGCATCCGAGCTGGAAGCTGAGCGTCGGCTGGCGGGGCGACCTCCTCGCGGGGCGCCAGGTTGGCCCGGCAGTGAGGCGAAGTTGATCAACACGCTCGATGTCCAATCTGAAGCATGGGACTGGCGGGCCAGGGCAGCAGGCCGATACACCGTGGTACGGCTGGAGGCAGACCCCAACATCGCTGTCGGCTATACGCCCTGGGGGCCGTTTACGATGCCCGCTTTCAATGCTCAGCCGACACGCGTGATCACTCCCGATCATTCGGAGCTGCCACCGTTTCAATCCGGCCAACCGGTACTCGTGGTTGGGCGCGATATCCATCGGCATCGGTTTGCCCGAGAAGCCGTTGATCGGTTGCGCTCCCAGCACCGGGATGTGCTCGTGGTCGACATGGGTTGGCCGTCAGCCGACCGGCGGTACGCCGACGTGGCAACGTTCGGTGCCTCGCGCCTGATGGGTGACGTGCTGCTGAGGTGGTTAGCTGGCAGTTCTTAGACGCTCAACTTCGGCCTGGATGGTACGAAATAGGGCCTCGTCGACCTCGTGGCCGGCATGCCGGAGGGCCAGCACCGCCGCCCCTACCAGGCCGTCGGAAACCGGAATCACCTGGTCGCCGGGCTCCAGCGGAACGAGCGCGGCCCGAAGATCGGGTGGCGCAGCCAGCATGCCACGGACTATGACGCTGCCGCCTACCACTACGGGGCCTGTCAGATCCGGCGACCGTACGGCAGCAAGCAGATCCGCGAGTGCCACTGATGCGTCGACCAGGATCGGCCGAGCGACATGATCATCGTGGGCAGCGAAGGCCAGTGGCGCGAACTCGGCCAACGAGATGGGTGTCCGGGCATACAGGGCTGAGACCAATTGCCGCAAGGCCTCGGCGCGCCCGGCGACAGTGCTTAGGTCGGCCTCGATCCGCATTGCTTCCAGCACGAGACCGGTCAGCGCAGTGTCCTGCGCCTGGCCATCGAGTGAGGCGACCACTGCCCGCGCCACTGCCTGCCCGATCCAGAAGCCGCCGCCTGCGTCACCGAGAAGCCAACCTTTTCCGCCCGCGACCTGGTCCAGGCGGCAGTTGCGGATCCTGGCCGTCACGGTTCCCGTTCCAGCAATCAGGGCGTATCCGTCCTTGGCAGCAGTTCCGGAGTGGAAGATGCCCAGTAGGTCGTGCTGCAGCACAACTTGTCTGACACCCAGTGTGGCAAGGCGGTTGGTGAGTTTCTCTCGAAAAGCGGTGGTCTTCTCGCCAGCCATCACAATCAGCCCCGCCGGTGGATGCTCTGAGTTGGCCAAGCCCACCAGGGCCTGCTCTGCCGCAGCACAAATCGCCGCCACGGCATCGCCGATGCCGGCCGCTGTTGGATTCCCACTGCCGGCACGGCCGCAGCCGTACACCCGTCCCGAGGCGTCGAGCACGACGGCGCGGCTGCTCGTACCACCGGCGTCAAGGGCAAGAAACATCGGACGGTTTCAGTTCGGTCTCATCAGTTGCGGGCAGGAGAGCTAGACGCTAGCGTAATAGCGAATTTCAGGAACTTCGGGTCAGGTTGATAGTGATTCTCACACCGGCGCGGGCTGCCCGCACCAGGGAGCAGAGCCCTGCAGTGCAGGACCGCATCCGCTCCCTACTTCCTGAAATGCCGTCGGCGGTGGCGCGGGTTGCCGGGTACCTGCTCGAACATCCGCAGGCGCCTCTGACCCTGTCGATCGGTGAGCTCGCCGATCGAGCCGGCGCCTCGCCCGCGACCGTTACCCGTTTCTGCCGCACCATCGGTTATCCGGGCTATGTCGAGCTTCGGGTTGGCATTGCTACCGATGTGGGCCGAGGTGCCTCACTCGACTCCTGGACTGCAGAGATCGGCGGCGAGTTTGGCCCGGACGATTCGCCGGAGGACCTGCTTCGAATGCTGATCAGCAGCCATACGAAGGCACTGCGGGAAGCGACATCTGCCATCGATCTAGCCGTGATCACCGAGGTCTCAGAGCGAGTGGCGCGGAGTTCGCATGTCGACATCTATGGCGTGGTAGGCAGCGCGATGCTCGCCGAGGAGCTTCAGGGCCGGCTATACCGTATCGGGGTTCCCGCATATGCCTGGTCGGAAGTCCATAGCGGGCTTACGAGCGCTGCGATCCAGGACTCCAGCACCGTGGCAATCGGCATTTCGACCACCGGAAGAACCGACGAGACAATCGAGATGCTGGGCGAGGCCGGTCGTGCCGGTGCGTTCACAGTTGCCATCACCAACGATCCCACCTCGCCGCTCGCCGAACTTGCTGATCGCAGCCTTGTGACGTCGATCTATGAGCAATTCCGGCAGCCCGACGACCTGTCAGCCAAACATGGCCAACTTCTGGTGCTCGACCTGCTCTACTTACTTGTAGCCCAGGAGAATTTCGACCGATCCAGCGCCAAACTGGCCGCCTCCGCCCTCGCCGTGGCCTCACATCGCAGACCGCGACGCACACCGCCGCGCTCGGCGCAGGTCGCCGTCACCGACGCTTTGCCAGATGGCAGCACCCCCACTGCCCGAGAGGAGGCCAGCGGGTGACGAAGAGCGCGGTTGCGCCCGTGGCAAGCGACTTCGCGATCGAGGTGAGTGAGAGACTCGAACGTTTGGTCACCCTGGCCGCCGACGGAGGGCTGGACCCAGCGATCGATCTCATGACCGAGGCGATCGAGGCCGGTGCAGTGATTCAGGCGTTTGGGACGGGTCATTCCGAGGCGTTCGCGATGGAGATCGCCGGACGGGCCGGCGGGCTGATCCCGACGAACAAGATCGCGCTCCGTGACCTCGTCTTAGGCGGCCATCTGGCCGCAACAGATTTAGGTGGATCCAGCCTGGAACGAAACTCTGACATCGTTGCTGAGCTGTGGAAGATCTCGCCCATCCATCCCGGCGACGTCTTGATCATTGCCTCCAACTCCGGCGTCAATGGGTCGGTGGTGGGCATGGCGTTGTTAGCCAAAGAGCGCGGCCACGGCGTCATCGCGGTGACATCACTGCAACACACCGCACGAGTAGCACCAAAACATCCCAGCGGTTCGCGACTGTCGGAGATCGCCGATGTCGTGATCGACAACCTAGCGCCGTACGGCGATGCGACTCTTGCTTTGCCCGGAGGCGTTGCTGTCGGCGCTGTCTCCTCGATCACAAGTGCGTTCATCGCCCAGTTGCTGACCCTTGGGGTCGCTGAGCGGATGAACCGCGACGGCCGAGTGCCGCCGCTCTATCTCTCAGCCAACATTCCCGGCGGTGACGAGCACAACCATGCGCTTGAGAAAAAGTACGAGGGCCGGATCCGGCGCGGCACCTGAACCCGAGGCCGAGCGTCGTCGCTTCGCCGCGCAGTTGACAACACCATCAGTTCAATCGGAAGGAAAATCACAGATGGGCATCTACGACACGCCGCTTGGGCGGCGCGACTTCCTCCGCGGTTCACTGGCTGCCGCAGCATTAGCGGCAACTGGGTCGCTCGCAGCCTGTGCCACGTCCGGCACGGGCACCACTTCGCAAACCTCAGCCCCCGCAGGTCAGGTGAGCGATACCAACCCCTTCGGAGTGCAGCCGGGCTCGACAGTTGAGGCGGTGATCTTCAAGGGGGGATATGGCATTGACTACGCAGAGTTCGCCGGCAAGCAGGTCGAGGCGAAACAACAGGGTGTGACGGTGAAGGTGACACCCACCACCAAGGTCGCCCAGACACTGCAGCCGCGCTTCGTTGCGGGCAATCCGCCGGACGTGATCGACAACAGTGGCGCTGGCCTGATCGGGGTCAATACGATCCGCGATCAGCTGGCCGAGCTGAACGACGTCATCGAGGCCAAGAACTACGAAGGCACGGTGATCAAGGACACGCTCTACCAGGGCGTCACCGAGCCAGGAACGTTCGACGGCAAGTTCATCGTGCTGAACTATGCCCTCAGCGTATTTGCAATTTGGTACTCGGCCTCACTCTTCGAGCAGAACGGCTGGACCGTTCCGAAGACCTACGACGAGATGCTCGCACTTGGCGAGGAGGCCAAGGGCAAGGGCAAGTATCTGCTCGGCTGGGGCAAGGAGGCAGCCACCTACTACCAGACGATGGCCATCGCCTCTGCCATCAAGGAAGGTGGCGACGAAGTGCGGCTGGCGCTGGATAATCTCAAGCCCGGCTGCTGGTCACTCCCTCCTATTCAGGACGTATTCAACGGATTGAAGAGAATCATCGATGCTGGCTACATGAAGCCGGGCGGATCGGGGACAGTGTTCACCGCCGCACAGGCCCAGTGGAGTGAAGCCGAGGACTTCATCCTCTATCCGTCGGGCAGCTGGATCGAGAACGAGATGAAGGACCAGACTAAATCGGGCTTCAAGATGACTGGTGCGCCTGAGCCCACCGTTACGAGTAACTCCAACCTGCCGTGGGAGGCGCTGCACTCGACTGCTGGCGAGGGTTACATCGTCCCGTCGCAGGGCAAGAATGTCGCCGGTGGCAAGGAATTCCTGCGCGCCATGCTCTCCCGGGATGCTGCAGTGAACTTTGCCAAAACGAAGCTGGCCTCCACCATCGTCAAGGGAACTGTGCCTCCGGACGGTTTCGGGTCGACGGCACTGCAATCCCAGATCCAGATGCTCGAGGCGGCAGGGTCGAACGTCTTCTCCTGGACCGTCCTTAATCCTGCCGACCTTTATGGCATGAACACCGATCAGCTCGTGGTCTGGAACAGCTTCCTCTCGGGCGACTCAGACGTGGCCGAACTCACCAAGGGTCTGCAGGACATTACCGACAAGGTCGCCAACGATGATTCGATCAAGAAGGTGCAAGTGTCGTGACAGCACTGTCCAGCGGGGGACTCACCAGCGGGGTTGCCCCGCAGGGCGGGGTTGCCTCGTCCGGGGGCCTGCGACGAATTGGCTCAGCCCGCTGGCGCCGGCGCAACCTGACGTTCGACAAGATCAGCTTCTTTGTAGTGTTCTTGATCATTCCGGTAGCGTTTTACATCGGGTTCGTGGTCTCCCCATTTGTACAGGCGGCGTACTTCTCGTTGACTGACTGGACGGG
Source organism: Propionibacteriaceae bacterium (assembly GCA_035253925.1). GTDB lineage: Bacteria > Actinomycetota > Actinomycetes > Propionibacteriales > Propionibacteriaceae > Microlunatus. The sequence continues at coordinate 7,782 of DATFBI010000147.1, forward strand.
CTTCACACCCGCGATGAACTTCATCGGGCTGTCCAACTACGCAAAGTTGTTCACCGACAACACATTCCTGCAAGCCATGAGCAACAACATCCTCATGGCGATCGTGGTGCCAATCGTGACGCTGGGCTTGGCGATGTTCTTTGCCACCCTCGTCACGGTGGGCGGCTCGACCCGCGGCAATATCAGAGGCTTACGCAACTCGAGCTTCTATCGAGTGATCTCCTTCTTTCCCTACGTGATCCCGGCAATTGTCATCGGGCTCATCTGGTCCCAGATCTATGACCCAAGCGCCGGACTGCTGAATGGCATACTCGCCGGCCTCGGCCTAGATCAGTTCGCCTCCTTTGCTTGGTTGGGTGACCCGCGAACGGCGCGCTGGGCCGTTATGTTCGTGATCATCTGGGGGCTAGTCGGCTTCTACATGGTCTTGTTCATCGCGGCCATCAAAGGCGTCCCGGCGGAGGTCTTTGAGGCCGCCCGGATCGACGGCGCCGGACGTTTCCGAACGGCGGTTTCGATCACCATCCCGCTGATTCGCGAGAACGTACAGACCGCATTCATCTATATAGGGATTCTCGCTCTCGATGCGTTCGTCTACATGGCCGCTCTAGAACCAGGTGGCGGTCCCGACAACACGACCCTTGTGATGGCTCAACAGCTCTTCACGACCGCGTTTACCAAGGGTCAGTTCGGCTATGCATGCGCGATGGGTGTCGTGCTCGCGATCATCACGCTGGCCTACGCCGGCCTGATTTTTGCGATAAACCGGATCTTTGGCGGAAAGAGTGAGGTCGGCGAATGACACAGATCTCTGAGGGCACAGCCCCGACCGCACCCCCCGGGGAGCGAGTGCCATTCGAGCCAGCCGAATCCTATGAGAAGCCCGGTACGCCTGGTGACAGGGCGGTAACCGGTCTCTCCCATACCGTCTTGATCATCTGGTCGATTCTGGTCATCCTGCCCTTGATCTGGGTCCTCATGTCCTCGTTCAAGACGAGTTCGGAGATCTTTGCCTCGCCATTTGCCCTGCCGCAGCGCTGGAGCTTCGACAACTACGTGAATGCCTGGACAACGGCAGGAATCGGAAGCTTCTTCTTCAACTCGGTGATCGTCGTTGTTGGCGCCCTCATCCTCACAATGCTGTTCGGCTCGATGTCGGCCTATGTGCTTGCTCGGTTCACATTCCCGGGCAATCGGGCGTTGTACTACCTGATGCTCGCCGGGCTCACTTTCCCGATCTTCCTGGCGATCGTGCCGCTGTTCTTTGTGCTCCGCGGAATAGGTCTGCTCAATACCTTGCCAGGTTTGATCTTGACCTACGCGGCCTTCGCATTCCCGTTCACGGTATTCTTCCTGCACGCCTTCTTCAGGTCACTGTCGAAGTCGATCGCCGAAGCTGCGGCGGTGGACGGCGCGGGGGAGTGGCGGACCTTTTTCCAGATCATGCTGCCTATGGCAAAGCCGGGTCTGGCTACCGTCGCGATCTTGAACTTTGTCGGCTTATGGAACCAGTTCCTGCTGCCGATCGCGCTGAACACCAATCCCGACAACTACGTCCTGACCCAAGCCATGGCGGCGTTCGCGTCCCAGGCCGGCTACTCGGTGGACTTCGGCGCACTCTTCGCGGCCGTAGTCATCACGGTAGTACCGGTGCTGATCATCTATTTGATCTTCCAGCGACAGCTCCAAGGATCGGTATCAGCAGGCACCAACAAGTAAGCATCCACAGATCGAGCGTGGGCGAGGACGGTGGGGGGTGCTCGTGCGGAGGCATCCGGGCTGTTTCTGGGTGGCCGTCGCGATCATGGACGAGTTGCAGGTTCAGGGTGCGACGGCCCGAAGGGTGCAGCTCGCTCAGCCTCGGTCAAAGTTGGCCAGGTAGAGCATGATGAGGATCGCGATCATGGCGCCGGGGGCGACGACAGACCCGACGAGCCCGCGCCAGAGCCGGCGCCGGGCAACGGCGAGTGCCCGGCTCGAGGTCGGGGCGGCCGCCGGCACCGGCGCTGGGACGGGTTCCAGGGGGAGGCGCGCAGTCACCGCGAACCCGCCATTGCGGGCGCATACGTCGAGGGTGCCGCCGACCAGCCGCACGCGTTCGTCGAGCCCAATGAGCCCGTAGCCCGGTGCGCCGTCGTTGCGGAGTGGCGTCTTCGGCGGGGTGCCATTGACCACGTCGACGACCAGCACTTGCTCGTTCTGCGTTTCGTCGCGCAGCGTCACGGTGATGTCAGCGGCCGGGGCGTGCTTGGTCGCATTGGTCAAGGCCTCCTGGACGACCCGGTAGGCGGCGCGCGCGGTCACCTCCGGCATGGGCGCCCTCGACGAGTCGGCCAATGTCACGGTCACCCCGGACTCAGCGACCCGCCGAACGAGTAATTCAATCGTGTCACCGGCCGGCGCGATCGGCGGGTCGTCGCCGTCCTCCCGAAGCATGCCGATGATCTGGCGCAGGCGCTCGGTGGCTGACGCCGCGGCCTGCCGGAGCTCGTCGGCGGCCTGCTGTCCGCTGGCGCCGATTCCCGGATCCACTTGCAGGGCGGCTGCGCGGACCGCGATGAGGCTGAGCTCGTGGCCGAGCGAGTCGTGCATGTCCGCGGCGATCCGGGTTCGTTCGCGCAGCCGCACCTGGTGTGCGACCAGCTCGTGCTCCCGCTCCAGCCGTTCGGCGAGGTCCCAGCCGGCGCGGATCAGCTCGGCGTACTGACGGGCGCACTGGCCGGCGGTCCAGGGCAGGACGAACTGGAGCACGAGCCCGCTTGCCAGGTTGAACCATTCCTCGGCGTCCGAGCGGCCCGGGTTCGCCACCGCGAATGTCACGCCCACCGTTGCCATTCCTGCACCCAACTGCCACACGGCCTGCCATCCGCCTGTCCTGCGGCCGAGGAGGAACGCGAACGCCAGCTGGCCGAGCAGCAGCTGCTGGCTGTACAAGTCACTGGACACCGCAACCGCAACCGAGGCTGGAAGCACTGCGGCGAGGAGCGGGAGCCGGCGGGCCACAACCACGGCCAACGCGAGCACCACGACATCGACGAGCCGCACTGCGGGAAGCGAGAGCCGGGATCCATAGGGCACTTCATCGGAGAGAAGGACCGGTGCGGTGATGACAACCCAGAGCAGCACGTCGGCAGCGTGCCGGTTGCCAAGCAGCCTCCAGATGCGCTTCACGGCCGCCACGCTACGCGGTGTTATCACTGCGAACACCTGCCGAACGTCAGTACGACGCCTTGACGATCGTGCGCTGTCCGGACCTGAGCCGCTGCGTAGATTCGGGCACCGTGATACGCCTAACCAATCTCACCAAGCGGTACGGTCACCGGATCGCCGTGGATGGGCTGACCTTTGAGCTCCAACCCGGTGCCGTCGCCGGCTTCCTTGGGCCCAACGGAGCCGGCAAGTCCACCACCATGCGTCTGATCCTCGGCCTCGACGCGCCCACCGCGGGGACGGCTCTCATCGGCGGCCAGCGGTACGCCGAGCTCAAGCAGCCGGCCCGGACGGTCGGCGCCCTACTCGACGCTAAGGCGGTGCACCCGGCCCGCAGCGGCCGGGACCACCTGCGTGCCATGGCCCTAAGCCAACGCATCCCGCCCTCACGCGTGGAGGAGGTTCTCGCGCTGACCGGAATGTCTGAAGCCGCCAGGCTCCGTGCGGGCACCTACTCCCTCGGCATGAGCCAGCGGCTCGGCATCGCCGGCGCCCTCTTGGGCGATCCGCAGGTCCTGATGCTCGACGAGCCCGTCAACGGCCTTGACCCCGACGGCGTGCAGTGGATCCGTACTCTGCTCCGATCGCTTGCCCGCGAGGGACGCACGGTCTTCGTCTCCTCCCATCTGATGAGTGAAATGGAACAGACCGCCGATCGCCTGATCGTGATCGGCAGAGGCCGCATGATCGCCGACGAACCCATCGAGAACCTCCTCGCGAGCACCGGGACCCGGGTCCGCGGACCACAGCTCCAGGCCCTCGCGGACCGGCTGGATGCCGCGCAGTGGACCGGCCCCGACGAGCTCAGGGTCCCGGGCCTCACACCCGAGCAGGTCGGCGCGCTGGCCCACCAGCTTGGGCTGATGCTGTACGAGCTCGGGCCCGTCGAGCCCTCGCTCGAGGAGTCCTACATGTCCCTGACCGCCGCCAGTGTCGAGTACGGAGTTGGAGCATGATCACGACAACCGTCACTGTCCCGCCGGCAGCCACGCTGGCGTCGACCATGGCCGCCGAGTGGTGGAAGCTGCGGTCCCTCCGCTCGACTCGCTGGTTCCTGGGCGGCGCCGCGCTGCTCATGTTGCTCATGGCGGTGCTCGAGTCCAACGACGGCGACCCCACCAGGATCCAGGCGGTGCCGGTCGCCATGAACGCGGTTAGCTACTTCGTGCAATACATCCTCGCGGCGTTCGGGATGCTCACCATCACCAGCGAGTTCGCCACCCGCAGCATCACAGTGACCCTCGTCTGCACGCCCTCCCGCGCCCGGGTAATGCTCGCCAAGACTGCGGTCGTCGGCAGCGTCGTCTTCATCGCCGGCGCACTCGTCACCGGACTCGGCGTTGTTGCCGGGGCCACGCGGTTCAATGAGCTCGGTGACGTCGGGGGTGCGGCACAGGTGATCGCGGTA
>DATFBI010000148.1:0-4536 GCA_035253925.1 Propionibacteriaceae bacterium
CGAGGGAGCCGGCTACCCGAGCCAGCGCCTCCTCACTCCGCCGGAAGCCCAACCAGGTCAGATCACCGGCTGTAGCGGCACTCTGCAATGCCTGCCTGGCCGCGGGATCGGGAGCGTCGCCGATCACTTCGACCCTGACTCCGCCGTTGGTACGGCGGCGCAATTCTCGGCCGACCCTGATCATGGTGTCGCAGCCACGCGACATCGCGACTGAGCCCAGGTAACTGACCCGGTCATCGCCGGCTGGCGCGACCACCTTTGGAACGGACACCGAATTGGCGACTACTGGATGCCGCCGACGGAACCGCCCCTGATAGGCATGCTCTGCCAACAGCAAATGGTGCTGCCGTTCCGCCACCCACTCGGCCCATCGCCATGCCGCGGCCACCGGCCGCCGGAGTACCGTCTGCATCCACGACTTGACCTGAAGTGCGGCCGCTGGATCCTCGTGGACGTCCCAGATCAGATTCCTCATGCCAAGGCCTGCGGCGGCCAGCACGAGTTCGGGATCATGTACCAGAACTACGTCGTGATCTTGCGCCAGCGCCCGCATGATCTTGCGTGCTACCTGCCCCGCGCGGAGACGTCGTTTGCCGCAGGCCCGTGGAACATTCACACACCGCAGGCCGCCGCCATCAGGGACAGCCAGCCGAGTTTCCGGAGGCTGGATGCCGAATCCGCGAAAGGCGCCACATACGTTACGTGCCAGCCAGCCTCGATTAGGGCGTTGATTTGGCCTTGCCGGATGCGTGCATCTTCGGGGTTGTGGACGACAGTCACAACGAGCGCCGAATAAGGGGCAGCGGTACGACCTTGTGTCCGGGCCTGACCCAACGACAGAGCGGCCATCACAAGACTTGGACGTGATTGGCTGGACGGGACACACCGCGGGTGTCGAAGAACCGCCGTGACACAGTGCTCATGGCATCAACGTCATAGTCCCGGTGATTTTGCAAAAGAACGCAGATATCTGCCTCGGCCAACGATTCTCCGACGTCGTCGACGCGCGGAATGTCCTGGCCGGAAACGCTGAACTGCTTAACGAGCGGATCATGGAACCGCAGTCGCGCGCCCTGCCGAAGCAGGTTCTTAGCAAGGGGAATCGCCGGAGACTCGCGAGTATCCGCAATGTCTGGTTTGTACGTCACCCCAAGGAGCATGATCAACGAGCCGCGCAGTGGCTTCCCATCGAGGTTGAGCTGATCTTGAATTCGTCGCGCGATGTAGCTCGGCATGGCGGCATTGATCTCTTGGGCCAATTCGACGAACCGGAACGGATAGCCGAGCCGGGCTCGTACCCGATGGGACAAGTAATTGGGGTCGATCGGGATGCAGTGACCGCCTACGCCGGGACCCGGCCGGAACGCCTGAAATCCAAAAGGCTTGGTACTTGCCGCCGCGATCACGTCCCACAGGTCGATGTCGAGATCGTGGCAAAACCGCGCCATCTCATTGACGAGGGCGATATTGATGTGCCGGTAGGTGTTTTCCAGCAGCTTGGCAGTCTCGGCCTCGCGGGTGCCCTTGGTACGAACCACAGTGTCAATGAACCGCGAATAGAACGCCTCAGCAGCGTCGGCGCACGCAGGTGTGTAACCACCGATCACCTTCGGTGTGTTCTTGGGTCCGAAGGTCTGATTGCCGGGGTCGATCCGCTCAGGTGAGAAGACCAACCGGAAGTCCCTGCCTGCGACCAGCCCTCCGGCTTCGAGGATCGGTCGGATCTCCTCATCTGTGGTGCCCGGATAGGTGGTGGATTCCAAGATCACCAACGTGCCCGGCTGCAGGTATTCAGCCACTGAGGCTGCGGCAAGTCGGAGCGGCCCGAGATCGGGAGCCCCATCGCTCGACAGGGGTGTCGGAACGCAGACCACGATGGCCCGGGCACGGCGCAACTCGGATGCTTCGGTGGTGGCGAAGAAGCCGCGTCCAAGCATCTCGACGACATCTGCATCAGCAAGATCATCAACATGGGAACGGCCGTGATTTAGCCCGTCCACCACTTCAGGGTTTACATCGAAACCGATCACGCTCAGGCCGGCGGCGCTGGCTTCCTGCGCCAAAGGCAGTCCTACGTAGCCCATGCCGATAATGACGGCGTCAACCCAGCGATCCATTGGCCCCCCGACTTCCATATCACGATGCTGCGGTCGTCTAGAGCGAATCAAGCCGGCGCATCAAATTGGCGAGCAAGGAAAGCACTCGGGGTGAAGATCAGGTGAACTTTCGATGCCAGTGATGCCGTAATCACCCGAACGACCGAAGCACGCCTCTGCCTTCCAGACCGGTCGACCAGCCGTACTGCGCCTGGGCCGCGATCTCCTCCGCCACGCTGTGTGACGTCCCGCCGGGAAACCGGAAACCCGACACCATCAGCACGTCGACCTGCCGGTGCTCCGACCCCAGATTGGACGTCAGCGGCTCCATGGGTACCAGACAATAGAGCAGAGTCTTGCCGTTGTCCGGACATCGGCGGCGTGGCTCGCCGATTAGCCGCCGTGTGGACTACACCGTCATCTTCAGGACATCTTTTGTTCATCTCCAGGACGGAAGTGACCGCCACCGGGCGACGAAAATGTCTGCTCGCAGGCCGCCCATTGACCCGTCTAGGCACCTGCCATACCCATGCGATCACCCCGACCCCAGGCGAGTCAGGCGAGTCAGCTTGAGCAAACAGTCGATCCACGCCCTCGACCGTGCGACCTAGGCAACCGCTCCTCAAGCCCGTCGAGGATCAGTTCCAGTCCGTAGTTGAATTCGTCGGCGTAGGAGAAGTTCTTGCCGACGACCTGCTCGGCGAGCATCTCGGCCAGGTACGGATAAGCCTCGGTAAGTAGCCCGATTCCTTGCACAAACTCCTCGGCGCTCTCGCCGGGCGCCATCGGCAGGTTGAGCTCGCTCAACACGAAGCCGAAGACGTAGGCGTCGACGGCAGAGAATGCATGGGTCGCCAGTACCACCGGGAAGCCGTTGCTACGCAGGCAGCCGAGCAGGGCGTTGTGGTGACACAAAAGTGCCGGTCCGGGGTGGCGACGGGACTCGATAAGGCCGAGCGCCCACGGGTGTTGGGTTAGGACGCTACGGACAGAGGTGGCCTTGCTGATCATGGCCTCGCGCCACGGCTGGTCGGGGGTGGGCATCTCAATGCGGGTGTCGTGATCCCGAGCTTGATGGTGTTTTGCGTCCTGGTTCTCCGGCCGCGGCTCAACCGAATCCTGAACATTGCCCTGGCAATCGTCTACGGGGTCAGCATCATCGCGGCAACCATCGGCGAATGGACGTACTACGTCCTGGGCAGCGTCATCGAGGCAGCCCTGCTCGCGGCCATCGTCTTTTACGCCTGGACCTGGCCGAAGCAAACGGCCCAGACCGCATGAGTCTGGGATCAGTCCCATAGCTCGAACGCGGTCGCCGGAGGCCGGCTGCGCAAGCTGCCAGGACATCAAGTTCCAGGCAACTGCCGATCGACACGCCCGGAGAAGCACATTACTTCCGCCACCGCGGCATCGTGCAGTATGTCCTACGAAGCTTGCTCGACTGACTGCTCCCGTCAGGAACGGATGTCCTCGCAATGACTGTGGTCGAGATTCAATCTCGCGGAGGCCCAGGTTGACCACCCAGACGCCTGAGGCTGCGACCAAGCGCCCCTTCCTTTTGACCGGTGAAGGCTGGCCATATCTGCTGGTGCCGCTGATCCCGGTGGCGATTGTGCTGGAGCTTGTCCACGCAGACGCGGTGTTGATCTTTGCCTCGTCTGCCCTCGGCGTCATCCCCACCGCCGCGCTGATGGGCCGTGCCACCGAGGAGCTTGCGGCTCGCTCGGGTCCGGGTATCGGCGGATTCTTGAACGTCACGTTCGGGAATGCACCTGAGTTGATCATCGCGTTGTTCGCGCTCGCTGCCGGGTTGCACGAGGTGGTGAAGGCCTCGGTTGCCGGGTCGATCTTGGGCAACATTCTGCTTGTCCTGGGCGTGTCCATGCTCGCCGGAGGGCTGCGACGGGACCGGCAATACTTTGAAGCCCGTGCCGCATCGGCGCAGTCGCTGATGCTTCTCCTTGCCGCCGTCGCTTTGATCATGCCGGCCATCTTTGAGCTGATCTCGGGCCCAGGCTTGCCTGCTCCCACCGCGCGCGCCGTGGACTTTCCTGCCAATGTGACGGCGCTGTCCATTGGCGTCGCGGTGGTCTTGCTCGTCTCCTACGCTGCCGGCCTGGTGTTTTCCCTCAAGACCCACAAGGCCCTGTTCAATCCCAGCCACGAAGAGGAAGATCACGGCGGGGAGCCGTGGACGGTGCGACGCAGCGTGATCATGCTGGCGGGCGCCGGCGTGGCAGTCGGGGTGATGTCGGAGATCTTGGTGAGCTCCATCACGGAGGCATCCGAGAGCCTTGGGCTGTCGCCGTTCTTTGTCGGCGTCATCGTCGTCGCTGTCGTCGGCAACGCCGCCGAGCACTGGGTGGCGGTCTACTTCGCCGTAAAAGACAAGGTTGGCCTGGCCGTGAATATCGCAGTCGGGTCGGCAGCACAGATCGCG
>DATFBI010000149.1:0-12860 GCA_035253925.1 Propionibacteriaceae bacterium
CTGGCACTGCCAAGGCAATTCCAGCGATAACCACGGCACTTAGCGCGCGCAGGCGATTTCTCATGGCACTCCGGGCTACGGGGAAGGGGGGAGTTTCGTAGAGCCGCGTCGGCATTGCTGCAAGCAGCCCAAAATTCGTGCAAGCGCGCCACTTTAACTAGGTTCGGCCAAACTGGCGCAAATCGACACGCCGTTGGCATAACAAGCTGTAATCACTCCATTGACGAATCGCGTCAACCTGGCCTCGAAAAGTGCGCGATGATGGGTCGATGGCGGCAACCGGACCTGCTGAGCATTGGGACCGCGCGTACGGTCAGGGTGACACCACTCGAAGCTGGTTCCAGACCGAAGCTGATCAGTCATTACGCATGCTCGACAGCGCTGGCATCGGTCCAGCTGACAGCGTGATCGACGTAGGGGGCGGGAGTTCACCGCTCGCCGGCGCCTTGTTGGCACGGGGTTACTCGGACATCACTGTGCTAGACGTCTCATTCCTCGGCATGCGCGCCGCTCAGCAGCGGCTAGGTACAGCCGCTGATCGTGTGCAGTGGCTGCTTGGTGATGTCCGGACCTGGCAGCCACACCGGCGCTATCTGGTCTGGCACGATCGGGCCCTCTTCCATTTCATGACCACTGACCAAGATCGCAACGCCTATCTGCAGACCCTCGGTGCGGCGACCAGCCAGGAGCGTGCTGTCGCCATCTTCGCCACTTTTGCGCCAGATGGGCCGCCGCGGTGCTCGAGCCTCCCAGTCGCCCGCTACAGTGCCGCCGATCTAGCCGTAGCCCTAGGTGTCGGCTGGCAAATGATCGACGAGGGTCGCGAGTTACACACAACCCCAAGCGGCGCAGTTCAACCGTTTACCTGGACGGCGTTTCGCCGTCAGACCCCGTAGGAAGTCGGGAATGCGTCCTCAAGGTATCGTCGTCGCCAATGGCCCGCTGGCCGGTGACAGTAGGTGTGGTGACAGATGATCGCCTCCATGGAGTTGGTGCGGGAGCTGGCAATCCTGCAGCCGGGCGTACCGGTGCTCAGTTTGCATGTACGCACCGATCCGCGGGAACCGGCGAACACGGCTGCAACGCCGAAATGGCTGGTCGAGCTACGCAACGGGCTGCGCAAGGTGGTCGACGCCGCAGATGAGAAAGAATCCCGCAGCGAGCGGCTGGCCCGGCGTGAACTGTGCGCCTGGGCCGAGCGGGAGGTGCTCGGGCTGAATCCCCGCGATCGGGCACGAGGACTGGCCTGGTTTATCAGCTCGGACGCGGCTGTGAACCGTCGGTTCACCCTCCAGTTGCCGCCACGAGCCACGCTCGTGCGCTGGGACGACCGCCCGTTTGTCTCCCCGCTGGTCGATGTGGTCGACCGTGGTCGCCCTACCGGGCTGGTGCTGGTCAGCACGGAGGCCATCCGGCTGCTGCTTTGGCAGGCTGGCCGGGTGGAGCAGCCGGAACAGTCGCTGTATGAGCTGGAACCCGGGCAATGGCGCGACTACGACGCCTATGTGGGACATCCGGGCCGCACCTCTGCTGCGCCGTCGAACACGCGGTCGGCTCTGGCGCGGACGTGACTGCCGTCTCTGACGACTTCGGACGATTGCTTTCGGTCGGCGGCGTGGTCGCGACCCTGCGCTACTGATTCTCCTCACTCGAGCGAGCTGAGGTCCTCGGGAACATCGACCGCGTACGCCCGGAGCACGGCCAAGTCGATCACTTCCAATGCTCGTGAACTCGTTGCAGCCAGAACTACCGGCGGCGCCACGCCCGCCTCGTAGGCCTGGGCCCACCGTTCCGCAACGACACACCACCGATCACCGGCTTGCAGACCTGGAAAGCCGTACTCCGGTGCTGGAGTGATCAGGTCATTGCCGACGCTCCGCTGATGATCAAGGAATTCCGCCGTCACTACCGCGCAGATCAGATGGCGTGCCTGCGCTGGCCCAGAGCTGCAGCAGCCGTCCCGATAGAAGCCGGTAAGTGGCTCAGTGCCGCAAGCCTGTAGCTCGGTGCCGAAGACATTTGTCTCACCATTCACAGCCCCCAGTTTCGCTTGCAGCCGCCACCAAGGCGAAGGTGGCGCGCGCATGTGCGTGCTTCACAGAGACCAGTGGGTCACGGAGGAGATCACGTCCGCTTCCCCGCGCGGTGCCGATCCGTTCCCAGTCTGCGATGATCGTGGGTGGGAGAGCCATGACACCACATACCCGGGCAAGGGCTGGCACCGACCAAGCGCCGGTTCTGGCCCCGCTGACTGTCCTGGTCATTTCCGCATTGCTGGTGCTGTCTCAGCTGTACTTGGCGATCACGCTCGCACCGGTGATCGGAAGCGTCCTTGGTGGTGACGGCTCGGCAGCACCGGCCGCACTGGGCACAACGTATGCCCTGGCCTATGGCGCTGGTTTTCTGATCTTCGGGCCGCTGTCTGACCGCTACGGGCGTAAGCCGATCTTGGTACCGGGGATGGCGGCGCTCGCCATCGTGACAGCCGGCTTATCGGCGGGCTCGTCGCTGCCTGTGATTGCTGGGTTGCGAGCAGTCCAGGGTCTGGTGGCGGGGAGCTTCTCCGCGCCCGCCCTGGCGTACGTCGGCGAGGCGCTTCCGCCGCGTTGGCGCTCCACAGGAATCGGCGCAATGTCGACCGCCTTCCTATCGGCCGGCATTGTCGGTCAGGTCTACGCGCTGGCGATTGTTGACGCGCTTAGCTGGCGCTGGGTCTTTGGATTGGCCGCCCCTGCGTTCATGATCGCAGCTGTCGCCATGGCGACGATCTTGATCGAGCCGCCTCGAACCGGAGAACCGGCGAGTCTGGCTCAGAAGTACCGCGGTCTCCTAGCCCTGGCGAGGAAGCGCGAACTCTTACTGGTGAACGCCGCTGCCTTCCCTGTGCTCCTCAGTTTCGTTGGTATGTACGCAGCTCTTGGTCCGCTACTCCAAACCCAATTCAGACTCGACGAAACCAGTCTGCTGTTGGTACGCCTTGCCGGACTGCCAGCCATACTGCTGGCTCCAATTGCCGGCTGGCTCGCACGACATTACGGCGCAACCCGAGTGGGGGTCGTCGGGTTTCTGCTCGCTGCGGCAGGGCTGGTGGCGGAGGCGATGAGCGGCAGCACGCTTTGGATGCTCGTCATCGCCAGCGTGATCTTCGTCCTGGGCGTCGCAACGATCGTGCCCGCAGTGATCGCACTGGTCGGCAGCCGCGGTGGTTCCTCCCGCGCTGGCGCGCTTGGACTGAACGGCTTGGTGGTCTTTGCAGGCGCCTCATGCGGGCCGCTGGCAGCTCAGCTCCCGATCGGGTTCAGCGGTCTGATGCTGATCTTCGCTGTCTTGCTTTTGATCGGTGCCGGACTCCTGGCCATCAGCAGCCGGCGAACGGCCGATGTGACTGTATAGACAGAATCTGAGAATGACTGATCAAAGGGCTTTTCGCCATAAGGGATCACCCTGCTGGTCTTGGAGATCGCGGTACCCGCTGGCTCCGAACGCGACTTATTGGGCGCCATATTGGACGAGTGGCCGTCGTACCTGGCTTACCTGGTGAGCTTCTCGACCGTCGGTGCAGTGTGGGTGGGACCCGCGGTGATCACCGAGTTTTGGCCAGTGCCACCCTGGTTCTCATCCGCCTGCACTTGCTCTTACTCCTGATGGTTTCCTTCCTGCCCTTTCGGTCGTAGGCAATTCACCTGCGTTGGGTGATGCCTAACTGTGCTGCTCATGGCACCGTCTGATTGTGGAGACCGCCGGGGACGAAGGTCCATGCACAACGGGAAGAAGGTCGACATGACATCGCAGACCACCCAGCGCCGTGGGGCGACGCGCAACCCGGCTCGAAAGGCGGCTCCGACATCGGTCCGCAAGAAGGCCGTTGATTCGCATCAAGGCGATGGACAAGTTAAACGTCTTACGCCCGAAGAACGGGCAGCATCCGGAAGGGCGGCACGCACAAAGGCCCCGTTGGAGGCACATGCGGATTTCCAGCCAAAGGAGTCACGCGAGCCGATCGGGTTGTTGCTCAGCCAGGCCGAGAACCGCGTACCCGACCTGGTTCCGATTCGACATGGCCGCATGCTGGTCTCGCCGTTCACGTTCTATCGCGGCGCAGCACTTATCATGGCCGCGGATCTCACATCGACACCGGCGTCAGGTCTGCGGACCCAATTGTGCGGTGACGCACACCTGTCGAACTTCGGCGCGTACGCCTCTCCGGAGCGTCGCTTGGTGTTCGATATCAATGACTTCGACGAGACCCTGCCCGGTCCATTCGAATGGGATATCAAACGACTTGCGGCAAGCTTTGTGGTAGCCGGGCGGGACAACGGGTTCACCAGAAAGCAATACCGCAAGGCCACTCTGGCCGCAGTAAAAAGCTACCGGACAGCAATCCGAACCTTCGCGACGCAGTCGATCTTGACCGTCTGGTACGCGCATCTCGAAATGGAGCAGGCGATCGCCGAATACAAGGCGACTCTCAGCGCACGACAGCTGAAGGAGCTGAAGGCCAGGATTAAGGCGACCGAAAGTGCGCTTGCCAAGGCGCGTACCCGCGACAGCCTGCAGGCGATCGGGAAGTTGACTGCCATTGTTGATGGGAAGCGGCAGATCATCAGTAATCCGCCGCTGATTGTTCGGCTTGAGGACATGACCGACGTAGAGCCCGATGAGGTTCGCAAGCGGCTCGGTGCTCTCATCGACAGCTACCGCAACACACTGCAATCGGATCGTCGGCATTTGCTTGATCACTTTGCGCTCATTGATATTGCTCACAAGGTCGTAGGGGTAGGCAGTGTCGGCACCCGGGCATGGATTCTGCTGCTGGAATCAGGAGTGGAGAATGAGGCGCTGCTTCTTCAGGCCAAGCAGGCAGGACCGTCTGTACTCACCGGATACGCCGGCGAATCGGAGTACAGCAATGACGGAGAGCGTGTCGTTGCAGGCCAGCACTTGATGCAGGCATCAAGTGACATCTTCCTCGGCTGGCTGCGGGCTCGACCAACGGGCGGGCGATATGTCGATTACTACCTGCGGCAGCTCCGGGACTGGAAGATCTCAGCCGTGGTCGAGGAGATGGTTCCCCAAGGCATGGAGCAGTACGCCAGGTGGTGTGGCTGGACGCTGGCTCGGGCCCACGCCCGTTCTGGCGACCGGATTGCCATTGCGGCGTACCTGGGCAAATCGCCGAAATTCGACAACGCTATAGCCGACTTCGCTGAGAGCTATGCAGATCAGAACGAACGCGATCATGCCGCGTTGCTCGATGCTGTCAAAGGCCAGAAGGTGGAGGCACAGACCGGGGTCTGAGCCCAACGATGTCGCTCGCAATAGCACGGCTGGCCTCTGACGAGGAGCTGGCAGCCAGACAATCAGTCTTACGTGAAGAGGCCAGTGCGCTCCTTACTGAGTTGGACCGATCACGGCTCTTCACCGAGCTCGGCCCGCTGATCGTAACCGGCAGCTACGTCTCCGAGCTGATGTGCTGGCGCGAGGTTGATGTCATGGCCGTTGTCGGAGCTGACTTCAGCCCACAGGATGCTATGCAGCTGATGTCCCGGATTCTCCGATTCCCGGGCGTGATCGGCTTTACGTTTCGAGACGAACGAGCGGAGCGCAGCCCAACCGGAGAGGTCAGAGACGAGCGGTATCACATCCCATTGCTCATCGATCGCGCCGACGGCATCTGGTGCCTGGACCTCTCGCTGTGGCTACACGATCCTCACCAGAACGTCACCGCCTGGCATGAGTGGCTGCGCAACTCCATCACAGATGAACAGCGGGCGGCGGTGCTCAAGATCAAAGACGTCTGGTATCGCCGGCCGAGCTATCCCGATCAGATCGGTGGCCTCGACATCTATACCGCCGTACTTGAGGACGGGATACGAACACCGGAGCAGTTCCGCAGCTGGCTCGCCGAGCGCGGGATGCCCGACGCCTGAGCTGTCGTAATCCGCAACCGGATGATGACTGTCTGCCGTTTAGCCGGAGGACGTTGACGAACCGCAGCAAGTCATAAACGCAAGTCGACCCTTAGATCGTTGGCCTTGGCCAAAATTCGGCGCAATGTAAACCCGAGCCCGAGCTCAGTGCGGCGCCGGAGATGAGAGTTTGGTCTGCTGACAAGGAGAGCTTCGTGCCGGACGACGCCTCCGCCTCCGTCGGTAGCAACGAGTCAAGTTCCTCCGTCGTGATCACCCCTGCCGACATCCCGGTCGGACCATCGATCAACGTCCGGACGCGGCGGCCGGCGTACAGGTTGGCGGCTGCTATGCCACGCTCACTTGAGGCGAGCACCGACTTCTGTGCGGCTTGGCTGATCCATAGCGGCGGAGACTGATCATCCAGTACCTGGGATGCGATCTGCGGGCCCTCTTCGCATCAACCTCCGGAGCGGCGCGGAAAGAGGACTCCAGGACGCCAGCCGCGATGTTATGGCCCGCGCCGATGCCAGCCGCAAGAATCAAGACACGTCGACCCATGGGCTGATGCTAGGCGCAGCGGGCTGCGCCGAGATACCAGAAAACCGATCGGCCTGGTACCAGCGGACCGGCTATCACCGCCAGGCGATCTGGGCCAATCTGGCAGATAGCTGAACGGCTCATTAGGCCCTGATCTTAGAAAGGTAAAAGATCATGTCGTCAGGCGTTGTGAAGTGGGGCGGTGGAGCAGGAATCCTCGCCGCAGTGTTGCTGGTGCTGTCGGCGATCATCGACCAGATTGCACCAGTGGAGGGAATCATCGATGCCCCCAGCGAGTACCTCCATCGAGCTGTCCTGGCACTGGCGTATGTCGCAATCACCGTTGCGATCCTGGGCATTCATGCCTTGCACCGCGGAAACAGCCGCTACGGACGACTGGGGACAGCAGGCTCCCTGGTCACAATTGCCGGCTACACAATCATCGCTGTGATCACCCTGATCAGCACGGTTCAGGACTTCGAATACCTCCTCACCATACGAATCGCGGCTGCCGGCTTGGTGCTCATCGGCTCTCTCATTCTCGGCGTGATCATCCTCCGTGCCCGGTTGCTGCCATGGTGGTGCGGCGTATTGCTCATCGTGGCCTTTCCACTCGGTGATGTCGTGAATGAAATCTTTAGTTCTGCCGAGAACGTGCTCCTGGCGTTGCTCTGGGGATCGGTAGGTGTTGCACTTGTGGCACGACGTGAAGGAGTTGTCGAGGCGGGCGCGTCCCAGGCTGCTCAAACCAGCTGATCTCTCCAGGATGGAGGCTTGGTGAGAAAGCATCCGTTGATTGCGTTCTTCGTTCTGGCGTACCTGCTGACTTGGTGGATCTATCCGCTGCTGAAGTTCTCCCCGCTATTGGGCATCTTCGGCTTATTCGGTCCAGCACTTGCCGCGATCATCATGGCGGCTGTCACTGAGGGCAAGGCAGGTGTGAAAGCGTTGCTGAGCCGAGTGGTGCTCTGGCGGGTCGGCCTCCCTTGGTACCTGGTCGCCCTCGGACTTCCGACGGTCCTCTCGCTGGCCACCGCGGCTCTGGCATACCTGGTCGGTGCAACGGAGTTCATTCGGGTCGGCGCACTGCTGCCGATCGAGCTGGTGCTCTTCGTGGGTGTCGTCGGCGAGGAGCTTGGCTGGCGTGGCTACGCCTTGCCGCAGCTGTTGCAGAAGCGATCACCTTTGATGGCCAGCTTGATCTTGGGTGCGCTATGGGGACTGTGGCACGTGCCGACCCTCGTGGTGCCCGGCACACCGCAGTACGGATTGCCGATGTCGGCGTTCGTGCTGCTGACTGTTGAGTATTCGATCTTGATGACGTGGGTCTTTCTGCACACCCGCGGCAGCGTCCTTATCGCCACTTTGTTCCACGGCGCCATCAACCTCTCCCAAGGCATCTTCTTGAGTGGTGTCGAGGGCGCCACCCGGTATTGGTTGCTATGCAGTGTGTACGGCGTTGCAGCGCTTATCGTGGCTTTCGTCCTCGGATTGCGCGCCCGCCAACAATCAGCAGCGGACAGCCGAACGACAGTTCAAGCCACAGACACTTGATCATTCGGGTCGTCGATTGGTTACTTCTTGATCACTTTCCCTGAACCGCTGATTTCCTGGGTGACCTGCGGTGGATTTCCGGTGTAGGTCAGCGTTCCGCTGCCGCTCATCTGGATGTCGAGCACCTCGGTGGCATGAACATCTGCCGAACCACTCCCAGAGATGGCTACCTTTACCGTCTTGCCTATCAGTTGCTCCGCCTGATAGCGGCCGGATCCGGAGATGTCCAGATCTTGATCATCGGCGGTGCCGTTCGCAGTAATCTGTCCTGAGCCACTGATCTTGCTACTGAGCGAGGTGGTTGCCAGCTTCGACACGTTCACACTGCCCGACCCGGACACTTCGAGACCGGTGAGATCCTTCACCGTCAACGCGTAGTTGATCGGTCTGGTCGGAAAGATGTTGGCGATTGTCTCGGGCCCAAGAACGAGCGTGTCGCCTGAAACCTCACTGGACACTCGAGGCAGCAGGTTCTCCTCTGCGGAGATGGTGAGGGATTCGGTGCCCGTTTGTTCGATGGTGAGCTCGCCATTCCCGGTCAGTTCAACCTTGCTGAAGCCGCTGACCTGGCGTGACTCACTAGAAATCTGACCAGAGCCCCTGGTGACAGAGCAGGCCTCCAGAGACAGCACGACTACTAATAGGGCTAAGACAATTCGCAATCGCACGGCACCTCTCCTTTCGTTTGGAAGTGACGGACAGGTCAGCTCTAGCCCCACCAATTCGACGGCAGGTCTGCCACGCTAATGCAGCGGCCGGTCATGAGCTCGGGAACAATCCGGACGTACTGGGAACGATCACCCGGTGCCCACGGCAGCAGCGGAGTTTGACGGAGTTCATCCAGCTCCCCGGGATCTACCACTTCCTCTGCCCGGCCGACCACGACGACACTCCAGCCCGTTCGGTCGCGTTCGTCAACTCCGTCTATCTCGAACGCGGCTGTTGCGGAGCGAAGCGCGTCGCCCAGCCTGCTGTTCGGATCAGTCCGAAAGACCACGGCCTCGCCATGCATTAGATAGTTCACGGGCGTGATCACCGGCGGTCTATCGGCCTGCTCCACGAAAGCCACTCGACCGAAATGATGTTCCCTCAGCAGCTCCAGGCAGGCATTCTCTTCCAGGTCTTCCATGCGGTTCGCCGCCATTTGGCCCTCCGATCGCTTTCTGAGTGATCATGCCGCACCTCGCGCTGCATCGCCTGACCACCTGCCGAAACGTCGAGGGGTGAATCTCTAAGCAGATTGAGAGCACACTGAAGCCATGAGCGATTGTTGCGGCCGCACTGGCTACCAGACGGTATTCAGCGACAAGTTTGCTAAGCGGGTCGCGCGTAGCTATCGCAAGCGAGGCCTCGGTCCCACGGAGCGTCGGCTGGTGTCCTTCTTGACCGACCGCGGCATCCGTGACGCCTCAATCCTGGAGATCGGCGGGGGAGTAGGTGGAATCCAGATTGAGCTGCTGGCTCGAGGCGCTCGCAAGGCAACGAACCTTGAGATTTCGCGCAATTACGAGGCGGAGGCGACAGCGCTGTTGGAAAGCTCCGGAATGGCGGATCGGGTTCAGCGTCGCTTCGTCGATATTGCAGCATCGCCCGATGAAGTGGAGCCGGCAGATGTTGTCGTGCTGCACAGAGTTGTGTGCTGCTATCCGAACTACCAGCGTCTGATGTCAGAGGCCGCCAGCCACGCGATGCGGCTCCTCGTTTTCTCCTACCCGCCGCGGAACCTGTTCACCCGAATGCTGATCCGTTGCGAGAATCTGCTGCATCGCTTACGTCGCAGCGACTTCCGAGCGTTCGTGCATCCACCCTCCGGGATGATCGAGACAGCACAGACTGCGGGGCTCGCGCTGAGCTATCGGCACCGCGGGCTGTCGTGGCATATTGCAGGCCTGGAACGGCCGACTCCGGCAACGTAAGGGAATCTGGGCGGCAATGGCGGAGTACGTCGGCGATATCGCTGACAACACTGAAGGTCTTTTCCGAATCGCCGTGCCGCGACGTGAAGTCACGGTATCGGCGACTGGTGAGCCGGCCGTTCTGCATATGGAAGTGATGAATACATCGGCGATGGTCGATGGCTATGCCGTGGAGCCTGCCAGCGCACCACAGTGGTTGGAGGTCGAGTCGAGCCAGATCCGCGTAATCCCTGGTGGCGAGGAGGCACTGCCAGTGATCATGCGAGTGGTCTCGCCAACCCTGGTGCCGGCACAACAGATTCTGGTCAGGCTGCGCATTCGATCTCTGAGTCAGGCGCCAGCACATGCGGTGCTTCCGGTTTTGATCACCGTGCCGGTTCAGGACGTGCCGGTCCGACTGCACGCTGAGCCAAGTGTGCTTCGGGTACGCGACCGCGACAGCGCTACGTGCAGGGTGGTGGTGGATAACTCGGGCAGCAACCATCCGGTGCATCTTCGGTTCACCGGTTCGGATCCCGAAAGGGCAGTCCGTTTCCACTTCGAACCTGCAGTCCTCGAGCTAGGGCCGGCAGCATCGGGATCGGTTCTGGTGACTTTGACGGCGACGCCACCCGAGCCGGGCCAGGAAATCACGCGCCCGCTTACTGTGTCGGCTGTTGACCGCAGCCGTCGAGCCGGCACAGTGATCACCTTCGTACAAACGGCCGGTGCTTCGGACGCGTCGGGCTGGCTGGTTGATTCATCATCGCGCGCTGCCATCAAGTCGCCCGCAGAGCGGCAAGCCGACGGGCGATTAGATGTTCCGGTCGAGGGCAGCCTCGTTGAGTTCACAGGCGACGAACGCCGGCCGCTGGCACGACTGCTGCTGACGTTGTTCGGCGCACTGGCAATGATCTTGGGCGTCCTGCTGCCCTGGCGGGCAGTCAGTGATCAACGCGGTGTTGATCTCGACATCGATACTTTTGCGCAGGCCTTCGGCTACAGCATCAATCTCCGCGGCGCCGAGTTCTTGATTTCGGTTGGACTGGTGATCATGCTGCTGGCAATATTGATGATCTTGGGAATGACAGGCCGCTCTGGTCGGTTGACCGAGGTCGCGGCGGTGTTCGCCGGCGTGCTGCTCATCGGCACTTTTGTGCTATTCGCTGTGGCTGGTGATGGCATTACGCCGGCCCGCGGAGCCATCCTCGTGCTCGCCGGCTGTATCGCCGGTTACATAGGTGGATTACTCGCAAGGCGCTAGAAGCCAATCGGAACTCACTCGGACCAGTGCGGAAACCTACGTTCACGTAGGCTCCTCGCGGTCTGCACAGGTTGCAACCTGTGCAGACCGTTAGCAACCTATGCAGAGCTCGGCCCGTACGCGGTGCCGGTTGAGACGCCTGGACTCGGGTATGTGTTTAGCTGCGCTCGTCGCAAAATTGCACGAGCAGCTCGACGCAACATGGGAGGGGCGGATTCAATGAGCGAATCAACCTTTGGTGGCGACACGGGGTTTGACGAAGAGGAGACCTCGGCCAGCAGCGACGCCCGTGCGGGTTACGACTCCGACTCCGACCGGAACCAACCACCAGAGCGCGTTGTCAACGAGACGAGCGAAGATGATGTCGATTCGGCTGAGGCTGATCGAGCGGCCGGCTATGACGAGGAAGAGCTCAGCGACGACGGTGACGTCAGATAGGTCCAAATAGCCAGTCCTTGTGGAATGGGATGAGATGGAGCCGGGTCGCGCTTGCTGTGGCTGCATTGACGGGATCGGCTGCGGCGGTCCAGCAAGCTCTCACCGTTCGTGATCGTCGGCGCTTTCCGGCGCCCGGCTTACTCGTCAATGTCGAGGGCCATCCCATGCACCTACAAGTACGAGGGCCTGACACGAACGGACCGACCGTTGTGCTGGAGGCCGGAATGGGATCTTTCTCGCCCAACTGGCACTGGGTCCAAGAAGAGCTGGCGCCCATCGTTCGAAACGTGGCGTACGACCGCGCCGGGCTGGGCTGGAGCCGGCCCTCTC
The DNA here is from genome assembly GCA_035253925.1 of Propionibacteriaceae bacterium. Classification (GTDB taxonomy): domain Bacteria; phylum Actinomycetota; class Actinomycetes; order Propionibacteriales; family Propionibacteriaceae; genus Microlunatus. Next base: position 11,931 of record DATFBI010000149.1, read on the forward strand.
GCCGTCAGCGCGATGCCCAAACTATTGCGATGGAGCTACGGGATGCGCTCCGTGCGGCTGGTCTAGAGCCGCCGTACCTGCTCGCCGGGCACTCCTTCGGGGGCCTGACAGCGCGTGCCTTTGCTGATCTCTATCCGGAGCTGACCGCTGGGCTGGTGCTGGTCGACGCGTCCCATCCAGATCAGTGGGTGCGCTGGCCGACACCGCATGCTGATCAAATTCTTGAGGTGTCGCAGCGGATTATGGGCTGGCTCGGCTGGTTCGGTCTGTTGCGCCTGCTCAATTTTTCGCGTCGGATCACCGCCGGGTTGCCTTTGCGGCAGGCAGCCGAGTTGCGGGCAGGCGCCGCGTTGCCCGGCTACGCCGCTGCCGAGGCCGCCCAAATGCGATCATGGTCGGTGAGCCGTGAGCAGCTGAATGCTGCCGCGCCGCTCGGCGACCTGCCCCTGGCAGTTATCGCGGTCAGCGAGCAGCCCGTGGGAGGTGAGCTGCTGACAGCTCTGCAGCGCGAGCTGGCCGAGCTGACGACGAATGCAAGCTTTCAAATTGTCCAAGGCGCCAGCCACGAGTCCTTGATCTCCAGTCGCAAGTACGCCCGGGTTGTTGCGGAGACCATACTGTCGGTTGTGCAAGCAGCGCACGATGGTGAGCGCGCCAAACCGATCGGATGAACAACACCCCTCCCCGCGCAGGTATTAGAAGACCAAGCTATCTCTCATCAGCTGGCGCTCCCGGTGTTGCTCGGCGTTCCTGGTCGCCGTGGCGCACCGTCATCGGATTCGGTGTCGTAAGTCTGGCTGCCGACATGGTGTACGAGGGAGCTCGCTCTGTCACGGGACCGCTGCTGGCTTCGCTCGGTGCCTCCGCGGTACTTGTCGGGCTTGTCAGCGGAGCAAGTGAGGCCACCGCGCTCTTGATGCGCATCGTGTT
>DATFBI010000150.1:0-5886 GCA_035253925.1 Propionibacteriaceae bacterium
GATGCTTGGCGAGTCGAAACGCGGCGCGCAGAACCAGTCGATAGTGCCGTCGGTGCTGACGAGTGCTGCAGTCTGCAGGTTTCCGATGAGACCGTGGTCAGCGATGAGTGGGTAGTTCGACATCAGTCCTCAAATCCTCAGGGTCGGATGTGATGATGCTCCGCCACCTGCGTCGCCTAAACCTCACCCGTACGGGGTGATTGATGGCACTCTGCTGGATGCGAGGATGCGTCAGCGGGGTGTCCGCAGGCCAATCGACTCTCGAAGCAGGTGGAAGAGTGAGTTCAAGCGCATCGGGAGCGTCGTCCTCGCCCGCTTTGCGAGCGGTGTTAGCACCACTGGCCCTCGCTCAGTTCATTTGCAGCTTCGCCGGCTCCAACATGAACGTAATGATCACCGACATGAGCGAGGACCTGAATACTAGCGTCCAGGGCATTCAAGTCGCGATCACGATTTTCCTGTTGGTCATGGCAGCGCTGATGATCCCAGGCGGCAAATTGACCGACCGCTACGGCCGCAAGCGATGCTTCATGGTGGGCCTTGTCGTGTACGCGATTGGGGCCATCTTGAGCGCCGTCTCTCCAGGCTTGGGCCTGCTGATCCTCGGCAACTCCATCCTGGAAGGGATCGGTACTGCCCTGCTCATCCCGCCCGTCTATATCCTCACCACCCTGCTGTTCACCGAAGTCACCTCCCGGGCTCGTGCCTTTGGCGTGATCAGCGCCTTGGGGGGCATCGGCGCCGCAGCAGGCCCGCTCATCGGTGGCCTGATCACCTCCGCGATCAGCTGGCGCGCCGCCTTCATCTTCCAAGCCCTCGTCATTGCGGTCATCGTTTTGCTCAGTCGCAAGATCACTGATCCGCTGCCGGCAGATCCCACGATGCCGTTCGACACCGGCGGCGCGATCCTCTCGGCGGTTGGCCTGGTACTTGTCGTAATGGGCATCCTGGCAGCCGACAACAACCTCTGGCTCATGATCATCTTGATCGTCGCCGGCGCTGGCATTCTCGCATTGTTCTTCCGCTCCACACGCGCGAAGGAGAAAGCCGGCAAGGAACCGCTGCTGTCGACCAGCCTGTTCCACAATCGCACCTCAAATCTCGGCCTGGTGACCCAGAACACCCAATGGGTGATGTTGTTGGGAACCTCGTTTGTGGTCTCGGCTTATCTGCAGGTCGTTCGGGGCTACGACGCCATCCAGACTGGCGTGATCTTTACCGCCGCAACCCTTGGGCTGCTGGTGTCCTCGCTCGCCGCCGAGCGTCTTGCTAAGCGGCGGTCACAGCGGACGCTCATCGTTGCCGGATTCATTCTGACCATTGGCGGTGTTGCGGTCTTGTTGTTGCTGGTGAGCGGTTCTCCCACAGCATGGGCGTTCGCGCCCGGCCTGCTTCTCATTGGTCTCGGCCTTGGCGTGATGCTGACGCCCTCGGTCAATGTCGTGCAGTCCAGTTTCCCGGAGAGTCAGCAGGGCGAGATCTCTGGTTTATCCCGGAGTGTGTCCAACCTCGGTTCCAGCCTGGGAACCGCAATCGCCGGCACAATTCTGGTTGCTGGCATCACCGCAACACCGGAACGCGCGTACGGGCTTGCGATGACATCACTCGCAGCGGTTGGTCTGATTGGACTGGCTGCCGCGCTAATACTGCCAGCAAAGCTGCGGGCCCCGACTGCGCAGGACGTACCTCAGCATGAAGCATGAGCCGACTCACCCGAAGCGGGTGAAGCGCGGCGCTCGCAACCCAGGCATGGTAGCTGCATTCACTGACAATCGAGGCACCGATGGCGAAGTCGACATACGAGATCCGAATTGCAGGCGCTGTGCCCCTGGAGCTACTTGAAAACTTTCATCAGATCGACTCCGTTGAACCCGGTGGCACGATCCTGCACGCAACGCAACTGGACGACTCCGCCCTTTGGGGCCTGATCGACGCGCTGCGGGACGCCGGCATTGATCTGATTGAGATACGTCGTGAGGTCAGTTAGGTACCAAACCGCGATGAGCGCTGAGGGCGCAGTTAAGTGGTTGGCTTGAATGCGGTTTCGGGCCAGCGCCACAACGCAACCAATGCCAAGCAGGCCACCAGACTGACGTACACGCCTGGTGCAATATCACGGCCGAGTGCCGTGACAAGTATTTGATCAATGGCCGGTGCCGTGCCGCCAATGAGTGCACTCGCAAGTCCGGCAGTCATTGACATCCCGGTGGATCGTAGCCGCGTTGGGAACAGCTCACCTACCATCGCGACCAATAGCACACCGGCCATCGCCGCACCAATGAGCATCTGAGCCAGCAGCAGACCGAGCCGTGATGTGCTCGCGACGACTGACATTGGGGCTGCCAGCGCGGCAAGTGCGACCGTCGACAACATGGCCACTGGACGTCGTCCGACGACGTCAGACAGACGGCCCAGAGCGACCGCCGCCGCCGCCGCAACCAGCAGCATCAGCGCCGATATGGACAAAGTGGACGCAATGTCGAGCCTCATGGTGGCTGCCAAATGATTTGGCATGAAGATGAAAAAGGTGTTGAAAGCAAGGGATCCCGCGGCAATCAGTGCGAATCCTCTGATCACGGCCAGGCGGTGGTTCGCCCAAAGCGCCGGGATCGGGCGCTTGATCATTTGCCCGGCTTGCCACACCGCGAGAAATTGGCTGGTCTCACTCACTCGACGACGTACAAACATGCCGACAAGGCCTAAGGGAAGCGCCAGGACGAAAGCCAGCCGCCACCAGCCAGTTTCTGTGGGACTCGATCGCTCGACCAGAAACAGAAGTGCGGCAAGAGCCATGCCAGAGCCGAGGCCGAGCGCCAGAGTGCTGGTATGCCAGGAAGCCAGCTCGCCCCGGTGGCGGCTCTCTGCCCTCTCGAAAATGAACGCACCGGCCACGCCTAGTTCGCCGCCAGCGGCGAGGCCCTGCGTCGCCCGGAGCAAGATCAAAATGACCGGAGCCAAAACGCCGATGACTGCATAGCTCGGCAGAAATCCGACGGCCGCGGTCGCTCCTGCCATGATCAGAATGACCGGCACCATGACCGCGCGGCGTCCGCGGGCGTCGGCCATGCGGCCGAATAGCAGAGCGCCGATGGGTCTGACAATCAGCGCTGTGCCATAGGTTGCGAAGGCAGCCAACATGACCGTGGAGTGGTCTTCGGCGGGGAAGAAGAGCGGTCCAATGACGGTTGCGAACGCCCCGTACAGGGCGAAGTCGTACCACTCCACGGCATTGCCGAGGCATAGAGCGAATACGGCCGACCGTGAGGAAAGCTCACGGCGAACCTCTCGCTTTGTGCCGAATGCCGACATGGCAGTCAGCGTAATGCCCGGCTTCTCCCCCAACCGAGGGTTTTAGGCGGCTTTGCAGCGTACGCAGCGGTCAACTTGGAGGCCACTTCCGGCCAATTGCTCCAAGATTTCTCGCAGCTCTTCCGGCGTTGCTGAAACACGCACTACTGTTCGTTCCTGTTCAAATCGCCAGGCCCACTGCAGGTAGCGCAAGATCGAGCGGCCTAGCCGCCCCTGGATTCGAAATTCGTAGCGACCAAGAGATGCGCGTACCTCCAACGGTGTGATCCCTAGAGAGCGCAACCGCTCGGTGAGCCAATCGACTTCGACAGGATCCGCCACTCGTTTAGACAAAACAGTCACAGTTGGCGCGGGTTGCAGTGTGATCGTGGAAAACCTCGCAGGCAGGTTCGACGGCGGTGGGCTATGCAGTGTTATCTCATACACCACCGCTCCTTCCTTGTGCGTCACGGGTACGCGCCGTGCACACAGTGCGAGAAAGTTTTACGAAACCGCTGCCTGCCTATCTTGTGGCGTTGTGTGCCCATCTTCTGCGGTTGCATTCCTAGCCTGCGACGGCATCCCTACCGGCTGGCGCAGGTATGCGGCCAACGCCCAGATGATGAGGAAGTCGATTGCTATCACCGTTAGCGCCCACCAGGGCGAGTACGGCAGCCAGACGAAGTTGATGATCGCTGAAATGACCGCGACAATCATGCCGGCGACTCGAGCCCAGGTCTGGCCCCGGAGCAGGGATGCTCCGATCACGACCAGCGCCAGGCCGACCAAAAGGTGAATCACGCCCCAGACCGTGAGGTCAAAGGCGTAGATGTAGTTAGGCAGGACGACGAGCCACTCGTCTCTCACGATGCCCGCGAGGCCCTCAAGGGCCTGGAACGCTCCACCGACGATCATGATCACGCCAGCGAAAACGGCGAAGCCGTGAGCCCAAGGGCTGACGGTCTGCGTGCTTGCCATGTATTTGCCTCCAAATCAGAGTTGACCACTTTTGGTCACCGGATGGACGGTAGGCCGCTGGGTGGGGTTCGCTGATCACCCGTCACGGGTGAATCGATAACCCATGTCTGCTGTGAAGAATCGGCGCATCGAAATTGCACGACTCGAAGCCCAAATCGTCAGACTGAATATGAGACTCCCGTGACCGAAGCCGAACGAGTCAGTGCCACCGACGAGACACCTATGAACAAGGCGCTCGCCGTCTTGCTGGCGATGGCCATGTTCGTGTTGGTGGTGGACACGTCGATCATGAATGTCTCCATCTCCGCCGTGGTACGGGATCTCGAGACGACAGTCAGCGGCGTGCAGTCGGCAATCGCGCTGGAGGCCCTGGTATCCGCCGCATTCATCTTGATCGGCAGCAAGGTCGGCGATCTCTTCGGACGCAAGCGCGCGTACGTGCTCGGCTTGCTCGGGTACGCCATCGGTGCGGCTGCCATGACGCTGGCACAGAATCTGTTCGCCATCGTAGTTTTCTGGGCAATCATCGGCGGTATCGGCGCATCTCTGCTGCTCCCGTCCATGCAATCCCTGATTCATGGCAACTTCCAGGGAACAGCTCAAAAGCGCGTTTACGCCATGGTCGGTGCCGCCGCGGCGATTGCGGCCGCGGTCGGGCCCTTGCTGGGCGGGTTCATTACCACGTTCCTCTCCTGGCGAATCGCGTTCCTGCTCGAGCTCGTGATCATCATCGTTGTGCTGTCAGGCATCAAGCTGGTGCATGACGTGCCCTACACCGGGCGGCGCGAGGTGGACATCGTCGGTTCGCTGCTTTCAGTCCTAGGGATGGGCGGCATTGTGCTCGGCATCCTCGTCTGGCAAGAGGGTGGTGAGTATGTGCTGGCGATCCTGGCCGGTGGTGCCATCGCCCTCGCCGGTTTGGCCCGGTGGCTCATCCGTCGCAAGCAGCAAGAAAGACCGACTCTGATCGATCCAGATCTATTCAAGTCCAAGCACTTCCGGCTGGGCATCTCGCAGCAGATGCTGCAGCAGATCGCCCTCGGCGGGACCATGATCGCTTTGCCCATCTACCTGCAGATGGTGCTGGAGTACAACGCGCTGCAGGCAGGCTTGTCAATCGCGCCCCTCTCACTCAGCATGTTCGTCATCGCCATGCTCGCGGGGCGCCGGGCGGGTAGGCGCCGACCCAGCACCATCGTTCGGGCCGGCTTTCTGTTGCTCGCTATCGGGATGGTGGTGCTGATCCCGATCGTGCCGCGGGCCGATTCCGGCTGGTACCTACTCGTTCCCATGGTTCTTGCCGGATCGGGCCTCGGCCTACTGGTATCGCAGCTCAACAACTACACACTTGCCCCGATCTCAGAGGAACGAGTCAGTGAGGCCGCCGGAGTCAATTCCGCCGCTGGATCGTTTGGGTTGTCCTTCGGCTTGGCGTTCGCCGGCGCAATCATGCTGGCTACGCTCGCCTTCAGCTTCACCAATCTGGCTCAAAACAGCATTGTGCTGCCGCCCGCTGACAAGGAGCGAGTCGCGGTCGCACTCGAGGAGGACGCAGAGGTGATGACCAACACTCACCTCACTCAGCTTCTGGAGAACGAGCCGCCTGAAATTCAAGCCGAG
>DATFBI010000151.1:0-17119 GCA_035253925.1 Propionibacteriaceae bacterium
CGCGCGATCAGCACGTCCGCCTGCCCCCTGCCGAGGAACTTGATCATCTCCTCGAACCCGGGACGCGCCTCGCCGGTGTGGCCGGATCTGCCCTCGTCCTTGAAGACCCGGACCACGTCCCAGCCCGCCCGCTCGGCGTGCTTGACGCCGTTCGCAATCTGGGTCGGCACCGACTCCGCCTTCTCGTGATCTTCTGAGATCCTCGCGTAGATCACAGCCCGCATGGTCCGATCTTCCCGTCTTTCGGTCTTCCTGTCGTCTGGGACTAATGTACCAAAAGTCGATCCTACTCGTACGGAGTGTGCTGCCGATGATGATTTGCTTCCTTCCGTCATTCATGCTGCTTGGCATCGTGCCGGCTGTGGTGTCGGCGGTCTTCAATGCATTCGGATAAGTCGGTGGAGATGGTAGATATCCACAGCTGCCGAGGTGCTCTGAGTGGTGTCAACAGATTGTCGGGCCGGGCGCACGATTCGGTCATCCATAAGCAGACTCCAGGCGTATCCAACCGATGCCACACCAAATGGGAATGGTGTGCGATACGCCCGAGGAGGGAATCATGACCCAAGACATCTCCGTAGCCGATGCGATCGCTTCCGGCCGCAGTCATAGCGGTTGCGAGGAGCCGGTCGCAGGGCCGCCCAGCCGTCGCAACCAGCGAGGGATGGTCAGCGCAGAGTGGGCGGTGGGGATTATTGCCGCGGTCGCGATCGCTGGAGTGCTGCTGGCAATCGTGACAAACGGCGAGGTCGAGGACGCGCTGCTGAATTTCATCTTGATGGTGATTCGCTCGTTCTCCGACTACCTCAAGTGATGCGAGGTCGAGGCTGCCGAGTGGGAAGTCGTGAGCTTGCACGCGATCAGAGCGCGGAACGGACGGGACGCACGGGACGCACGGGGCATGGTGACGGCCGAAATGGCCGTCGCGACAGTGGCAGGGTTCGTCGTGCTGACGATGATGTGCTGGGGAATCTATTTGGTTGTCACCCAGCTGCGGTGTGTCGATGCGGCGGCCGCTATTGCCAGGCAGGTGGCTCGCGCTGACGGTGCTGCGGTTGCCAAGGCCAAGGCCGGAGCCCCTTCCGGCGCCATGATCACGATCCAGAAGCGTCCCGGTCTGGTCACAGTCGATGTTCGAGTGAAGGCTCGGCCGCTGGGTCGATGGCTGGCCGCGGTCCCGCTGGAGGCTCGAGCGCAGGTCGTCCCAGAACCGGCGACTGGAGGAGTGGCGACTGGAGGAGTGGAGTGACGACGAGGAGGCCGGTGCGCTCCGAATGCGGCAGCGCATCGGTCCTGATGATCGGGATAATCGCCGTGGTCCTTGCGCTGAGCAGCGCCGCTCTGGTGATTGCCGGCTATGCAACCGGCTATCACCGCGCCCGAGCAGCGGCTGACCTCAGTGCACTGAGCGGGGCAGCGGCATTCGAGCAAGGACGTGACGGATGTGTCCAAGCTCGGCAAACCGCTCGGCAGAATGGCGCGCGACTGGACCGTTGTGACCTGGTAGGCGATGTGATCAACTTCGTGGTCACGGTACGGGTCTCAGTGGCGGCGCGTACCCGCATTCCTCAGTTGCCGCGGATGGTGGCCGCTGAGGCGCATGCCGGTCCAGTGCGATAAGCGGAGTAAAGGAGTCTCTACGGACCACCGCCCAAGCGAAAGTGGTCACCGGCGGCAAGCTCTAAATCGTTTTACCCCCGTCGTCTCCGACCACTTTCGGCAAGTTTCAGCTTTCGGCAAGCTTCAGGCAGGTCACTTCTGAGGTTCCTCCCTCGTCAGCTCATCGGCCTCCTCGAGCATCGCCTGCCGCTCGGCGGGCGTCGTCGAAGACTCCCGGTCCAGATCGGGGGCTGACTTTTCCTTGGAAGCTTCGGGCTCAAGGGGTCTGCTTGTGACCGTTGTGCTTGAGGTCTTGGTCGTGGTCGTTGTCGTCGAGGTCTCTGCTGGGGTCGACCCGCTCGTCGCAGCCTCGTCGGAGGCTTCCAGCGCCTTGAGCTTGCTGCGCCGGGCTCGGGCTCGGCGAATGCCCGTACGCAGGAGCAGCACCGCCAGGAGGGTGACTGCCATGGTGACCGCACCGGTAATAAAGATGCCCGCGGCGTTCGCCGGAATGATCGCTCCAAATATGGATAACTCATAGGGCTGAGGGTTGCTGACCACAATCGCGACTACGAGCACTGCCACCAAGACAAGGAGGATTACAGCGAGCACGACCATAGCGTCATTATTCCCTGGGGTACGCTCTACGGGCAGCGACGCGAAGAGGCGTTTTCCCAATCGTCGCTAGCGGGTTCAGCAGGCCACCCTACCCTGGCGTTCATTGCGAACGCGGATCGGCTGGCCGCAGAGCTGATCGGGATGTCCGCGTACACGCCTCGACAACGAAATCAGTGCTACTTGTGGTTAGACTTCGCGAGCGGCTAAGGGCAGTAGCCGCGAGTGTCGAATGTCTCAGGAGGACGATGCATGTCCCTACTTCCAGTTCCCATGGAAGTGACTTCTATTAGCTTGTCGGGAGTCAACCTGACGTTTGTCGCAGTGGTAGGCGTAATCGCGCTACTTGCCGTTGTGATGGCGATGATCTTCCGTCGCGAAGTACTCGCGGCTAATGACGGCACTCCCAATATGCAATCCATCGCTCGCGGCGTGCAGGAGGGTGCGAGTGCCTATCTCGGCCGCCAGTTCCGCACGCTGAGTGTGTTCGCGGTAGCTGCCTTCTTCCTGCTGCTGCTGCTGCCAGTCCACGACAGCGCTGATTTCAGCAGCCTGACATTGCGCATTAGCCGCTCCGTCGCGTTCCTTGCCGGAGCGGCGTTTTCTGCCCTGATCGGTTTCCTCGGGATGTGGCTGGCAGTTCGGGCCAATGTACGAGTGGCAGCTGCGGCCCGTAACGAGGGCCGCGACCCGGCCATGAAGATCGCCTTCCGTACCGGCGCGCATGTCGGTATGGCGACCGTTGGATTAGGCCTGTTCGGTGCCGCTCTTGTGGTTTTCATCTTCCGCGGTGATGCCCCGACCATCCTTGAGGGCTTCGGCTTCGGAGCCGCCATGCTTGCCATGTTTATGCGTGTCGGCGGCGGCATCTTCACCAAAGCTGCCGATGTCGGTGCCGATCTAGTCGGCAAGGTCGAGCAGAACATTCCCGAGGACGACCCTCGCAATGCCGCCACGATCGCCGACAATGTGGGCGACAACGTCGGCGACTGTGCTGGGATGGCAGCCGATCTCTTCGAGTCCTACGCCGTAATGCTGGTCGCCTCTCTGATCCTTGGTAAGGCGGCCTTCGGCGAGGCGGGGCTGGTATTCCCGCTCATCGTCCCAGCAATCGGCGTCATTACCGCGATCATTGGTGTCTTCCTAACCCGCCCCCGGGCAGGGGAGAACGGCCTGCGGACGATCAACCGCTCCTTCTATATCTCTGCGGCCATCTCCGCTGTGCTGGTGGCCATCGCCGCTTTCGCGTACTTGCCTTCCTCGTTTGCAGCACTCAACCTGCCGGCTGACGTTGAATACGGACTGATCGACGATCCGCGAATTGTCGCGGTCGGTGCAGTCGTCATCGGAATCGTGCTCGCAGTCCTCATCCTCAGCCTCACCGGCTACTACACGGGTACCGAGGACCGCCCAGTCCATAACGTCGGTAAGACCTCACTCACCGGCCCGGCAACCGTGGTGCTTGCCGGCATTTCTGTTGGCTTGGAGTCGGCGGTCTACACCGCGATCGTCATCGGCGCGGCCGTCTACGGTGCTTTCCTGCTTGGCGGTTCAGGTGTCATCGGTCTCTTTGCCATCGCCCTTGCCGGCTGCGGATTGCTCACCACCGTTGGCGTCATCGTTGCGATGGACACGTTTGGCCCAGTCTCGGATAACGCGCAGGGCATCGCGGAGATGTCTGGCGACGTGCACGGCGCTGGCGCCCAGGCACTGACCGAGCTGGATGCGGTCGGCAACACCACAAAGGCCATTACGAAGGGCATCGCGATTGCGACCGCGGTACTTGCTGCAACTGCACTCTTCGGCTCCTACACCGACGCCATCCGTACCGTGCTGGCCGAAGCCTACGGCCGGTTCATCGAGGAGGCCGTCGTCTTTGCGCCACAGACTTTGGTGGGTGTGGTGCTCGGCGCGGCTGTGGTGTTCTTGTTCTCCGGCCTGGCGATCAGCGCTGTGGGTCGTGCCGCGGGCGCAGTGGTCTTCGAGGTACGCCGTCAGTTCCGTGAGATTCCCGGAATCATGGAGGGCACCGGCAAGCCGGAGTACGGCAAGGTCGTCGATATCTGCACCAAGGACTCCCTCCGCGAGCTGGCGACGCCAGGGCTGCTGGCAATCTGTGCTCCCGTCGCGGTCGGGTTCGGTCTGGGCGCCCCCGCCCTTGCTGGTTACCTTGGCGGTGCCATTGCCACCGGCACCTTGATGGCGGTCTTCCTGGCCAACTCAGGTGGCGCATGGGACAACGCCAAGAAGCTTGTTGAGGACGGTCACCATGGCGGCAAGGGTTCGGTTGCCCATGCGGCCACGGTTATCGGCGACACGGTGGGCGATCCGTTCAAAGACACCGCAGGACCGGCGATCAACCCGCTCATCAAGGTGATGAACCTGGTGTCCTTGCTCATCGCACCGGCCGTGGTCGCCATGTCGCCACTGAGCACAACGCCTTCCCCGGTGCGCTACATCATCGCTGGTGTCGCCGTGCTCATCATCATCGTCATGGTGACCATCAGCACCCGGCGCGAGGTTTCCATCGCGAGCGAACCAAGCGAGCCGGCGCCCCCGGAGGTATTGCCGGCGGAAAAAGAACCGCCGACGGAAAAAGAACTGCCAGCGGCACAAAAGGCTGAGGTCGCAATGAAGCAATCCGAGACAAAGGTTGACAAACTAGCTAAATGAGGGATGCCGGTCGCGGGTGCCTGCCCGATCCCGCACGCAAGGCACACTGGATCGCGATGACCAGTAACCCTTCCGGCGACGGTTTCACGCGCGGCTTCGACCAGCATCCACCTCAGGCCTACGAGCCCGACCCTGCACTAGCCGGGTATCCGCCGCCACAGCCGACCCCCCAACCGACCCAACTGGGACCAGCTAGCTACGGCCCGTCAGCACCACGGCCACCGTACGGCTACCCGACCCCGTACCCGCCACCGCCGCCTGCGCTGCCCGCGAGACCCGTTAGCGCATTGCCTGACGGCCCTCGGCCGTACCAGCAGATGCTTCGCGGGCCCTTGTATCGCTGGTGGAAGCCGCTGCTCTGTCTACTGCTGGTCATCCCGCTGGCGTTGGTCATGATGGGGCTCGCGATCGTGCCCGTGCTCATCGCGGTCTGGATTACCGGTGCGGACCTCATCGCAACAATGGACATCACCAACCTCGGTCCGATCGGCTTCATCTACCTGAATCTCTCACTTATCGTCTTCATCCCGGCCAGCGGACTGTCGATTTGGATCGTGCACGGCATCCGACCACGGTTTCTGTCATCTGTCGCGGGTGGGATCCGATGGAAATGGCTGCTGCGGTGCGTCGCCGTGATCCTGCCCCTGTGGGCGCTCTACGCCGGATTGGCGGCACTGGCGGAACCCGCCACGTCCCCGCCCCCAGATCAGTGGGCGGTGCTGCTGGTCATCGTGCTGCTCATGACACCGTTGCAGGCAGCGGGGGAGGAATACCTTTTCCGGGGTTGGATCATGCAAAACGTCGGAGCTTGGTTTGCACGGCCCATGGTCGGGCTGGTCGCCTCGCTGATCGTGTCGGCGGTGGCCTTTTCTACGGCCCACCTGAGCCCTGACCCGTGGATTCTTGGCACCATCGCATGCCTTGGCTTGGCAGCTGGGATCGCCACTTGGCGAACCGGCGGCCTAGAAGCCGCCATTGCGATACATGCGGTCAACAACGTGTTGTCATTCTTTGTCGTGATGATCTTTGGAGGCTGGTCCGAGGCATTCGTCCGTCCGCAGAGCACCGGGACTCCAATGATGCTGGTGCTGGCTCTGGTCGTAAGCGGCATCGCGCTGGCCTTAGTCCTCTGGCAGGCCAGACGGGCTGGCATTCAGCCTTACTACCAGCCACTCAAGCGGCCGGTGAATCAAACAGGCCTCCCACCTGCAGCCGGGTATCCTGTCAGCCGCTATCCGGGATAGCCGCATCCGGGGGTATGGGGAGGAAGCCCCAACGGAGGTGCATCGGGCAGAGCCACCGGGTGCGTGGAATTCATCCCGAAACGGCGGCGTTTTGGCTTGTAGTTGATCGCGGGCCGTAGAGTAAGCGCGCTGGGGGCGGGTGCTGAGCTTATCGGGCGCTGAACTCATCGATCCGTTCTTGATGATGGTCGGTCGCGCGCGAGATCAGTTTGCTAGATAGATGAGTTTGATTGATAGAAAGTGAGTGCTGGTGGCAGCGAAGCCAGGGGGCAGGCGACTTGTGATCGTCGAGTCCCCGACCAAGGCGAACAAGATCGCCAGCTTTCTGGGTGACGGATACGTCGTGCAGTCCAGCCGTGGTCACATTCGCGACCTGCCGACCGGTGCTGCGGAGGTCCCCGCCAAGTACAAGGGCGAAAAGTGGGCGCGTACCGGCGTCAATGTAGACAACGGATTTGAGGCGATCTACGTTGTCAGCCCGGAGAAGCGCGCGACGCTGCGATCGCTGAAGGACGCACTGGCGGGTGCCGATGAGTTATTGCTGGCCACTGACGGTGATCGTGAAGGTGAAGCCATCGCGTGGCACCTGCTGCAGGAGCTGAAGCCCAAGGTTCCAGCAAAGCGCATGGTCTTCCATGAGATCACACCGACCGCCATTGCAGAGGCCGTCGCCAATCCACGTGATCTTGACGAGGATTTGGTTGATGCCCAGGAAACCCGTCGCATCCTTGATCGCCTCTACGGCTACGAGGTCTCCCCAGTGCTGTGGAAGAAGGTCATGCCGCGGTTGTCGGCAGGACGCGTACAGTCCGTCGCGACTCGGCTGGTTGTTGATCGGGAACGGGAACGCATCGCCTTCCGTAGCGCCTCGTACTGGGACCTGGATGCAGTCCTGGATGCTGGAGCTGAGGCCGAGCCTCCGCTCTTTCCAGCCCGACTGACTCGAGTCGGAGAGCGGCGGGTGGCCCAGGGTCGGGATTTCGATTCCCGCGGATCCTTGATCACCAAGGACCATGATCAATTGATCCGGCTCGACGAGGAGCAGGCGAAGGCTCTGGCAGACTCCTTGCGCTCTGCTGCCTTTGCGGTGGAGAGCGTCGAATCCAAGCCCTACAGCCGGCGGCCGTACGCCCCCTTCCGGACGACCACGCTGCAGCAGGAGGCTGGTCGCAAGCTCGGCTTCACCGCTCAACGAACCATGTCGGTGGCCCAAGAGCTGTACGAGGCTGGCTTCATTACGTATATGCGGACCGACTCGATCACGCTCTCCGGCGCCGCGATTGCGGCTGCCAGGGAGCAGGTTCGCCACCTCTTCGGCCCGAACTACCTGCCGGATCAGCCGCGAATCTACACATCCAAAGTGAAGAACGCCCAGGAGGCGCACGAGGCGATCAGGCCGGCTGGCGAGATCTTCTTGACCCCGGCCCAGACCAGGCTCACCGGTGATCAGTTTCGGCTCTACGAGCTGATCTGGATGCGCACCATCGCCTCACAGATGAAGGACGCGGAGGGCTTTTCGATCACCGTCAAGATCAACGCCCAACCCAGCGACGGCGAGCTGTGCACCTTTGTCGCAACAGGTCGCACGATCACCTTCTACGGCTTCCTCAAGGCCTACGTGGAATCGGTGGAAGAAACCGACGGCCACACCGATGACGAGCAGACCCGGCTACCTCATCTCACCGCTGGGCGGTCGCTGCGACCTGAATCGGTGACGGCATCGGGCCATGAAACCCGTCCGCCCGCTCGTTATACCGAGCCATCACTGGTCGCCAAGCTTGAAGAGCTGGAGATCGGCCGGCCGTCGACGTATGCGACGATCATTCGCACCATCACGGCCCGGGACTACGTGTTCAAGAGGGGTGCGGCCCTGGTGCCGACCTGGCTGGCTTTTGCTGTCACCAGATTGCTGGAGGAGCACTTTCCGAGGCTGGTGGATTACGCCTTCACCGCCGAGATGGAAGACGTTCTGGACGAGATCGCCGACGGACACGCGGAGCGGCTCAGAGTCCTGACCGACTTCTACTTCGGCGATGACAATCGGGAAGGGTTGCATCGACTAGTCACCGAGCTCGGTGAGATCGATGCTCGTCGACTCTCCACCTTTGAGATCAACGACCCCGACGCGCTAGAGACCGGCGCCCCGAAGGTCGTGGTACGGGTTGGGCGCTATGGCACCTATGTAGAGGATGAAGAGGGTCGCCGCGCCAATGTTGCCGATGATCTTCCGCCGGATGAGCTGACAATTGATCTTGCGCGGGAGCTGCTGGCCAAGCCGGTGGGCGAGGAGCACGAGTTGGGCATCGACCCTGCAACCTCACGCATGATCGTCGCCAAGAACGGCCGATTCGGCCCATACGTAACAGAGATCCTCGACGACGACGCGCCCAAGGGTGTCAAGCCGCGCACCGCTTCGCTGTTCTCATCGATGAGCATCGACACGGTTACATTGGAACAGGCACTGCAGCTGATGAGCTTGCCACGCGTCCTTGGCAAGGATGTGGACGGTGTGGAGGTCACTGCTCAGAATGGCCGCTACGGGCCCTATCTCAAGAAGGGCAGCGACTCTCGCTCGCTGGAGAGCGAGGATCAAATCTTTTCGATCACGCTCGAGGAAGCTCAGGCCATTTACGCGCAGCCCAAGCAACGCGGCCGCGCCGCGGCCAAGCCGCCGCTCAAAGATCTGGGCACTGACCCCGCTTCTGGTCGTCCCATGATCATCAAAGAGGGCCGCTTCGGGCCGTACGTCACCGATGGAGAGATCAACGCGACGCTGCGACGTGGGGACGACATCGAAACGATCACTTCGGAACGCGCCGCCGAGCTGCTCGCCGAAAAGCGCGCCAAGGGTCCGGCTCCCAAGAAACGTGCGGCGAAGCGGACCCGGGCGGCGGCAGGTTCCTCCTCGGCTCCCAAGCCGGCCGCCAAAGGCGTTCCGGCGAAGCAAATCCGCGCCAAGGCTGGCTAGCGCGAGCGTCGGGTAACAATGGTCGTTATAGCGACCACCGATGCTGACGAGACAGCACTAGGGTTCGACCATGGGAAAGAAGAAGCGGCATAAGACTAAGGCGGCTAAGCAGGATGTAGCCGTCGCAGCCCTGCCGCCCCCATCTCCGGACGGATCCAGCACAAATCCGCCGGGTCAGCGCTGCTACGACATGCCATATAGCGCAGCCGCGCCGCGCATGATCAATCCTGATCTTGGTTTGCATCATTTGGTGGCAAGGGCCGGCCACAATGCCGCGTACGAGATCTCAGTCACCTTGCTGGATGCGCCTGATCATCGGCTGATTCGCTCCGGCGTACTGCTGGCCCATCGAGTACTTGATGGACGTGGCGAGTGGTACATCTCGGCGCCGGATTGGTATCCGCTGTTGCCGAAGGACCGCATCGAGTTGATGGGTCATGCCGATCTTCCCGAGGAGCTGGCCGACATGATCCGTCCGCTACGGCGCCGTGCAACATTGGGGCCGGTCGCTGCACTCATATGTGATCGGCGTGAGTTCGCGCTGCGTGACGATCAGGGCACCACGCTTGCGCTGCTGCGCGACGACAAGGTAACGGTACGCCGCGGCGGCCTGACGACTGCGCGCTATCGCGAGGTGTTGATCACTCCAGTTGGGCCGGGGCTAACCGATGAGCAGGTGGCCTGGCTCGACCGTACTCTGCTGCAATGTGGCGCCACGCATGTGCCGCGCTTCCCTCGGCTGGTTTCCCGACTTGGCGCGCCTGCCACCGGGCCGACCGATCTCCCGGTACCGGGTCCGTTCGACGCAGCTGCACCCTTTAAAAAGTTCGTATCTCAGTTGGTCGCACTGCGGCTCCGGCAGATCGTGGAAGCTGATCTTGCTATACGTGGTGGCGATCTGGGTGCTGTTGACCGGCTCGCTGATCAAGCTGCGCGGTTGCGACTGGAGCTGAAGGGACTTTCTGTCGTCCTTGATCCGGAGTGGGTGGAAGATCTCTACGACGAGCTGGGCTGGATCAGTCTGGATGGAGGCTCATCAAACGGCGACGGTCATGATCGATTGACTGCTCGGTTGCGCAGTGATCGCTATCTCACCGTGCTGGAACGCCTAGTTGCTGCCGTTCGGTCGCCAAGGTTGGCTGATCAACGATCCGACCCCGCCGGTGAGGTGCTCGTAGGGCTGGTCTCCATGGCGATCGCTCGAATGAGTCGGTGCGCCGATCACCTGATCGTTGACTCGCCCGACGAGGAGTGGGAGGAAGCCTGGCAGGAGATGGGAAGGCTGGAGTGGGTAGTGGGCGTCGCAGGCCAGGTGCTCCCCGATGAGGCAGCCACGATTCAGCAGCAGATACTCAAGTCTCGCCAGCTGTTGGCTGAGATTCACAATGATCATCGACGCGAACTGGTCACGTCTGAGCAGGTGGCCAAGCTGCTCCCCGCCCAGGCATTTGCGGCAGGCCGTGACTTTGAACGGGAGTACCGGAGGGTACGCCGCTCGCGGCGTGAGTTCGTGGAGGTATGGGCGAAAACCAAGAAGAAGCTTGGCGCGTGAGCACTGCTGGTGGAGTTTTCATTGTCTTCGAGGGCGGTGATGGGGTCGGGAAGACGACCCAGGTCGATCTGCTCTGCACCTGGCTGGCCGATGCTGGTCACGAGGTTTTGAAGACCTTCGAGCCTGGCGACTCAACTGTCGGAGGCATGATCAGGCAGATAGTGCTGGACCCTGCGACCGGCGAGATGTCACCCCGCGCTGAGGCGTTGTTGTATGCGGCTGACAAGGCGCAGCACATCTTTGCGGTGGTGCGACCGGCGTTGCAGCGCGGAGCTGTTGTGGTGTGCGACCGCTACGTCGACTCAATGCTGGCTTATCAGGGGGCAGGGCGAGTTCTGCAGCTCACTGACCTGGAGGGCATTGCGCGCTGGGCGACTGAGGATCTGCGGCCGGATCTGACGGTAGTGCTGGATGCTGAGCTCAGCGATGGAGTCCACGCCAAGTCCACCAAGGACCGTTTGGAGTCGGCCGGTGATGGATTTCACCAGCGGACCCGGCAGTTTTTTCTCGAGCTGGCGCGAAAGGAGCCGGAGCGCTATCTGGTGCTGAATGCGCGTGCCTCACGGGAGGAGATCGCGGCCCAGGTGGCGGCTCGGGTTGCGCCGTTGCTTTCATCGGCGCGTCAGCACTGATGCGCCGCCGTGAGCTTGTCGAAGGGCGCGCCCTGAGCATGTCGAAGGGCGCTGTCCGGAGCTTGTCGAAGGGTGCTGCCCTGAGCCTGTCGAAGGGTCACCGGGAAGTGGCAAGGTTGTTCAGGTGACTGCAGGGCTCAGCGATTCCGTGACGGCAGAATCTGCCGGCGATCTTGGTGTCTGGGCGGAGTTGATCGGTCAAACAGCAGCCGTCGCCACCCTGCGGCGCGCCGTGGCAGCCGAACCCCATGCCATGAGTCACGCGTGGTTGCTCACTGGTCCTCCGGGCTCGGGCCGCTCGAACGCGGCACGAGCATTTGCAGCCGGGCTGCAATGCTTCTCGGGAGGGTGTGGCAAGTGCACCGAATGCCGTACCGCGTTGTCAGGTGCGCATCCCGATGTGACCTTGGTGCGTACCGAGCTGCTCTCGATCGGCGTTGACGAAGTACGCGAGCTCGTTCGCCGGGCAGCCATGAGTCCGACACTTCGCCGGTGGCAGGTGATCGTGATCGAGGATGCCGATCGCGTCACTGAACGCGGTGCGGACGCGTTGTTGAAGAGCATTGAAGAGCCGGCGCCGCGTACGGTGTGGATCCTGTGTGCACCGACGCCGGACGATGTGGTTGCAACTATCCGATCCCGTTGTCGGTTGCTGACCTTGCAGACTCCGACGATCCCGGCGGTGGCGCGACTGCTGGAGACCCGCGATGGCATCGAACCGGAGCTAGCGGCGTACGCCGCACGGGTTTCCCAGGGACACGTCGGTCGAGCACGTGTACTGGCGCGAGACAAAGGCGCTCGAGACCGGCGGCAGCAGATCCTGCAAATTCCTCTTCAGTTGCACGGCCTCGGCGCCTGCCTTGCTGCTGCGGCTGAGGTGATTGAGATGTCGTCTGAGGAAGCTGCCGTGGCGACGAGCGAGCTGGACGCGAAGGAACGGGCCGCGCTGGAGGAGGCCTTGGGATTCGGCACCAAAGGTGCCAAGCCCCGCCAGGCACAGGCCGCAATCAAGGAGCTGGAAGAGCAGCAGAAGGCCCGAACGAAGCGGTTTCAGCGAGATGCCATTGATCGCACACTGACTGAACTAACTGGCTTCTACCGTGATGTGCTGAGTCTCCAGACCGGCTCTGGAGCACCCTTGATCAATGAGGATCTGAGACCGCAGATCGCTGTGCTGGCACGAAAGTCGACACCAGAGGCGACGCTGCATCGCATTGATTCCCTGCTCGCCTGTCGTACTGCGCTGGAGGGCAATGTGGCACCGCTGCTTGCTGTGGAGGCGGCCCTGATCGGGCTCGTCGAGGGCTGACCGGTCCGGTGGTGTCGCGCCACCCAGGGCGGCGAACTATAGCGCAGATGGTTCCAAAATGTTTGGGGTTCATTTTCTTCGAGTTATTTAGTAACGTGGGCCGCACAGGTTGCCGGAGGGGACGAACCCCCGAGCGTCCTCTCCGACAACCTCCCAAGGTCTGGTTGGTTGCCAGGCCTTTTCTTACGTCTGGGACCGTACGTTCTCCGGGCCTCGTCCCTCTGAGACAGCTTCCTAGCCGTCACAAGACGCCAACGCGCGGCAAACTGGCAAATATCACAAATTGATATCGCAAACTGTTGCGCTGACAGGAACTTTCGCCTTACGGTAGACCTCGGCTCGTTTCCGTTTCGTTATAAACGCGCGGGAGTGGAACGCCGGGGGAAGAACTCAGAGGCACCCAATGTGCCACTGGGATCGCGTGTCCGTTCGCCGAGCTCCGCTGGACGGCGCCCTTGCCGGGATCGTCCCGGGCGAAGCGGAGGTGGGGAACCATCGGATCTCTCTCGTGTCAGGAATGAGAGAGTCCCGGGGGTTAAGCGCTCACAGCGGTGTGGTCCTGCCACACCGCGTGAGCGCCGGGACAGGATCGCCCGCACCCACTGAGGTCACCTCACAGGCGTACTCGGGGAAGGATCTCGTCCTACGTGACATCCACCATCATCAAGCGCGCCATCGGCGTGGGCGCTGCGCTTGCTCTGTCCTCTGGGATTGGGCTCGCAGGCGCCACACCAGCCGCGGCGGCGCCGACCGTCTGGGACCGGGTCGCCCAGTGCGAGAGCGGCGGCAACTGGAAGATCAACACCGGCAATGGTTACTACGGCGGCTTGCAATTCGCCGCTGGCACCTGGCGGGGGTACGGCGGTCAGACCTACGCCAGCCAAGCACACCTGGCAACCAAGGCCGAACAGATCGCGATCGCACGTCGGGTACTAGCAGGTCAGGGTCCGGGTGCCTGGCCTGTCTGTAGTCGACGTGCCGGATTGACCAAGTCGAACGGGGGAGCGGACCGTAATGCATCGGCGGCAGCCACCTCCGGAGCGTCGAAAAACCAGAACTTAAGCGACTCAAAGAAGAAGATCGCCAAGAAGTCGACTCAAAAGAAGTACAGTTCTACCGGCAAAACCGTTCACGTGAAGCGTGGTGACACGCTTCGCAAGATCGCGAAGCGGTACCACGTGGAGGGCGGTTGGAAGGGCTTGTGGAAGCTCAACAAGAAGACGATCAAGGACCCGAACTTGATCTACATAGGGCAGACTCTGAAGATCAAATAGGCCTGAATGGCGCGGGTGGGACCCTGCCCCCCAGTACGCCCACCCGTGGAAGCCCGGCAGACCCGCATCTGCCGGGCTTCCGGTTTATCTGCAGGCGCCCTCATTCAGCTGCGTTTGAGCGCGTGAGAACCCGGACATTAGAAGGGATTCAGCCTTAGGCTGTGGCCATGCCGCGGGTGATGGCAGTGTCGTTCGAACGGTACGGTCGCCTGTACTATCTCGATCCCGGCGACCACGAGTACCGCGTCGGTGACCGTGTACTGGTGCCCACCGAGTCTGGACCAGAGGTCGCAGAATGTGTCTGGGCGCCGGAGTGGGTTTCCGAAGACGGGTTTTCTGACCTGCCCGTGTGCGCCGGTCTTGCCGGTCCGGAGCACCTGGAACGGGATGCCACCAACCGGCGGCGCCGCGCCGAGGCCAAATTGGCTGCCAAGAAGTTGATCAAGCGGAACCAGTTGCCGATGAAGGTGATGGCGGTCGACTTCATCGATTCGGGTATCGATTTCGATCAACTGGTGGTGATCTACTTCACTGCGCCGCATCGAGTCGACTTCCGGATGCTGGTCAGTGAACTTGCCCGTACCCTCCACGCACGAATCGACCTACGCCAGATTGGCTCCCGGGATGCCGCTCGGCTGG
This sequence comes from Propionibacteriaceae bacterium, assembly GCA_035253925.1. Taxonomy (GTDB): domain Bacteria; phylum Actinomycetota; class Actinomycetes; order Propionibacteriales; family Propionibacteriaceae; genus Microlunatus. The sequence goes on from DATFBI010000151.1 coordinate 14,506, forward strand.
TCGGCGGACTGGGGAACTGTGGTCGTGACCTGTGCTGTGCCACCTTCTTGAAGGATTTCGAGCCGGTCAGCTTGCGCATGGCCAAGGTGCAAGATCTGCCGCCCAACCCATTGAAGATCTCCGGGGCCTGCGGTCGGCTGATGTGTTGCCTGAAGTACGAGCACCCGCTTTACGCTGATTTTGCGCGTACCGCGCCCGCTGTCGGCGAGCAGGTGGCATTGGAGGATGGCGACGGCGTGGTGGTCGGCCATCAGGTCCCGGCTGACTCGGTGGTGATTCGGATGAGCGCGAATGGGGCGACGCGGAGCTGCTCGCTGGCCGCAGCCTGTGGCGCTCGCCAGCTCTTCGCGTCCCGCGCCACTGCGGGAGAGGCGCCGCGTCCGCCCCGCAAGGGCCGGATGCGGCGGCGCCGGTCCGAAGACGAGGAGAACTGATTGCCAGCAAGCCGCTTCACGCCGTGCTGCTGGTCGTGATCTTGGGTGCTGCGCTGCCATGCCGGCCGCCGCGTACGCTCTGGGTATGCTCCACGCCGCTCGCCGTCTGCGGTCGCGCCTGGTAGGCGTCTCAGCGGCAGCGGTGCTGGCTCTGCTGGCTGCCTGCTCGGCCGAGCCGAGTGACCAGGCCGGTCAGGCGTCTTCGGCGCCTCCCCCCTCCACAGCGGTATCGCCAAGTCCGCAGTTGCCACAAGACGGTCGGCCGCTGCAGCCGATACCCGCGGTGGAGCCGGAGGGTTTTACCGAGCCGCCACCGGGCAAGGGACTGGCGCGCTATGAGAAGCAGCAGCTCAAGTGGAAATCCTGCGGTTCTGGTCTTTCCTGCAGCACGGTGCTGGTGCCGCTGGATTACGCGCAGCCTGACGGAACGGCGATCACCCTCATGCTGGCCAAGCGCCCGGCCACGGCCAGCAAGCGACTCGGCAGCCTGTTCATCAATCCTGGCGGCCCGGGCGGGTCTGGCGTGTGGTACGTCGGCTACTTCAACGCGGCTGGTCTGGAGAATTACGACATCATCGGCTGGGATCCACGTGGAGTCGGTCACTCGACGCCTGTGAACTGCTACGGCAAGGATGATCTTGATCATTACTTCACGATGGACAACTCGCCGGACGATCCCAGTGAGTTGCAAGCCATGATCGAGGAGCAGACCGCGTTTGGGCAATCTTGCCTGAAGGAGTCCGGAGTATTGCTGGAACACGTCTCGACGATGGAGACGGTACGCGATCTTGATCTGCTACGACACCTGGTCGATGATGCCAAGATTAACTATTTTGGCTCCTCGTACGGCACCAAAATTGGCTCCCTCTATGCGGAATCGTTTCCACAGCGAGTCGGGCGGATGGTTCTTGATGGTGCCGTCAACATCAATTCCAAGGCCCGCGTGACTCAGGTGCAGGGGTTTGAGCGCGCACTTGATCACTTCGCATCATGGTGTGCCGAGGAAAGCTGTCGGCTGGGCTCTCAGCGCGGTGACGTGCTGGCCACGATCAAGGAATTCCTCAATGATCTTGATCAACAGCCAATGGAGGTATCCGGCGGACGCACCCTTAGCCAGCAGCAAGGCGTTGAGGCTGTGTTCTATTCCATGTACGGCGGCACCAGCAGCTGGCCGAGGTTGCGCGACGCGCTCAACGCGGCGATCTTCGATAAGGATGCCGGCGGGCTGCTGGAGCTGGCCGATGCCTCTGACCGTCGGGATCGCGATGGCAACTACGGGCAGCTCAACTATGCCTTTCCGGCTATCCGCTGCGTGGACAGCCAAGACGACAGCGTCCGAGTGGCCCAGGAGCGACTAGCCGTGGATTCCCGCAAAGCGCCTGTTCTGGGCCAGTTGAATGGCCCCGATCTGGCCTGCCCACTATGGCCTGTCAAACCCGCTCCCAAGCAACCCGTGGTCGACGCGGCTGGAGCGCCGCCGATCGTGGTCATCGGTACCACGGGCGATCCGGCCACGCCGTATGAATATGCGAAGTCGATGGCTCGCGAGCTGCAATCAGGTGTGCTGGTGACGTTCCAGGGCGAGGGGCACCTGGCGTACGGGCAAAGCGGCTGCGTCAGGCAGCTGGCCGTCGCATACCTGGTGCGTGATATCGAGCCGCGGGGTGGGACGCGGTGCTGATCAGCTCGTAACTTCCGGCCTCAATTGCGCTTAGCCATGCGTTACACCGCTCGATATAGTTGGCGATCGTGCCGAGTCACGGCTTGGCGCAAGCAACCAGCCGCCTTAGCTCAGCCGGCAGAGCGACGCACTCGTAATGCGTAGGTCTGGGGTTCGATTCCCCAAGGCGGCTCCAGGGCGTTTTCCCTAGTCAATCGCGACTTTTCGCCAAGGTGCCATCTTCATCGTCCGGTCCCTTGTCCGGCCGTGCCCCCGTGGTGCCGCCGAGCCGCCGGGCCGCGTCCCACAAATTGCGGTCGATCATGTGCCCGTACAGGTCCATCGTCATGGCAGCTGTGGCGTGCCCCAGCACTCGCTGGACCACTTTCGGATCAGCGCCAGACGCCAGCCACACCGACGCCGCCGTGTGGCGCAGATCGTGAACGCGAAGCTCGGGCCGCCCAATCGCCGCCTTCGCCTCACGCCAGCTGACCGACCGCTGCCAGTTCGTTTCCCGCAG
>DATFBI010000152.1:0-7895 GCA_035253925.1 Propionibacteriaceae bacterium
TTCCTGCGATGGAGTCCGATGCAACCCGCGATTATCCGGTGCGAATACGCGCGAGAATTTCGTGGCGCAGGCACTCGCCGCGGGATGGTGCGCCACCGGCACTACCTTCGTGGGAGTCGAAGGTAATGCTGTCATTGGCGCAGTGAGCTGAAGGCAGCCCGCATCTCGGAGGCGAAGAGATCTGGCTCTTCCCAAGCGGCGAAGTGGCCACCCCTCTCGACCTCGTTGAAGTAGGCGAGGTCGGGGTAGACCGCCTCGACCCAGCTGCGCGGCGAGGCCCAGATCTCGCCGGGGAACGTCGTGAAGCCGACCGGCACGGTGACCGCCGGAGGAGCCTGACCGCTCGCAAGCGCTGCACCCAGCGCTCGTGCGTCCTCCCAGTACGAGCGGGCCGCCGATGCTGCGGTGCCGGTCAGCCAGTACAGCGTGATGTTGTCGACGATGGTGTCCCGGGTGAGATTGCCCACGGGCTCCCCGTCGACGAAGGCGCGAGAGATCTTGTAGTAGCTGTCGGTGTCGTGGTCGAGCAGCCAGGCCGCCAGCGCGACGGGTGAATCCAGCAGTGCGTAGCCGATCGTCTGTGGCCGCGTGGCCATCTCCAGGAAGTAGCCGAAGCCGTCCTGCCTGAACGTCGCGACCGCTTCGGCCGCTGCGCGTTCCTGTTCGGATGCCTTGGGCATTTGATCGCCGATTGCGAGCACCGCCGTAAGCAGGTTCAGGTGGTAGCCGACCAAACCCTCCACCTGCTGGTGGCCCAGGCCGCTTTGTTCATCCACAATAGACACGATCTTGATCGGTCGGCCGTCGGTGCGGCGTCGAACTGGATGTCCACAACCACACCACGTTTGATGCCAACGATGTCCCGACTGCCACGGGCGGTCCCAGCCTCACCGCCTGTCGTCGCAGTCATGGCGCGCAAACTGCCGAGCCCAACGTCCGTCACGCCACCTGCCACTGCATTGAACCTCGCCATTCAGGTTGGTGATTGCCTGCTCTCTGCGGGGGGATGTCCGCCAACGATGCGTCGTTGCCATGCTTGGAATTACTGCCGCCTACAGACTGACCCGGGTCCACGTCGACATGATCTACACATTCATCTCGGCGCCCCACTATCCCGCGCGGGGAGCGCCTCCGATCACCTGCATCAGAGTGGTGCAGGCGAATTCCCTTGTGGCTTCGTCGATACGTACGGCTGGGATCGTTGTGGGGATCGTCGCTTCACTTGAGCTGGCTTGGCGTCTCGGGGCACCTTTGTCCATCTCGACCCGTCCCGTTGCACTCGGCCCGTTCAAAGAACAGTTCGCTGGCGCCACGCTGCCATCTGCGTTCTTCGACTGTGGGCGTATGCAGATCCAGCGACGAGCGGCTCGCCGGCGCGATGGGCCTGCTGGGCTCGGCTGCATATGCGTCGATGATCTACGTCGACGCATGCGAGGTGCTCGCCCACACGGTAGGCGTTTTCGTCGCGGCGTTGGCGTCACCATATTGATCCGCCGCACCAGCATTCCTGGATTCGGCCTAGTCAGCGCGGTTCTGCTGCCGTTGGTAGTCGGAACCTCCCCGGAGACAGCCAATTCAAGTGAGGGCGGGTCAATCTGTTGCTGGCGTTCGGTGTCGCATTGGGCATAGCGCCACCCTCTGAATATCTCGGACCCCGATCGCGGACCAGCTTCGCCGCATCCTAACGCCGTCCACTCGATGGCGACGATGGGTCAGTAATCGACGGCGTCGCGGATGAGAGGACAGGTCATGCAGTGGCCGCCGCCTCGGCCGCGGCCGAGCTCAGCGCCCACGATGGTAATGACCTCGATGCCGGCTTTGCGGAGTAGGGAGTTTGTCGTGGTATTGCGGTCGTACGCGATCACGACCCCCGGTTCGATCGCGACCAGGTTGTTGCCGCTGTCCCATTGCTGGCGCTCGGTGTCGTAGACATTTCCGCCGGTGTCAATGGCCTTCAGTTCGCTCAATCCGAGGGCGGTTCGAACAACCTCCAGGAACGGCCGACTCTCTTGGGTGACATCGAACCCCGGCGCGGTCTCGCTGGGCCGGAGGGTGAACGTATGGATGCCGTCCACGATGCCTGGATAGACAGTGACGCGATCGCGATCGGCGAAGGTGAAGATCGTGTCCAAGTGCATCGCCGCACGCAGCTTCGGCATCCCGGCCACGATTACCTGCTCCGCCGCGCCCTCGGCGAAAAGCTTGGCAGCGACCTGCCCGATCGCTTGGCGGGAGCTACGTTCACTCATCCCGATTAGCACGACACCATTGCCGGGTACGAGGACGTCGCCGCCCTCCAAGGTGGCCAGGCCCCAGTCCAACTCAGGGTCGCCCCACCAGACCTTGGAGCCCACGAAGTCGGGGTGGAACTCGTAGATGGCCTTCATCAACAATGTTTCGTCGTGACGGGCCGGCCAATAGAGTGGATTCATCGTGACACCGCCGTAGATCCAGCATGTGGTGTCGCGAGTGTAAAGCGTGTTCGGCAGCGGCGGCATCAGGTATTCCCGGCCTCCGAGTGCCTCCCGGGCGAAGCTCATCGTCGCCGACCCAGGATCTGATGGCAAATCATCGGTTGCAAGGCCCCCGATCAAGAACCGGGTCAGCGACCGAGCATCCAGGCTGTCCAGATATGCCCTCGTGTCGTCGATGAATCCCGGGCCGACTTCATTGGCGATGATCTTGCGGTCCAGCAACCACGACTTCGCCTCAGGGTTCTCCATCGTCTCGGCCAATACTTCGTGAAGCTCTACAACCTCTACGCCCCGGTCGCGCATTTTGGACATGAAGTCGAAATGATCACGTTTGGCGTTTTGTACCCAGAGCACGTCGTCGAACAACAGTTCGTCACAATTGCTCGGCGTCAGTCGGCTGTGCGCCAGACCTGGCGCACAGACCAGGACCTTGCCGAGCCGGCCCACCTCCGAGTTCACTGCGTATTTACTGGAAACCGGTACGGCCTGCGCCATCTATTTCCCCTTCTCAGTCTCTGATTCATGAGGTGATAGCCAGCCAAACTCATGCGGTTCGGTCGAGGATTTCCTTGACGAGATCCATCGGGGTATGTGGATGCAGGAATGCGAAGCGGCCGACCGTCTCACCCTCCCACTTGGTTGGGGGAATGAAGGCGATCTCATCGTCGTGCAATGCTTGGGCCCACTTGTCGTAGTCAGCCGGCTCCCAACCAACCCGACGAAACAGCACGACGCCGAGATCCGGTTTCCGGATCAGCTCGAGGTGCGGCGTTGCCTTGATCAAATCCGCGGTGTCCCGAGCGAGCCGGACGGCGCTCTCAACCGCCTCGCGATAGGCCTCGAGCCCATATACGGCCAAGGAGAACCACAGCGGCAATCCCCTTGCACGGCGGGTCAGGTGGTAGGCGTAATCGGTCGGGTTCCATTCCCCGTCCGACACATGGATGACGTCCAAGTACGACGCGTCCTGAGTGTGGGTTGCGCGGGCTAGTTCGGGCCGCCGGTAGATGAGCGCGCAGCAGTCAAAGGGTGTGAAGAGCCACTTGTGCGGGTCGAGGATGAATGAATCGGCCTGCTCAATACCGGCGTACTTATTGCGGATCGATGGGGCAAAGATTCCCGAACCGCCGTACGCGCCGTCAACGTGGAACCACCAACCGCGCTGCTTGGCAATGTCGCCAACCCCAGCAAGATCATCGATGATGCCCGCGTTGGTTGTCCCCGACGTACAAACGACAGCGGCGACATCGCTGAGATCGGGATCCTCGTGAAGCGCAGCGTTCACCGCGTCCGCGGTCAGCCGGTGATCCGACGTCTTCACGAGCAGAGCATCCATCTCCAGCAGCCGCAGTGTGTTGACGATCGAGGAATGGGCGTCAGTGCCGACGATCACCCGCAGCCGCCGCCCCGCCCCTTCGTCGCCAAGTCGTTGCTTGGTCGTCTCGCGGGCGACGGCAAGAGCAGAGAGATTGCCGGCGGACCCACCCGAGACGAAGCATCCGCCAGCCGACTCGGGCAGTCCGGCTTCGTCGGCAATGACACGCAGCACCGTATTCTCTGCCGCTATTGCCCCCGATGCCTCGAGCCAGGAAATGCCTTGGATCGAGGCGCAGGAGATCAGCATGTCGAACAACAGGCTGGCCTTCGTCGGTGCGGCCGGAATGAAGCCGAGAAACCGAGGGCTGTCTGCCGAGATAATGCTGGGCGCTATCACGGACGAGTAAATGCCCAGCACCTCATCGGGCGCCCGGCCGCGATCACGGATGACACCGTTAAGCGCCTTGTATAGGTCGGCAGCCGGTTGTGTTCCCTTGTCAAGCGGCACAGGGTCCATCCGTAGCCGGTTCTCCGCGTACGCGAGGACGCTGCGCACCATCTGTTCGGTCGTTTGATCAACATGGTGCATCGCGCGATCCCTTCCGGCCTAGACCACTGGTTCATCCTTGATCAATCCGACATGCTCGTGCCGTCCGAGGTGGGAATGCTTCCTGCCGTACGCGAAGTACCACGCGAGCACCACTGCAGTCCAAATCAGGAAGACGAGGAGCGTGGGTATCCGCAGGTCCTTGATGATCCACAAGCACCCAAGGATGGCCAAGATCGGGGTCACGGGGTAACCGGGAACCTTGAACGGCCTCGGCAGATCAGGCTCGCGGCGCCGCAGAATGATCACGGCGAGCGAGACGACCGCGAAGGCGACGAGCGTTCCGACGCTCGTCATCTCAGCCAGGAAATCGATCGGGATGAGTCCGGCCAGCAGCGCAATGACCGCGGCCACAATGATCGTGTTCGGCACGGGTGTCCGGGTACGCGGATTCACCCTGTGGAACAGTTCAGGGATCATTCCGTCGCGGGCCATAGTGAACAGGATGCGGGTCTGCCCGTAGATCACTACCAGCGTGACGCTAAAGATCGAGATCACCGCACCGGCAGCCAGTAGTGTCCCTGCCCAGGTCGACCCGGTGACGTTGTCCAGGATCGCGGCGAGGCCGGCCTCCTGGCCCTCAAACTGGGTGTAGGGCTGCGCGGCAACAGCGACGAGGGACACCAAGACGTACAACGTGCTGACAATGAGCAGCGCAAAAATAATCGCAAGCGGCATATTGCGGTGCGGGTGCTTCACTTCCTCGCCAGCAGTCGAGACGGCGTCTATACCGATGAAGGAGAAGAAGATCACTCCTGCCGCGGCTGTGATTCCCTGGATTCCAAAAGGCGCAAAGTCCGCGAGATTGTTGGAATTCCAACCAAAGAGTCCAATGACAATGAACAAGAGCAGGATACCGATCTTGATCAGCACCATGACCGTGTTCACTGTTGCTGATTCGCTGGCACCCCGGATCAGCAGCAAGGTGCAGAGCCCTATCAAGATCACCGCTGGAAGGTTGAAGATCCCTCCCTGCTCGGGCGCTTGCGACAGGGCTTCCGGGATCTGGAACCCAAAGAGGTGGTCGAATAGTTCGTTGAGATACTCCGACCAACCAACTGCGACCGCAGCGGCCGACACGCCATACTCGAGCAGCAGACAACCGGCGACCCCCATCGCCGGCAGTTCACCGATTGTCGCGTAGGCATACGAGTAGGAGGACCCTGATACCGGCACTGCACCCGCGAGCTCGGCGTAGCAGACCGCCGTCAGTCCCGCAACAACGGCAGCGATCAAGAAGGAGAAGACTACTGCCGGACCGGTGATCGGTACTGCCTGGGAGAGCACGAAGAAAATACCGGTGCCGATGGTTGCGCCCACACCGAACATGGTCAATTGGAAGAGTCCGATAGAGCGAGTGAGCTCGCTCTGCTCCGTCTCTGCGCCCGACTCGGCGTCCATCTCAACAGCGGGCTTGCGCCGGAAAAGTTGCGACGTCAGCTCCGACACGATGCGCCTCCCACCAGTTCTCTACGAAGAGCGACCCAACTGGGCGCCACCCCCGACAAAATCTCTGGCGCTCATGAGACATCACGCGCGGCAAGATCATCCCACGTCTCGCGTCGGACAACAAGACTTGGCATTCCGGACGCAACGAACACGACAGGGATGCGTCGATTTCCGTTGTAGTTGTTGGACATTGTGAAGCAATATGCCCCAGTCGCGGGCACCACGAGCAGATCATTCACATGGGGCCTATTCAACGGCACGCCGTCGACCAGGATGTCGCCACTTTCACAGTGCCGTCCGACGACGCTGACGATCTCGCCATCCGTCGCGTCTAGCCGATCTGCGATTCCGGCCTCAAAGCGCTGATCGAAAAGTGCCACCTCAAGGTTGTCGCCCATCCCGCCATCAACGGCGACGAACGTTATCTGCCCACGTTTGATGGTGATCACGCGATAGATGGTTGCCGCCGCAGTGGCGACCATGCTGCGTCCCGGCTCGATGATGATTTGTGCATCTCTTGGCAGGTGCTCGCGTGCCGCCGAAATGAGTACGTCGAGATACTCAGCCACCGACACCGGCTTATCCGCCCAGGTGTAGCGGGCGCCAAGTCCGCCGCCAAGATCGTAAATCTCGAACTCTCCGAGCGCAGCGAGCGGAGCAACCGCGGCAGCCAGGGGCTCGGCTTGGAGGATCTGCGATCCGACGTGCGCATGCACGCCACGCATCCGCAGCCGCGGACTGTGCTCCATCCGCCGCACTAGCTCGGCTGCGGCGGCCGGCGCCAGCCCAAACTTTGACCCTTCGTGACCGGTGAGCACGTGGGCGTGGGTGTCGGCAGTTACGCCCGGAATGACCCGCACCAAAACATCCTGAGTTCTTCCGGGCGGCACGATCGCCTCAAGGCGGTCCACATCGTCCGGACCATCAACCACTACCAAACCGATGCCGTTGTCGACCGCCATCGTGATCTCTTCGGTCGTCTTGGCATTTCCATGAAGCACGATCAGCGCGGGGTCAACACCGGCCTTGAGTGCAGTCAGGATCTCACCGCCACCGGCCACGTCGAGCCCAAGCCCTTCGTCCACCATCACTCGTTGAACGGCTGTGCAGGGAAACGCCTTTGAAGCGAATACCGCCCGTGAGTTGGGCCACCGGCTGGATAACTCATCAGCGTATTCCCGGGCGCGAGCCCTGAGCGCTTCCTCGGCGACCACAAGCACCGGCGTCCCGAATTCGGCTGCAAGATCATCAGCCCGGCAGCCACCAATGACGAGCATGCCGTCGGCATCGGTGGCGCTTCCCAGCGGAAAAAGCTCCAGCAACTGGCTCATGCAAGCATGCTCGACCGTTCACTGCCGAGTTAGCAACCGTTTGGAGGAGGGCGCCGAAGGATTCGTAGGCCCTCCGTGCTGCTCGAATAGGGCGAGCAAGTCGTCGCCGAACTGCTTCTTGTGTGGGTCGGTAATGCCATGCGGCGCGCTGGCCGCTTGGCTGCCCGGGGCCGCATGTCGACGCAGCGCCTTAAGCCGTCCACGGCGGGGTGCACAAGACGACTCGCGGGACCTGGACGTGGGGAACGTCCTGCGTCCCGCTGAGGTGACTGACCAGGGCACAGACTACGTGGACCCGGGATTCGAGTCACAGACGGCCTGATGGGGCGCCGTCAAGCCCGGTCAGGGCTCCAGTTCTAACTCAATCCGGCGCCCGTAGGCGGGTCGATGCTTACGGCCGCGGCGCCTATTCGGCTCTTCCCGCTGAGAGACTCATCTCTAACGCCGCGCTTGCTAGATCGACACCTAAGGCATCACCCGCCGTCTCCTCGGCGTCATCTGCACCGGTTCTAAATCCCGTGATGTCTCAGACGCCGCACTTCCGTCCGACGTACCCCATGGAACTCTCGAAGCTTCGAGTCGAACACACCTGATGCACCGCCGGAAGTAGCTCGAGTCGTCCTGACCGCCCCGGTGGCTTGTACCCCTTTGGGTGGGCGTGACGATGAGCCTGCACAAGCTCACGGCGGGCTCCGGGTATGACTATTTGACCCGGCA
>DATFBI010000153.1:0-5930 GCA_035253925.1 Propionibacteriaceae bacterium
CGCAAGGTCTCGATCGGCAGCCGATGGTAGGCGTCTGGCGACGCCGCTGAGGCCAGGTGGAACACAGCATCAACAGGACCTAGATCGGGCAGCGGATCAGTCACATCGTGCTGAATCAGCGCGAAACCTAAGGTCTGAAGCAGATGAGCGACATTGGCCCGGCGCCCGGTACAGAAATTGTCAACGCATACGACCTCCGTGCCCGCATCGAGCAATGCGTCACACAAGTGCGATCCGATAAAGCCGGCGCCACCAAGCACCGCCGCGCGATCAAAGTCCCCTGTCAGCCCGCTCACCTCTGGACGGCTCCGTCAGCGCAGGGGTGCGGTCATTGCTTGTTTAGCGCCCGGAGGGCGGGCTTGTCTTGTACTCGGACTGTGGGCGTGCTCGCTGCCCTGATGCCGTACCGTCCGCTGATACACAGCGGCGGTGTCGGCAGCCACCCGGTCCCAGGAGTATCGGCTACGCACTCGCTCCAAGCCAGCTCGAGCCAGCTCGGCGCGGCGGGTCGGCGACTCGAGAAGTGCGCCGATGACTTCTGCCAACGCGGCCGGATCACGTGGTGGCACATGGGCGCCGGTCACGCCGTCTACGACGGTGTCCAGCATGCCGCCGACAGCACTTGCTACCACCGGAACCCCGCAGGCCATAGCCTCCAGCGGCACGATGCCGAACGGCTCGTACCACGGCGAGCAGACGACCAAATCCGCCGACCGCAACAAAGCCGGCATATCGGTACGCGCCACCTGGCCGATCAGTCGCACCCGTTCAGCAACCGCCGCCCGCTCCGCGACGCCAGCAAGCCGATCATGCTCAGGCTCCGGAGTCGCATCAGCACCTCCAGCGATAAGCAATTCGGTATCCGGGAGCATGGCAAGAGCCTCGATGGTGGTGTCGTAACCCTTGCGTGGCACCAGCCGCCCCACGCTTAGCAGCCGATAGCGGCAGGTTCTCTCCGGTACCGCTGGCGAAGTCCGCGGTGCCGGCGAAAACCGGACAAGATCAACACCGCATGGCACTACTGACACTTTGCTGGCAGGCACGCCGAGTTGACCGAGCTCGCGGACTTCATCGCCGCAGGTGGCGATGATGTGATCTGCCGCACTGGCTACCGCGGTCTCGACCCGGATCCGGTTTAGCGGGCTGGTGTCGGACGGACCTTGGTAGCGGCGCTTGACCGTGCCGAGGGCATGGAAAGTGATCAGCAGCGGCAGGCCGAGCCTCGCCGAGGTCGCCGCTGACGCCCAGGCCGACATCCAGAAGTGCGCATGCACCACATCCGGCCGCTGGAACTGGAGAATTTCGGTGAGGCGGTCGGCAAACGCCCCCATATGGGGCCATAGGTCGTCTTTCGACACGGGCGCGGCCGGGCCGGCCGGAACGTGTACCACCTCGTAACCCGCCGATGTGGTGAGCCGCTCTGCCAAGTCCGGGTCGTCGCGTCTGGTATAAACCGCAACCGAGTGCCCAAGTCGGACTAATCCTGCGGCGAGTTCAGCGACGTGGACGTTTTGCCCTCCGGCATCAACTCCGCCGATGGCAGCCAATGGGCTCGCGTGTTCAGATACCAAGGCGACGCGCACGGCAGTTCCCCATCATCTGGACAGTGATAGAGGAGCAGGTACCCGGCTATCACTTAGACAAACACGAAGTTCTATTCGGTTAGTGTCCCTTGCGGGCTGCCCGTCGCGACACGTAGCGGCGAATCTTTTCATGAGTGCCGCAGTCATTCATGGCACACCAGCGTCGGCTGCGGTTCTTGGACTGATCAAGAAACACCCATGGACATCCAGCGCACTTCTTCAGCCGAGACAGCTGGGGAGCGGTAAGCAGCTCGGCGGCTGCGACAGCGATGGGCCAAAGCATCGCATCAAGCCGCGCCGTTACTGGCCACGTCATTTGGTACGTGGCACCGTGGGCAACCAGCTCCGCATGACCTAGGGCTTCTTTTACGAAAGGTCGGAGGTCCGTCCAGCGCGCCGGGACGGCCAGACGTACCCCGTCATCGGCTTGCCCACTGTTCAGCGCCGCAATCTCACTGAAGGTCTCGTTCAAGATCCGGCGCAATAGGTGTGCCCGCTGCAGCGCGGCCGACCTGGCTCGTGGGTGCTCCCGACCGCCAGCTAACAACTCCTCTGCTTGATCAGGCCGCAGCACACCGACGCGAGCTGCCCAACCCACCAGCTCGGGATAGGTCCCGGCGTGGTCGTATCGCTCCGGGCCCTCAGGGTCGTCAACGGTATTGGCAAAGTTCAGCGCCAGGTGCCCACCAAGAATCGGCAACTGCCTTGGGCTCCACGTCGTCTTAGCTAGGGCTGTTTCCATCAAAAGCCACTTTACCAGTTGCATGCTTTTAGAAGCGATGGGTATGTTTCCGGCATGAGCATTTTTGGTGGTAACAACTCCCCCAGGAGCGCACCATTAGCTCTCGCGGTTGTGTGTGTGGCGCAGTTCGTGGTCGTCCTCGACGTCACGATCGTGACAACCGCCTTGCCGGCGATTGGGCAGGCGCTGGGGTTCAGCGACGCTGACCTGCAATGGGTCTTCACCGCGTACGCGCTGGTATTTGGCGCACTACTGATATTTGGTGGCCGACTGGCCGACATTGCCGGCCGGCGTCGAACCTTTCTCATCGGACTTGCCGTGTTTGGTGTTGCCTCCGCGGGATGCGCATTGGCCTGGTCCCCGGCGGCACTGGTCGCGGGCCGGATACTGCAAGGTGCCGGAGCCGCGCTTCTCTCGCCGGCGGCCCTGGCGATCCTGACAACAATCACCGAGCCTGGTGAACATCGCCGCCGCGCCGTGGGTTGGTGGACGGCGGTTGCGGCCAGCGGCGGCGCCAGCGGCTGGGTATTCGGCGGACTCCTCAGCCAGTATGCGGGATGGCGTTGGGTCTTCGCGGTCAATGTGCCGATCGTTCTCGCTGCCATGGCGATCGCGGCACGGGTACTGCCCTCCGGCCGGCAACCTGCCGAAGGAAGGCGGCTCGATCTCGGCGGTGCCTTGACCGCCACTGTCGGACTTGGTCTGCTGGTCTACGGCCTGACCAGCGCGGGCGAACGAGGGCTTGGTCAGATCACAAGCTGGCTGCCATTGCTGCTGGCTGCTGCTGCCGTAGTGATCTTCGTACGCCATGAGGGACGGACCGCCGATCCCCTGCTACCGCTTGGATTGCTACGGTCGCGGCCAGTAGCCGGCGCCAACCTCACAGCCGTCGCAATCACGGCTTCAACTTCGCCTGCGATGTACCTAGCCGTCCTGTATGTACAGCAAACGCTAGGGATTCCGGCGGGACGGGCGTCGCTGCTCTTCCCTGCGGTCAACCTAGGCGTCATCGCTGGATCATTGCAGGGTCCGCGTCTGATCACGTGGCTAGGGGCTCGCGACACGCTGGTGGCAGGTTTCGGCGGCATCGTCCTTGGAACCATGGTGCTGCTGCTCCTGCCTGAGGAGGGTCTGCCCATCATCCAGCTGGTAGCTGCCTTTGCCGTGATGGGCGGAGGGCTCGGCATTGCGTCCGTCGCCTCAACGCAGACCGGAACCGAGGCGGCCGCCCCCGCATACCGCGGCGTTGCCTCTGGGGTACTCAACTCGGCCGCACAAGTCGGCACCGCGGTCGGGGTCGCCCTGCTGCTACCGCTCGCGGCCACTATTGGGCTGGACACGATGACCGGATACCGCTTCGGTTTCATCGGTGCCGGGGTTATCGCACTCGCAGGAGCACTTGCCAGTCTTCTCGTACCGGCCGGGCGCGCTATCTCGAAAAGTCCGCAACGGTCGGAAATTCCACCTGCTGGGGACAGTGAAGAGGTCGAAAACTCCGCACCTGTCGGAGACTGCAAACCCTGATTACCTCCGCCAGCTCGCGGGTAGTAGCGACACAAGCAAAGGACTGCACGTCGAAGGGGAACGATCATCGCGACGACGCAAGACCAAAAAGACAAAGTCGACGTACCCGGTAGTGAGGCGAAGCGACCCACTGAGATTCCCGCACGCGGCTGGCTACAGGTAGCCAAACGCGGCTGGAAAGAGGCGAAGGCCGATCAGGTCCCGCTGCTCGCGGCTGGCGTCGCCTTTTACGCCTTCCTCTCCATTTTTCCCGCGCTCATCGCCCTGGTGTCGATATACGGACTCTTCGCCGACCCGACGACAATCGCGAACCAGCTGAACTCAATGACCGCCGCACTGCCGGAGGAAGCCCGCAAGATCATCACCGATCAGGTCACCGCGCAGGCCTCGCGGCGTACGGCGCTGGGTGTCGGTCTCATTATCTCGGTCGCGATCGCATTGTGGAGCGCTTCTGCTGGGGTCAGTAACCTGCTAACTGCGATCAATGTCGCCTACGACGAGGAAGAGAAACGCGGCTTCGTGAAGAAGCGGCTGCTGTCCATCGGACTGACCCTCGCGGCCATTGTCTTTATGGTGATCATCATCAGCCTCGTTGCCGTGCTGCCGCCGCTCCTGCAAGCCGTATTGGGAACTGGAGCGTTGACCTGGATCCTCCAGATCATCGGTTGGCTGGTCATGGTCGTACTCGTCGCCGTAGCCCTGGCGATCCTCTACCGTCTGGGGCCTGACCGTGACGCGCCACGCATGAAGTGGGTATCTGTGGGTGCAGTGGTGGCCACGGTTATCTGGCTGGTCGCCTCAATCGGGTTCTCTATCTACACGGCGACCTTTGGCAATTACGCCAAGACCTATGGCGTGTTCGCCGGAATCGTGGTGCTGCTGTTTTGGCTCTGGCTCACCATGTACGCAATCTTGTTGGGCGCGGAAATCAATGCCGAGTCCGAGCAGCAAACCATCGCCGACACCACGAAGGGCCAAGAGCAGCCGCTCGGTGAGCGTGGTGCGGTCAAGGCGGACTCGGTTCCCAGCAAGGATCCCGAGACCCCACGGCAGGAACGCTGACAAGGTTAGTGGCGATGAGGGGACGCTGACATGACCGAACAACGTCGCTTGCAATGCGCGCCAGAGCAGGTGTTCGCGGTACTCAACGACGGCTGGACATACCCACTCTGGGTGGTTGGAGCATCTCGGATGCGGGACGTCGACGACGGCTGGCCGGCACCCGGCAGCAAGCTGCACCATTCCTTCGGGGTCTGGCCGGCGTTGATCGACGACACGACTGAGGTGCTTGAGATTGAGCCTGACAAGCGCCTAGTGCTGGAAGCTCGTGGGTGGCCTATCGGTAAGGCTCGAGTGGAGATCACCGTCGAGGCGGACGGCGACGGCTCTTTGGTCACGATCACTGAAGACGCCACAGGTGGGCCGGTGCGGTTGGTGCCAGAGCCGCTACGCCAGGCCACCATCGACTTCCGCAACCGCGAGACGCTGCGGCGGCTTGGCTATCTCGCCGAAGGCAGCGCTCGTGGTCAGGCAGATATCTCCGAACGATCGGGCTCGGCTGAAACCTGAGCTCGACCGCGCGCGCTGATCCGAGGGCTGAGTCGCGCCCGCGCCAATGCGGCCCGTGCCGCGTTCATGCCACAGGCGCCGTGCACTGCGCCGCCTGGATGGGCCGAGGAAGAAGCCAGGTATAGGCCGTTGATCGGAGTATCCGCCCGGCCTAAACCCGGAATAGGCCGGAAGATCAACTGCTGATCGAGCGCCGCCGTCCCTCCGTTCACGGAGCCGCGGACCAGGCTTGCATCACGGCGCTCCAAGTCCAATGGAGTCAGAATGCGGCGTGTGATGATCCGTTCTGAGAAGCCAGGGGCGCGCTGCTCTATTCGAGCCTGCATCCGATCGGCGAACCGTTCAGCCTCGTCGGCGTCCCAGGAACCGGTGAGATTGCCACCCGCATCATTGAGCACTCGCAGCGGTACGTGGGTGTAGGCCCACAGGGACTCCGTTCCTTCCGGCGAGCGTGTCGGATCGGAGGTGGTCATCTGACCCATCAACAGGAAGGGCTGGTCTGGAATGCTGCC
>DATFBI010000154.1:0-8777 GCA_035253925.1 Propionibacteriaceae bacterium
GATCGCGGATAGGTTCGTGCTTTCCAAACGTGCGGTCGAGAAGCACATCACCAGCATCTTCCTGAAACTGGGTCTCGACAATATCTCGGTATCGGAGGAGGTCAGCAAGCGAGTCATGGCGACCCTGATGTTCCTCTCGGACAGAGATCTGTTCTTGGACAAGTAATCGGCGACACCGTCGCGGTCTCGCCCTCATCGGCATCATCACTAGACGCGGGCGGGCGGGCTCTGAGGTGGGGCGGTCAACCGGCCCCTCACACGGGTGTGGGCAGGCTAGCCAGAGCGCATCCCCCGTGTCATGGTTTCATGTGAGCTGTCTCCCGGAGACGGTGTGACATGCCGGAGGAGCCGAGCGCCCGCGCGGCGGGTTCGCCGATCACGCGACGGGCAAAGAGCGAACCCGTTCGCATCGTCACGGTCGATGACTACACGCCGTTCCTGAACGCGGCCCGGCGTGTGATCGCGGCGACCTCGGGCTTCGAGTCTGCCGGCGAGTTCACGAGCGCGGAGCAGGCGCTCACGACGATCGATGCAGCCGAGCCCCAGCTGGCGTTGATCGATGTCCACATGCCGCATATCAACGGCATGGAGCTCGCCCGGCTGATCAAGAAGGCGCATCCCGCCCTCCTTGTCGTTCTCATTTCGACCCAAGACCCCGATCAGCTTCCCGCCGCGGTCCGCGAGTGCGGCGCGTCGGCCATCATGCGGAAGCAGGACCTCAATCCCACATTCCTTCGCGAGCTATGGCAGAGCCTCAAGTCCAGCTGAGCCGACCGGAGCTGCCGCGGGCTGGCCCCCGCAGCTTCATGCCCGTGGGGTCGGCGGCCAGACCTGGCATCGGATCGCCACAGTCAATAGGCTGGTTCAGCACCCGGCCCGAACTCAGGAAACTTGTTGATCACGGTGGATGTCGTGGCGCAGGATCGGGGTAACACAAGAGTGCCTGGCGCCCGACTGGTCGGGTTCGCGAGCCTGGGCGTCGCTCTGGGCGTCGTTGCGGGGGCAATCGCCTCGGCGAACACCAGCTCCCCGTGGCGGATCGCCTCCAGCGTAGCGGCGTTTCTGCTCGTTGCGGTCCCCGTTGTCGCCGGCGTTCTCGCGTTGCGGCTCCAAGCCGCTGATCGCTTCGGCGACCTCTGCATCATCATGGGGTGCGCGGCGTTCTTCGCAAGCCTCACCCTCTCGGATGAATCCCTCCTGTACAGCGTCGGCCGGATCGCGGGCTGGCTGATCGAGCCCGCCCTTGTCTACATCATGCTCGCCTTCCCATCCGGGCGCCTGACAAGAAGATTGGAGCGCCTGATCGTCGGCGCCTACTGGTTCGTGGTCCTTGTGCTGTTCCTCCCCAACGCACTCTTCCTCCAGGAGTTCCCGACTCCCTACCCCTGGGCCAGGTGCGGGAACAACTGCCCCGACAACGCTTTCATGATCCTTGCCCGGGAGCCGACATTCCTCCAGGCCTCCCTACGGCCGGTGCTTGAGGTCATCGCCACCTTGCTTTTCGCGTCGGCGATCTGGGTGATGGTGGGCAAGATCCGTCACTCCACGCCGCTGCTGCGGCGCACGCTCATCCCGGTTATGGCTGCCGCCGCGCTTCACTTTGCTGCATACGCCGCATATCTGGTGGCGCGTCGCCAGGGCATGCACCTCATCAGCCTGCAATGGATCGCGTGGCTCGTCCTGCTCAGCATCCCCTTGTTCGCCGCCAGTTTTGTCGTCAGCATGCTTTGGATGCGGGTGTATTCCGCACGAGCCTTAGAGCGGCTTGTGCCCGGACTCAGCAAGGTCGCGAACGCGAGCCAGCTTCGCGACTTGATCGCCGAGGCGCTGTCCGATCCATCCGTCGAGCTGTACTACCCGCAACCCGATGGAGCGTGGTGGGATAGCGCCGGCCGGCGCGTCGCCCTTCCCGTCGAGGTCGACGAGCGATGCGTCTTGCAGATCGCCGATCCCCGCGACCCGGTGGCGGCGATCGCGTACGACGCGGCCCTGCGCGATCAGCACCAACTCGTCGAGGCAGTCGGAGCCGGTGCTCTAACCGTGCTGGCGCAACAGCGCCTGACCGCAGCTCTCACCTCCTCGAGGAGTGAGTTGGAGGCGGCCCTTGGCCGGATGGCAGCCGCCGCCGCGGACGAGCGGCAACGCATCGAGCGCGATCTCCATGACGGCGCGCAGCAGCAGCTGGTGACGCTGCGGATCAACCTGGAGCTCGTCGCCGAGGAGATCCAGCGGGCCCCCGAGGGCGGGATCGAGCACCTGATGGCGCTGGGAGACGAGGTCGACGCTGCACTCGAGGGCATCCGAAGCCTGGTGGCAGGGATCTACCCGCCGTTGCTTTCGGATGCGGGTGTGGGCGAGGCGCTCAGCGCCTTCGCGCTACGAGTATCCATCCCGACCACTATGAAAGTGGAGGGTCTTCGCCGGTACCCGATCGAGATCGAGAGCGCGGTCTACTTCTGCTGTCTCGAGGCACTTCAGAACAGCGCCAAGCACGCGACGGGCGCCTCCCAGGCGACAATCCGCCTCGTGGACGACGGACGCGTGCTGCTCTTTGAGGTGACCGACGACGGGGTAGGGTTCGCCGTCGACCGGGCCGCGCGGGGGTCAGGACTCACGAACATGGGGGACCGGCTCAGTGCGGTGGGCGGTCGGATCTGGATCGACTCGGCTCCGGGCAGGGGCAGCGTCGTTCGCGGCGAGATCCCAATCGCCGGGAAATCCAAGCTCTTGACCTGACCGGGTCGTATCGTGTTTGTTTGCCGCAAGAACGTCGAGTCTTCTCCACCGGTCGCGGTGCCCGGGTCGGTGCCTCCGGGTGCGGCACCCGCGGGACGGTCCGTGGTCGATGGTTGGGACTGATCGAAAGGCCGGCCATGTCAGCCTCCTTTGGGAATCCGTGAGCGCAAACCTCGATTTGGGCGTTCGTCCCGGATGGCTCCCGGATACGCGTGACGATCATGATCTTGCTGCGGCCAGGCCATCATTTGATGGCGCCAATGCGCTCGTTCATCCGACTGTGCAACTGACGAAGGCCTATGACAACGGGTCTTGGGCTTACTGACAAAGGCGCTCGTAAGGTGTTTTGGCCGCCAAGAGCGCCGCGAGGGCTGGTAGTTGTAGTAGTCCTTCCAGCCTTGCAGTTTCTCCGAGAAGAGGTTGCGTCGTCGATTACCTGGCCGTCGAGGGGGCGGTCCAGTGATCGCCGAGCAGGAAGGCTGGACCTCGGTTAACGTCGAATCGTTGGGCGAGCACTTTGCCGGACCGATCGCTAACGCTGATCAGTGTTGACCCGAGTCAGCCAGAACACCAACCGGAAACTCCACGACATCGCCACCGAACTAGCCCGAACAGGTACCGTTCCCGGCATCCCAGCGCCGCCGCCCCCTGGCTGATCGCCGGAACCCGTTAGGGCGGCCCCACAGGCACTGGTCTTGACCTGCGGAGCCTGAGGCTTGGAGGCTTGCGCACCGCATCCTGGCCCTGATCAATGGGTACCCGCCGTTTCGATCGCGGAACCATTGCGAGGGACGTTTGCCTCGTACTGTGTCCCTGCGAAAGCTCTACCGAACGCCGGAGGCCGCTGTCATCGTTGCGACCAGCCGCCGGCCGGTCTGACGGGGAGACCCATCGTTAGTAGAGTCCGAGCAGCCAATCGAGCAGCCTAAGGACCGGTCATCAATGGACCGCTGCGCACCTTGGCGAACGTTGTCAGGCGACGGGGCGACAGCCTTGGGACTTCCTGCTTGCAACTCGTAATGCGTAGGTCTGGGGTTCGATTCCCCAAGGCGGCTCTTTGTTTGACTTGTCAGCGGCAAGTTCTCCGCCTCACATCGCCGACTGAGGGCTTATCCGGGCGTCAAAGCAGCCTAGACAGCGTCACTCGAACTCTGACTGATCCTCGAACAGCAAGCCCTCCACCTGCGCCACCGCTTCCCGACATGAGGCCGGCGTGACATGGCTGTAGGTGTTCATCGTGACGCTGATCTGTGAGTGCCCAAGAATCTCCATCACGACTCGGGGGCTCACTCCCTGGGCCAACATAAGCGAAGCAGCGGTGTGCCGCAGGTCGTGCAGCCGAACATGGCGCAGGCCGGCGGTCCCCAGCTCTCGCCGGCTTCATGGTGAAGGCTCGGTTCAGGTGGCCGTTACAGCTGATTTGACGTGGCGGTAGCCAACAAGGTTCAGACCCTCGATGGACGGTGGCTGTCGATCGACGGGCGGGTGCTGTTCAAGGCCAATGTTGCCGCGTCGGAGACCTGATTAGCGACCGTTTCGCTGAACGTCGCCACCGCAATGTGGGTACCAGTGAGGACACCATGGCCGCATGCTTGATCAACGAGAAGCGCCTACCAAGATCAACAGTGTCTTCCGCAGTCGCGCTGCGCAACACGATCAAGCAAATGTGGTCGCATTTGCCTTCCGCACACAACGTTTTCAGAGGGTGATGTTAGTACTGCCTTGATCAAATACCTTCTGGGATGGATCAGCTCTGACTAACCCGTCCGCCGCTCAAGTCGGCGGCCGGCTCGTATAGGCGAGCGACTCGACCAGCCGGGCTTAGTGGGGTAGTCCGGGCAGGGGAGTGAGATCGTCGTCGCGTGTTGTCGAGCCGGCGGTTCGATGATCAGCGGCATGTCGCCGGTAGTGGGCCTCATCCTCGTCGCCGGCTCTCACATGTGTCGGGTCAAGCACCCGCTGCAGAAAGGCAATTGTTCGCTTCTCCTGTGGGCGAGCGATGACATCGTCCGGGTGGCCTTCCTCAACGATCACGCCGCCATCCATGAAGATCACCCGGTCAGCGACCTCCCGGGCGAACGCCATCTCATGGGTGACCACGATCATGGTCATCCCTTCGGAGGCAAGCTCCCGCATCACCGAAAGTACGTCGCCGACAAGTTCAGGATCCAGCGCCGATGTCGGCTCGTCGAAGAGCATCAGGCCTGGGTCCATTGACAAGGCGCGGGCTATTGCGACCCGCTGCTGCTGCCCTCCGGAAAGTTGAGCCGGAAAGGCGCTCTCCCGACCGGCCAAACCCACCTTGGCCAAATTCTCTTGAGCCTTCGTGGCGGCCTCCTCCTTGGGACGCTTCAGCACATTGATCTGACCGATAGTGCAGTTCTGCAGCGCGTTGATGTGCGGGAAAAGATTGAACTGCTGGAACACCATCCCAAGGTTGCTCCGGACCCGGTCGATGTCGCAGTCGGGATCAGTGACTTCCTCGCCCATCACCACCACTCGCCCGGAGGTGGGTTCCTCCAACAGGTTCACACAGCGCAACAACGTTGACTTCCCAGAACCGGAGGGACCGATCACGCAAACGACCTCACCGCGATGAATGACCGTTGAGATGCCTTTGAGCACCTCGACAGAGCCGAAGGACTTGTGTAGGTCGATGACTTCGACCACCACATCCCCTTGCCCAGCCGATGGAGTGGTGGCGGTGTCAGTGACGGCTTCCGACATCGCGATCACCGACCTCTCCTGGCGCGGACTTCCAGCCGCTGCACGAGGAAAGTAAGCGGCAGCGTAATCACCAAATAGCAGAGACCAGCGACCACCAGTGGGGTGAGATTGGCGTTAGTGCTGGACAGATCGCGTCCGTACTTGGTCAGCTCATAGCCGGCCGCCGACAAGCCCAGGATGTAGGCAAGCGATGAGTCCTTTACCAGCAAGATCAGCTCATTGGTCAATGGAGGAATGACGATCCGAAACGCTTGCGGAAGCACGATCTTCCGACTCGCCACCCCGGCCGGCATACCGAGCGAGCGAGCCGCCTCGACCTGGCCCTTTGGAACTGCCTGGATGCCGGCTCGGATCGTCTCGGCCATGTAGGCGGCAGCGACTATGCCGAGCGCAAGCCACACCGTGCCGTACGGGTCGAAGGGAATAATCAGGCCGGAAAAGGCCAGCGGCAGGAGGCCGAACGCGAGTAGCACGATGAGGGCGGGCAGGCCCCGGAACAACTCGATATAGATACCTGCGATCCAGCGGTACGGAGCCACCGAGGAGAGCCGCATCAACGCGAGGATGGTGCCACCGACCAGGCCAAAAATGAAAGCTCCAGCGCTATAGATGATGGTGTTGAGCAGCGCCGTGCCTAAACCCTGGGTCAGGGTGGCATAGATCATGTCGGACCGGAAGAAGACTTGCCCGATCTGCTGCCAGTCGGCCACCAAGAGCAACACGACGATCGCGACAACCAGGACCACGTACTGGATCAGCCGACGTCGCTTGGCGCGTTGGCGCGGAGACGGCCCCCGACGTGCCGGCGGAGCGAGGGTCGTAACGCTCATCGCAAAACCTCCTGAAATAGGCTGAGTCGAACCTCAGGCCCGCGGCTTCCTCGGTTGCCGGAGGCCGCAGTTTGAGTCGCGGGAGGTGTGGGGTGGTCGGGCTTCGCGGTTACGCGGGCTGGACGCCAAACCACTTCTTGTAGATGGTGTCATAGCTGCCGTCGGTCATCGAGGTCTTGATCACATCGTTGATGACGGCCAGCAACGCCGCAGCATTGGCGTTGTCCTTCTGCACCATGAAGCCGTACTGTTCGCCGGTGTTGAACTCCTTTGACACCGTTGTTGTCGGATTATCCTTCGCGAAGTCGTACACCGTCCCGTTGTCGTTGATCGCAGCGGCAACGCGCCCGGAAAGCACTCCAGTTAGGGTGGTCGGCCCGTCGTCGAAGACCACGATTTCGTAGCCGTTGGCTGCCTTGTTGTCCTCGGCGTAGATCTGACCGGTGGTATCAGTCTGGACTCCAAGCTTCTTGCCGCGGAGCTGTGACAAGTCGTTAATCCCGGAATCCTTCTTAACCAACAGCGCCTGGGTGGCTTTGAAGTACGGATCGGAGAACGCGACGGCTTCCTTGCGCTTGTCGGTGATGGTGACGGCACCCATGGCGGCGTCACACTTCCGTGCTGCGAACACCGCGCCGGAAGTCTGCGATGCGAAGTCCACGTCGAAGATCTCCAGGGTGACGCCCAGCTTCTTAGCGACCAGGTCCATCAAGTCGACATCGAACCCAACCACCTTGTTGGAGCTGTCCTTGAACTCGAACGGCTTATAGGACAGGTGAGTGCAGACGGTGAGCTTCCCCGGTGTCACCAAAGAGATCTGCCCAGGGCTGCCGCTGCCGCCCGGTGAGGCCGATGACGATGGGGTTTCGGTGGGGGCGCAGGCAGCCAGAACGATTGTAGATAGCGCTGCAACCGCAACAATGACCTGGCGGACTCTTTTGAGCCGGGCGGTAATCACAGGAATTTCCTTTGCTGGATGAAATTTCTCGCATTCTGGCATGGCACCTAGCCGCACGCAATAAGCAGCGTTCCGCGAACGCCGCGCTAACTCAGCCAATCCAAATCCCGCCGATCATGACGGCGGCCGGCGTCAGGGTGGAGTCGAGCACCACCCGGGTCGCCGGTGGAGATTCTGGTCGCCCAGGCCCAGGACACGAGGGGCGTCGTCGAGGTTTGCGCTCCAGCCGAGATGGCAGCGTGCGTCTGGTCGCAGCTGGCATCGGCGCGGCCGACCGCGGCGACCACTCCATGATCAACAGCGATCTTGATCACCTCTGGCCCTGGCCGTAGTCGGTGAGGTCGGTGCGGATGAAACGTGCTCGCCTGTCCGGCGAGGGTACGCGGTCGAAGTTCACCACGGTCCACTCCTCGTCGATGAGTGCTGCCAC
This sequence comes from Propionibacteriaceae bacterium, assembly GCA_035253925.1. Lineage (GTDB taxonomy): Bacteria > Actinomycetota > Actinomycetes > Propionibacteriales > Propionibacteriaceae > Microlunatus. The sequence continues at coordinate 7,682 of DATFBI010000154.1, forward strand.
GACGGCACGGCCGAGCTTGCCGCTGCCACCGGTCACTGCCACTGTTCGATCCATCTGTGTCTCCTCAGGTTTGCTGCTGTCGCTCGGGTGATCAGTCATGTTGACGGGCCCGTCAGAAGCCGGCTGGGTCATGCGGTTCGTACGCGGACTCCAGCTGCTGCAGCTCGGCGTCGGTCAAGACGAGGTCGAGCGCGGCGACTGCGTCGTCGATGTGGTGCGGTTTGGTCGCACCGATGATCGGCGCGGTGATGCCCGGCCGGCTGGCTACCCAGGCGAGCGCGACCTGCGCTCGGGGCACATGCCGCTCGGAGGCGATGCGGGCGACCTGCTCGACGATCACCCGATCACCGGGTCGGTAAAGGTTGCTGCCGAACTCGTCTGTCTGGCTGCGGGTGGTCTCCTCGTCCCAGTCACGGGTGAGCCTCCCTCGGGCGAGAGGACTCCAGGGGATGACGCCGACCCCTAGATCGGCGCACAGCGGCAACATCTCCCGCTCCTCCTCCCGGTTGAGCAGGTTGTAGTGGTTCTGCATGGACACGAACGGGGTGAGGCCGGCCATGCGGGCGAGATAGTGGGCCTTGGAGAACTGCCAGGCGTTCATCGATGAGGCGCCGATGTAGCGCGCCTTGCCGGCCTTCGCGACGTCGTGCATTGCCTCCAGCGTCTCCTCGATTGGGGTAAACGGATCCCAACGGTGGATCTGGTAGAGGTCGATGTAGTCCGTACCCAGTCGCGACAGGCTGGCGTCCACCTCGGCCATGATCGCCTTCCGCGACAGGCCGGCACCGTTCGGGCCGTCGTGCATACGGCCGTGGACCTTGGTCGCGATTACCAACTCATCGCGGCGGCCGAAGTCCCTCAGGGCCCGGCCGACGATCTCCTCGCTGGTGCCGGCTGAGTACACGTTCGCTGTGTCGAAGAAATTGATCCCCTCTTCGAGTGCCTGACGGATCAGCGGTCTGCTGCTCTCCTCGTCCAGTGTCCAAGGGTGGGCGCCACGTTTCGGGTCGCCGAAGCTCATGCAGCCGAGCACGAGCCGAGAAACCTCCAGTCCCGTGCTCCCCAAACGTAGGTATTCCATCGCTCCTCATCTCCT
>DATFBI010000155.1:0-11571 GCA_035253925.1 Propionibacteriaceae bacterium
TCCGACACTGTGCGGCAGGTTCGCCCATTGGCGACACCTGTAGGTGTTGCCCAGATTGATCAGGTGTTGTCCTTTTGCCGGCGGCCAACCTTCTAAACCCGCGCCGCCGTCCCCTCGGAACGAGCATGGCTCCCGGTATCGAAAGTGGGCGAAGCCGGCAGGAAAATCGCTTCAACACATGTCGTCCATGACCACTTGGGGAGTGCTTGATGAGGGGTATGGAGAACCGCACGTTCGCGGAGGCGGACCGGGCCGAGCTGCGCGAGCTCTTCGGCCGCGCAGGGCAGGGCGCGCCGTCTGAGTCACTGTGGGGACACCAAGAGTCAGAAGCGGCAGTAAATCTCACTCCGTATATGGATCTGGAACCGGACTCTCTTTTCGTTGCCGTAATCGACAAAGCGCTGGCCGGCTACCTGTGCGGTTGCCTAGATAGTCGTGCGTTTCCAAGTGAGAGCAGGCGCATCGAGGAGGCCATCAAGAAGTACCGGCTGATGCTGCGCCCGAAGCCCGCACTCTTCTTCGCTCGAGGCCTTCTCGATGTCGCATTCTCCGCAATCCGACGCCGACCCACCGCGACCGACTTCGATGACCCACGATGGCCGGCTCACCTGCACATCAACGTCATTCCGCAGGGCCGAAGCGCGGGCGTCGGTGCCGCCCTCATGAACAAGTGGTTCGCTCGACTCAAAGAGACTGGGTCGCAGGGCTGCTACCTGCAGACGCTGGTCCAGAATGATCGCGCTGTACGGTGCTTCGAGCGCATGGGTTTCGAGAAGTACGGACCGACCCCGTTGGTCCTGGCCTTCGATATCACGGCAAGCCAGTACATCAACAGACAATGGTGTGGAGTCGGTGATCTCTACCGAGACGCCAGCGAGCCGCAAAAGAGTGGTAAAGCCAAATTAATCTTCGGCGCCAATGCTGCGGGTGTGCAGCGCCTTACGACGTGCCTCCAGCACCACCAACTCAGAGAACATCTGGTTGTACTTGTGCTGTTCCTCGACTGGATTCGTACGCTGCAGCTTTGACTTCAGCGCGGTGATGTTGCGCATGGCTGTCAGCAACTGGAGCGCCGAGGAGTTGGCGATCACATAGCGCGCGGTCACGTCGCCTTGCACGGGGAGCGGTTCGACAGCCAGCGATGCCACCAGGGAGCGGATCTCATCTGCTTCGCAGGCCTCAGACACCCGATGCACCCACTCGGTATCTGGAGTCACGTTGGCGCCGCCCAGCTCGACTGCTGCTTTCTCCACCGCCGCGAAGACGGCGGCATAGGCCGGGTGAGTGAAGTCGGTTGTGGTTAGGCCGTCCCAACCGTCGGGAAACAGGTCTGGGTTTTGAATCAACAACTTGACAGTCTGACGCTCCGTCACCAGCAGTCGATCGTTGGGGCTGGGCAGCAATGGAAGCGCCGGGCCGGCCTCCGGCTCGGTTGGATGCTGGGATTCAGTGCTCGACGATCTTCCCATCGCCGCTCGGCGGCCAGCCTTGGCTGCGGCACGCATCACCTCGGCCCGGACCTCGTCGATATCCATCCCGAGCAAGCCAGCCAGCTCACGGGCGTAGCCAGAAACCAGCGCATTGTCCCTAATGCTCGCCACCAGCGGCGCAGCGGACCGCAGTGCCGCGATCCGACCGTCGACCCGATCAAGATCATGTTGCTGCAATATGTTGTTCATGACAAACCGGTACAGCGGAATTCGACGGGCGATCAACTCGCGGACCGCCGCATCCCCGCGCTGCAGTCTCAAGTCGCAGGGGTCGAGGCCGGTCGGCTCGATGGCCACATAGGTTTGGGTGATGAAGTTCTGATCCCCCGCGAAGACCTTCAACGCGGCTGCCTGACCTGCCTCATCGCCATCAAAGGTGAAGATCACTTCGCCGCGAAAAGCGTCGTGATTGCCCATCAGCCGGCGCAGCAATCGAGCATGATCATCACCGAAGGCAGTACCACAGGAAGCGACTGCGGTATCAACACCGGAGAGATGGGCCGCCATGACGTCGGTGTAGCCCTCCACTACCACCGCCTGACTCTTCTTGGATATCGCGGTCCGGGCATGCTCTAGCCCATAGAGCACCTGAGACTTCTTGTACAGAAGCGTTTCCGGGGTATTGATGTACTTCGCCGGTATGCGGTCGTCGTCGAACAGCCGCCGCGCTCCAAACCCGAGAACCTGCCGGCCTGAGTCGCGGATCGGCCACATCGCGCGACCTTGGAAGAAGTCCCAACCAGACTCTCGCGCCAGACCAGCTGAGACCATCTCGACGTCAGAGAAGCCGCCGCCGCGGAGATGGTGCATGAGTGCGCGGCCGTCGCGCGGCGCGAAACCTACCTGGAACCGCTCCGCTGCCTCCCGATCGAAGCCGCGCTCGGAGAGGAACTGCCGAGCAACTAGTGCATCCGGGCTGTTGAGGTTCTCGGCAAAGAAGTCCGCCGCCAGGCGCAGAGCCTCAGCCAGCCGAGTGCGTGCTCCAGCCTCCAGGCGCGGGCCTGCGTCATCGGTATAACGCAGTTGAATGCCGACCCGATCGGCCAACCGCTCGACCGCCTCCACAAAGCTCAAGTTGTCGATCTTGCGCATGAAATCGATCACATCGCCGCCCTCGGCGCAGGCGCCAAAGCAGTACCAGTAGCCGCGGGACGGGGTGACCTGAAAACTGGGGGTCTTTTCGTCATGGAAAGGGCAGAGGCCCTTCATGGTCCCGCCTGCGCTGCGAAGGGTGACGTACGAGCCGACGATTTCCTCAATCCGCGCGCGGTCCCGTACGGCGGCGATGTCTTCCTCGTTGATCCGCCCGGCCACGGTCCGGAGTCTATTTCGGGCCCCCGACGATGCAGCCGCCTTACGCAAAAGTGGTCACTAGCCTCGATCCTCTAAGGGGTCTGCATAGTTTGCATACGGTCTGCTTGGGTTGCAACCTGTGCAGACCGTAAGCAAGCTACGTGAACGTAGGTTCCGGACGATGGCAGGCGGTGAAAGGGGGCGCCGGATGGGTGGTGAAGTGCCCTGGCTCATCTATGACGGCGATTGTGCTTTCTGCACTTCGAGTGCACGCTGGTTGGCTCAGCGCTTGCACCGGCCGCTCGGACCGAACGTACGGCTGGTCCCATGGCAGTTCACCGATCTCGCTGCACTCGGCACGACGGCGGAGCGTGCCCAACGCGAGGCCCTGTGGGTAGCTGCCGACGGGACAATCCACGGCGGGGCAGCAGGATTCGCCGAGTGGCTCAAATTCCGCGGCGGCGGGTACGGGGCGATTGGGCAGCTGATAAACCTGCCGGGAATTCGGCTGCTAGCCGCCGCTGTTTACCGCGTTATCGCGAAGAACCGGCACCGAATGCCGGGCGGATCCCCAGCCTGCGCGCTGCCACCGCCTGGCTTTGACCCGGCACAGCCAGGGACCAAGGCGCTCTAACGGGGCGAACGCCAGCCAGCAGATTGCCGTTGGCGCGAAGTGGATATACAAGATCGCCAATGTGAAGATGTGGAAGCCCATCCAGAAGATGGCCGCAGCCAGCAGAGCCCTGCCGCGAAGCCACAAGACCACTATCGCTGTCAGCTCCGCGCCGAAAGAGAGCCACTGCATAAGGTGCAACAGCTCGGGGTAGGGCAACAGAAACTGGCCGAGGCCATGTGGTCGCCGAACGATCGCCCAAAGCAAGATCGAGCTCTCCGGCCAACTGGTGATGCTCCAACCGCCACTGCGAATCTTGGTGAGCGCAGACAGGAAATAGGTGAACACCACGCATATCTGGATGCACTTGAGCGCCCATCCAGCCTGCGCGGAGCGCTCTGTGCTGCGCCATCGATCCGCAATGACACCCACTGTGGGCAGTACCCACAATGCCACAACGAGCGCCAGATGATCATGGTCGACCTTCCCGTAGCTCATGCCGATCGCAGTCCACCAGGTGAAGGCCGCAGCCACCACACCACCGGCAAGTCGCGGCAGAACGTTGCCTGCCGCCACCAGACAACCGACTATCAGGATCACGTAAAGAGTGATCGTCAAAGGCAGGCTGGGTGGGGGCAGCTGGAGCACTCGCTCGATCATCAGCGGCTGGTAGAGCTCAGGATGCCTGCTCAGCGGGATGGGATCCCGGACGAAAAGGTGGATGTCGATGATCACGAATAGGTAGAGCACGGTGCGTAGCACGGCCACCCGAGACTCCGGAAGCACCGGCAGGAGCCAGGAGCCGATCGACCGCAGCCCGTTCATCTGGGTAGCTCCCATGTTGCGAGTTCGACGAGCTGGGTCTGGCCAACACGGCCGTCGACGAGCCGGGTCTGATCTTGGACCAGCCAGACCTGCAATAGCGCAGGCTCTTTGCGGTGTCGGGAGCTCCAGCCATCAGTCACCGAGCGCAGCAGCGACGGATCAGCGGTGATCTGTGGAATGCGCGCCTCGATCTCGGCGCGACTGATGCCCGCAGTTTCAACCCGCAGTGGCAGATCGAGACGGCGGCCATCTGCCAGCAGACCCTCAACCCGGGTGATCACGACGGTGTCGTTCTGAGCAGGGGAAAACGCGTACTGGGAAAGAGGTCCAAACGGCCAGACGTCATCGCTCATTCGCAACGAGCCGTTGAGCAGTAACCCGATACCAAGCAGCGTTGCAGCGATCCGCCACGCGTACGAAGCTCGGCTAACGCTGCGGACGCGCTCCCCCACGAGGCGATTACAACACGATTCTGACCGCCTCACGGCCGTTTGGCTGAGGTGCCTTTTTCATACGCAGAAAGGAATCTAGACGTCCCGGTCGATGCCTCGCGGCAGCCGCTCCGGTGGCCAATCGAGATGGCGGAGCGCCATGTCAAAGGCATACCTATCGGTCATGCCAGCGACATATGTCACGGCCGCCCGGATAGCGGCATCGGACTGCGGCCGCACGTCGAGCTCGTCCGGAATCAGGTCCGGATGCACGCTGAAGTACTCGACCAAGGCGCGAAGCACCTCGATCACCGTGCGCGACTGAGCCAACGAAGCTGGCCGCACATAGATGCGTTCGTAGTTGAACTCCCGCAGCGCCGCCAGGGCAGCTGCTTCGTCGGGAGCCATCCCGACTTCGCCGTGCTCCTCAACCGCGCGTATCACCGCCCGAACAAACGTTTTCAGCTGTTCCCGCCGGGTTCGCCCGCATATCTCGACGATGTCAGCAGGAAGATCATCCGGCGCAACGATGCCGGCACGGATGGCATCCTCCAGGTCGTGGGCGCAATAGGCGATCCGGTCTGCCCAGCTCACGATATGGCCCTCGACGGTAAGCGGCGCCGGCCGTGACCAGGAATGATTTCGGATTCCGTCCAGGGTTTCTGCGCAGAGGTTGAGGCTATGTAACACGACATCTGCACCCCAAGGTCCGTGGTCATATCCCTGTGGAATGAAGAGGTCGAAGGCATCCTCGCTTGCATGCCCACCCGGCCCGTGACCGCAGTCATGGCCGAGCGCGATCGCTTCCACCAAGGTCACATTGACACCGACCCCGCGGGCAATCGAGGTCGCTACCTGGCCTACCTCGAGTGCGTGAGTCAGTCGAGTGCGCTGGTGATCGGTGGGAAAGACAACAACCTGGGTCTTACCGGCAAGGCGCCGAAAGGCAGTGGAATGCACAATGCGATCGCGGTCGCGCTCGAAGCAGGTGCGCTGATCGTCAGGTTCCTCGGCAATAGCGCGACTGCCCGCTCCTTGGGCAAAGGCCGAACCAGGTCGCAGCATCGCACGCTCGTGCTGCTCCCGCAGTTCTCGACTCACAATCGGTCCTGGCCCGGGCTTGGCTGCGGCGCCCGAGTGGGCGCGCACCAAGTTCCCGTCACGATGACCGGCCATAGTGTCCGCCCAGGCCTTGGCGCGGGGGGTCACCTCGTCAACCACCAGAGATGCCCTGCTCCGCTGCGGCCAGGTTAAGATCACGACCGGATGTGTCAGCGAGCCAACCGTCGGGCAATGCCACCCGTTCGCGTGGTGCGCCTTGCCGCCCCCGAGGTGAGCCGAGTTCAGAAATCGGGAAGCTGACGTTGGGGTCTAGTTGAGATAGCAAGTGATCAAGTTCGGCAAGCGAGGCGACCATCCCCAGACGGTGGCGCAGCTCACCGCCGACAGGGAAACCCTTGAAGTACCACGCCATGTGCTTGCGGAGATCACTGAGGCCATGGAGTTCATCTGACAGGCCCACCAGTAATTCGGCGTGGCGACGCAGCATGCGCACGACTTCGCCCAGATTGGGCAGCGTTTGGGCCCGACGACCAGCGAAGGCATTGGCAAGGTCTCGAAAGAGCCAGGGCCGGCCGAGGCACCCGCGTCCGATGACCACACCGTCGACTCCGGTCCGGCGCATCATCTGCAGCGCGTCGGCAGCCTCCCAGATATCGCCATTCCCCAGTACCGGAATCGAGACGTGCGCTTTCAGCGCTGCTATCGCGTCCCAGTCCGCCTGTCCCGCATACGCCTGCTGTGCGGTCCGGCCGTGCAGCGCGATAGCGGCGCTACCGGACTCCTGTGCGATCCGGCCGGCATCCAGAAAAGTCTGATGATCACGATCGATACCGATTCTGGTCTTGATCGTCACCGGCACGCCGTACGGTGCGGCAGCCTTGGCCGTAGCCTCCAAGATCATCCGGAGTCGATCGCGTTTGTACGGCAGGGCTGCGCCGCCGCCCTTACGAGTGACCTTAGGAACTGGGCAACCGAAGTTCAGGTCGACATGGCCGACGCCGTACTCGTTGCACAAGATCTTTGTGGCAAGCGCCATGATCATGGGGTCGACACCGTACAGCTGGACGGACCGGATTCGCTCCTCCGGATCGAACTGCAGCATGGACAGCGTCTTGCGATCCCGCTCCACGAGTCCTCGAGACGTGATCATCTCGCAGACGTAGAGTCCAGCTCCCTGTTCTCGACACAACTGCCGGTACGCGGCATTCGTAATCCCCGCCATGGGCGCCAGTACTACCGGTGGATCCACCTCGATAGGCCCCACCTTCAACGCCGACTTGTCAGCGTCGGTGCTTGCTATAGCAGCCACTGACGATGACAGCTCGGCGTGGGAGAGCGTGGTTGTTAGCAACCGACCAGCCGTTGTGAGAGGTACTCGACCACTTTGTCCTCCGACACGCGATCTTGCACCATCGAGTCGCGCTCCCGGACGGTGACCGCCTGGTCGTTGAGAGTGTCGAAGTCGACGGTGACGCAGTACGGCGTACCGATCTCATCCTGCCGGCGATAGCGACGGCCGATCGCCTGTGCATCGTCGAAGTCGACGTTCCAAAATTGCCGCAGTCGGACCGCGAGATCGCGCGCCCTCGGCGACAGAGCCTCGTTCCGCGACAGCGGTAGCACGGCTACCTTGACCGGAGCAAGCCGAGGATCGAGCCGCAGCACTGTGCGTTTATCGACTCCACCCTTGGTATTGGGAGCCTCGTCCTCGGCGTACGCGTCGACCAGGAACGCCATCATTGCCCGGTTGGGACCCGCAGCCGGCTCGATCACATACGGGATGTAACGCTCACCGGTAGCCGGATCGAAGTAGGAGAGATCGACACCGGAGTGCTGGCTGTGGGTTGAGAGGTCGAAGTCAGTGCGGTTAGCGATACCCTCCAGTTCGCCCCACTCCCCGCCTGGGAATCCAAACCGGTATTCGATGTCGACGGTTCGCTTGGAGTAATGCGAGAGCTTCTCCTTGGGATGCTCGAAGTGCCGCAGGTTCTCTCGAACGAGGCCGAGGTCGGTATACCAGCGGGTGCGCACGTCGATCCAGTACTGGTGCCACTCTTCGTCGGTACCGGGCTGGACAAAGAACTCCATCTCCATTTGCTCGAACTCCCGGGTACGGAAGATGAAGTTGCCGGGGGTGATCTCGTTACGGAAGGACTTTCCGATCTGACCGATGCCGAAAGGAGGCTTCTTACGCGTTGCCTGCACCACGTTCGCAAAGTTCACGAAGATACCTTGCGCGGTCTCCGGACGCAGATAGTGCAAGCCAGACTCATCCTCGACCGCACCCAGATAGGTCTTCAGCATCATGTTGAAGTCCCGCGGCGCCGTCCACTGGCCGCGAGTTCCGCAGTGCGGACAGGTGATCTCGTCCAGACCAGCCGGCTTGCGGCCCTTCCGGGCCTCGAAGTCCTCCTCCAAGTGGTCGGCGCGGAACCGCCGATGACACGACAGACACTCGGTCAGCGGGTCGTGGAATGCGCTGACATGCCCCGAGGCAACCCACACTTGGCGAGGCAAGATCACCGAAGAATCCAATCCGACGATGTCCTCACGTTCGGTGATCACTGACCGCCACCACTGCCTCTTGACGTTCTCTTTGAGCTCGACGCCAAGCGGTCCGTAGTCCCACGCCGAGCGAGTGCCGCCGTAGATCTCTCCTGCGGGGAAGACGAAACCACGTCGCTTGCACAGGTTGATGACACTGTCGAGTCGGCTGGTCGGGGTCACGTATTGCTTCTCCAGACGTATCGTGGCGCCATCCCCGGCTGGGATGGAGTCCAGCGCACAAGGCTATCGCGCGGGATCTGACTCGACCGTGGTAGGCAACCGGACGATCACGATCTGCGGCGGGCTCACGCAGAGCATTCCAACGTCAGATGTACCGAGATTGCAGCAGCTGTGCCTGGCATGGACGCCATGCACAGTGGCAACATCACACGCGCCATGGGATGTCGGCGGTTGTCACGTCGACGAAACCTGTTTGAAACGCGGGGCCCCTGCCGTCGGGAGATCGCCGCCCGGAGAACCAGGAGGCTGACCTTGCTCGAGCATGTGGATCCGTTCATAGGCAGCTCGGTTACAGATCTTCCTGTTCCACAAGGCCTGGCCGAAAGCTGGTGGTGGCCCAAACCGCAGGTCGGCAATACCCATCCGGGCGCGACGTATCCATTCGGCATGGTCTCGGCGTGCGCTTACTCCGGCGCCTACCCACCGGCTACGGGCTTTACCAGTTGAGCACCGAGGGAGTGCCTTCCCAGCTTTACGACACTCAGATCGCATCCGGGTTCACCCACTTCCAGCAGTCCGGCACCGGGGCGATCCGCAAGTACTACAACTACTTTCGGGTTACTCCCATGGAGGAGCCGCTCGACAATCTCGGCAACACCTGGCAGCTACTCGACGAGCAGGCCGAGCCCGGCCACTACGCGACGACACTCAGTTCGGGCATTCGATGCAAGCTCACCGTAGGCACCAAGAGTGCGGTACACCGCTACACATTTCCAGCGCATAAGGATGCCCGCCTGGTGATCGACTTCTCATGGGCGGGCTGGCCATTCCGTACGGTGCCACCGTGCCGCTCCGCGCACACATTGAGTCCATCGCGCCCGGCGTGGCTCAGGCGGATATCGTTGTGGAGGGTGCCCCGCTGGCAGTGCACCTGGAGTGTGACGCAGGCGACTGGCGACAGCTGTTGTGGTACGACCGCCGTTTGATGCCCGGTGGCACCCGCCTTGACTTCGACCGAATAAGACCAACCACGCTGCGTCTCCGAGCCGTCGAAGGTCACGCTTCGACAAGCTCAGCCCCATACACGATCAGACCTGTTTCTGCCAGACTGAGACGTGGCTGGTGCTCTGGCTGGTGAATGGCTCACGTTGCCAACCGCCCCAGCGCTCTCGCAGCGACAACCCGGCAAGCCGTGCCATCAGGTCGAGCTCTGCTGGCCAGACGTAGCGGAACGGCGGTGAGAACACCTCGAGCTTGCCGTCGATGACCCAGTAATGGTGTGAGATCAAGCCCTGCGACACGATGTCATACTCGTCGAAGCCGAGCCTGGTTTCGCTCACTGTAAAGGCTCGGACCTTCTCACCGGGTGGCAGCCGTTGCAGGTCTGGTACCGAGACCTCGATCACGAAGCAACCGCCCGGCGACAGATGCGCTGCGACGTTCTGGAAACAGGCGACCTGCTCATCCTGCGTCGTCAGATTCATGATCGTGTTGAAGACGAGGAAGGCAACAGAGAAGGATCCCTGCACGGTGGTCGTAGCGAAGTCGCCGATCGTGACTTCAATCTGCTCTGCACCCGCCTTGGCACGCAGCCTGGCCACCATTGCCTCCGACAAATCAATGCCGTGTACCCGGATGCCACGCTGGACAAGGGGTAGCGCGATCCGTCCGGTACCGATGCCCAACTCGAGCGCCGTACCGTTGAAAGCAAGATCAGCAAGAAAGTCAATAACCGGATTGACAACGGCAGGGTCGAACATGTCGGCGGCGGACTCGTCGTAGCGTTCCGCAATGCGCTCGCCGAAGTAGTTCTGAGGCATAGCTGAACTCTAAATTGACTTCCATTGACTGCTTAATGAAAATGGTTCCCATGTTGGTTAGGACTCGGCAGGTGAGCTTGCTTATCAGCCTGCTCATGTTGCTAGGGCTAACAGCGTGCGCCAGCGCCAAGCCAGCCAGCAGTGCTTCCACTCAGACAGATGGTCGGCTGGCCATCGTGACGGCTTTCTATCCACTGCAATTCGTGGCACAACGAGTCGCGGGCGACCACGCCGCGGTTGTGAACTTGACCCAGCCGGGAGCAGAACCTCATGACCTGGAGCTCACGGCTCGGCAGGTTGCGAGCCTCACCACTGCAAGTCTGGTGATCTATGAGAAGGGCTTCCAACCTGCGGTTGATGAGGCCGTGATCCAGAGCGGAAACTCTCAGGTGATCGATATTACGACTATCGTCCCGCTCCGACCGTTGCCGACGGCTGCTGATGATCATGGCCAGGAACCGGCGGCTCATGATCACTCGGCGCTAGATCCGCACATATGGCTGGATCCGACCTCACTCATTCGGATCGCGTGGGTGGTGGAGAATCGGCTCTCGATCATTGATGCCGATCATGCACCTGACTACGTACGCAACACAGCTGCGCTTACTAAGGATTTGCGGCGACTCGATCACGCGTTCCGCTCAGGCCTAGCCGACTGCATACGGACTGAATTCATTACGACACACGCAGCCTTTGGCTACTTGGCTCAGCGGTATCACCTGATCGAAATTCCCATCAGCGGTGTCAGTCGGGACACCGAACCATCGCCAGCGCGGATCGCTGAAGTCCACCACCAGGCCCAAGAGCACGGAATTACCACGATCTTTTCCGAGACGCTAGTGTCGCCAGCTGTCGCCCAGGCGATTGCTGGTGATCTTGGCCTGACCACCGACGTACTTGACCCCATAGAGGGCATCACTGATCAGTCCCGCGGATACGACTATCTGTCAGTCATGTCCGCCAACTTGGCGGCGCTGCGAAAGGCGGGCGGATGCTCCTAGAAGCAGGCATGGTGCTAGCGGCCCAGGACCTTACCGTCGAACGTGGCGGCCTTCCGGTGCTGCGCGGGGTCAGTATCTCGGTACGCGCCGGTGAGGCAGTTGCCTTGATGGGCGGCAACGGATCTGGAAAGTCAACCTTGGTGCGTACGCTGCTCGGCCTGCTCCCCCACCGCCGCGGCGAGGTACAGCTGTTCGGCTCAGCGTTGCGGGACTTTCGGGACTGGTCGCGGATCGGCTATGTGCCGCAACGCTCGCCGGCCCTGCTGGGTGGATCGAAAGTGAAAGAGGTCATCGCGGCAGGACGGCTGG
>DATFBI010000156.1:0-25851 GCA_035253925.1 Propionibacteriaceae bacterium
ATGCCCTCGATGACGTACTCGGGTATGAGTGGACGGCCAAGCCGGTCAGCGACTACGCCCGGGTTGATGGGTATGAGGCGTTCGCGGAAGCATTCACCGCATGGGTGGGATTGACCGCATACCAGGCCGAGCGCGATCGGCTCTATCGGATTGACCGCGACTCTGCCGCGTTCTTCGATGCCATCAGTTCGCAGCCGTAGCTCCGCCCGGTTGTGGGTTTCCAACGCACCTAGCTACAACATTTCTTTCCTTGCCAGACAAGCTTTTTAGCCCTTGCCGCGGCGAGGTCAAGCACGTCTAAATCGGCTGGGATACGGATGATTTTATCTGACGCCTTGGTCGTCATTGACGCGTACCCTTTCACCATCTGTGTCACTACGGGGGGCCAAGGAGGCATGAGTGACAACCCTGGTGAGGCCGCGTGAAGAACGCCCCGCCCTAGATGGGCCGTACGAAGGAATACCGAATCATCTTCGCCACCCGCTCACCCGGTGGCTTGAGAACGCATACACCATCACGCCAGACACGTTGACGCCGGACATGGACGAAGCCGGCCTTGAACGCCTGGCTGCCCTGATCCGCATCGATTTACGTGGCACTGACGGCTACGGGATGCTCAGTGGCATCCTCGCTTGGATCGATCATGACGCCGAACGCTTATTGGACGTGATCCACTACACCCTCCAGATCCCTACGCGGATGCCGAAGAGGTGGGACGAGCTGGACATTCTGCTGGCCTATGGCGGCTCGGTGTGGACGGCGACCGAGAAGGGACTGCAACGCAGAGTCGATGCAACGGCTATGGAGGCCTTCCAGGCCGCTACTGCATTCCCCGATGCGGTAAGTGATCATCTTGCGCGGGCATGGGCGGGCGCGTACGGGCGGAACAGCTTTCCTGCATCGGCATGGCATCACTCCATCAAGGCACTCGAAGCAAGCCTCCAACGGGTCGTATGCCCGAACAACTCGATAGCGAGGCTCTCTCAGATCATTGGTGAGCTCAAGACCGGGCGGTGGATGCTAGCAATCCGCGGGCACGCCCGCGATTACGCCATCGATCCCCTTGTTTACATGCTTGAACTCATATGGCCAGATCCGAACCGCCATAACTCCGCTACGCCGGAATTACCGGCTACCAGAGAAGAGGCGTGCGCGGTTGTTCAGCTGGCAATTGCGATCGTGCAGTGGAGTCGAGACGGTCTAATCGTCAGGAGATGATCAGATCCAGATCAGGCCTGTGACGCAATTCAGGCCTGTGACGCAACAGCGGATGCCGCGATACGAGGACGATTTCTCGCTGCGACACAGCTGATCCAGCCCGGCACAACTGATCCAGTCCGGCACAACTGTTCCGGCGGAGTCGGCGTCAGCCGAGCAGGCTGCTCAGCGTGTCCAGGATATTGCCGTAGAAGGTGCCCTCGATGTCGCGGAATAGTTCGAATGGCGCACCAGGGCTGCCGAAGAATGGGCGTAGGGTCCAGGCGAGCTGGGTCCCGACGAAACCGAACAACAAGATCCAGATGTACAGCAGGAGCATGCTCGCTGGCCGCTCGCCGGCAGAGGTCGTTGCCTGGTCCTCGCCTGGTGCCGGCGCCGGTGGTTGATTTGAGTTTGATCTCTGGTCTTGGGGATCGGTCGGGGCGGACCCATTAGTGGGCGGCTGAGTTGCTGGGTCGGCAGCACCGCCGACTGTCGCCGAGACCAATTCCCGCTGCCGCACCGGTGCTTGTGCCACGGCGGCCTGATGGGAAAGCATCTGGCCGATGAGGATGTGGTTGTTGAGCGCGCGCATCCCTGAGATGAGGAACCGCAGCCCGATAAGGGCGGTCAAGGCGAGGATCGCGACGTTGAGCAGCTTGAAGAACGCATAGCTCTGGGCCGTGATCAGAAAGAACAAGCTGATCGGGGCGAAGGCGAAGGTCAGTACGGCCGTCACCGTAATCGCAACCATGATCAACGCGCAGGTCTGCAGGACCGACAGCTTGGCACCGAAGACCAGGTTGAACAGGTACAGCGTTGGCAGACAGATGGCCAGGGTGGCCAGAAACAGCAACGGGAGCTTGACCGTTGAGACGAGTGACTGGAGCCAGCCGTTCGAGGCGCCGAGCACTGCGCCGTACGCCGCCAAGCTGATTGTGGAGCAGAGCAGCATCCGCAGAATCAATTTCGGCAAGTCACGCTCGACGATGATCTGGTCCCAGATCCCCGCGCGGTCGCGCAGGATGCGCTCAATGACGAGCTGCTTGCCTGAAGCCATGTTTGCTCCATCCCTCTCTCACCCGATTGCAGCGAAAACTACCGACATTACGAAGTTGCCGTGGACGATCGAGAAAATTGCCTTGTCGAATCGCCCTCCGCCGGGTGGCGCGTCGAGTACGCTCCCGCCATGCCGGAGCCAGCACTGCGGGCGTCGGACGACGACCGCGACAGCGTCTTGCGGGCCCTGGAGCGCCACACCGCCGCGGGCCGGCTCAGCCTGGACGAGTTCGACAAGCGCAGCACCGCTGCCCTAGTCGCGGTAACCCTCGAGGACCTCGCCGGCCTAACCGCCGACCTGCCGCCGCTGCCCCACGAGCCGGCGCAGTCGGCCGCGCCCGCCGGTCACGGCCGGCATCTCATCCTGCTCTTTCTGATCGCGTTCGTGGCGCTGGCGGTGCTAGTCGCCATGATGCTGTTCCACCCCTGACCGGCCCGGGGTTGGTGGTTTCAGCTGGAGGGGCCTTGTCCGTCATCGGCACTGTGCTGGCTGCGGGGACGAGCCGCGGTAACAAAGGCGACAGAGAGCAGCAGTAGAGCAGCCCCTGCTGCCGCGAGCGGAGCATTCAGGTCACGGGCCGGGGCACCGCCTGTTTCCATCCCGCCGCGCGGTCGTCCCGGCATGCCGGCTCCCTCGACCACGCTGCAGCTAGCCGGGTTGGTTGCCTCCTCCGGTACACCGGAAGCTCCTAGGTTCTCGGCAAATGTTGACACGCCGAGGGCGTCCACGTCGTACTCGTCGTTGTTGTTTACGTCGATGCCGTGCTGCACAACATGCAATGAGGAAACGTGCTCCAGCAGGCCTTTTGGAATCTGTTCAGCGCTGAAGGTTCGTTCGTATTCGAGCCGGCCCTCTGAGTCGGCGATCGGCATCCGCTTGGCGTCGAGTCCGTCTTGCGGCGTGACACCACCACGGGTTGTCAACGCCATGAAGATCGCGCCGTACTCCCCCGTCGCCTCCTCGTTGGTGAGGATCCCGTCGCCATCGGTGTCGTGCTCCTCCGAAGTGGGGCAAGCGAAGTGCTTGCCGCCCATTGCTCCGTGGATATGCTGCGCGTGGGGCTGGCCCGGAACCATGCCTTGCGACCGGATAACTACCCTGAGCTCACCATTGTCAAGTGCTGTGACCCTGACTGTGCCGCTCACGCCGCTGCCATTTTGCTCCACCAGCTTTGAGTCCACAGTGGTGTCGGCCGCAGCACTCGTCGGCAGCAACAGCACGGCGGAGGCCGCGGCCAGTATGAGCAAGGTGCGGAATTTGGTCATGGATCTACTGCCTCAGACTGGGGTCCCGATGTCGTGTCCAACCAGTCGACCCCGATCTCGGCAGCCGATGTCCGGTGGACACCGATGCAACTGTCGCATCCGTAGTACTGCCAACTTTTATACCACCGCCGGATTTTGTGCCTATCGCTGAGTTCCGGCAATCGCGGCGAGCTTCAGACTGCCTGGCCTGAGTGACGTCATCGGCACCGCAAGAGGGCGCTGAAGTCGTACCTTATGGGTGGGTAGCCCGCGCGCAAGCTTCTACACTTGCGGCACGCTTCGGCAAATCAGATGCGCTGTTGCATGTGGCGCGAAGACTCTGTCCCGACCGCTGTTCACGAGGGGGATCGACGCTGGTGTTCCGTTCCGGCTGGCATCCGAGCCGACTAGTCCGGGTTTGCATCGCCGTCGGACTAGCCATTATCGGTGCTGTACTGATTTGGTCAGCGCTGCCAAGATCGTCTGCTCCCGACCCAGCCCTCGCGCCCGCGCCAAATGAACACAGCATGCCGTCAACGCCCGCCGCGGTGCCCGAGGCCAGCCCCAAACGACCAACACCGCGAGCAGATCAGAGCGACCTTCGCGACCAGACCACCGGCTTGGTACTGCCGGAATCGGAACCAATCACCGTATCCATACCCAAGATCGGTGTCCGATCCAAACTGATCGAGCTGGGGCTTGACAACAAAGGAGCAATGGAGGTGCCCGAAGATCCCGCCGACCCTGGATGGTTCATCGGAGCGCCCACACCAGGTGCCCTCGGGCCAGCCGTCATCGCCGGCCACGTCACCTGGGACGGCGCTCCGGCGGTCTTTCACCGCCTTGGCGTCATGCGGCGCGGCGATCAGGTGAGCGTTACTCGGAAGGATGGGAACACCGCGATCTTCACTGTCACCCGGGTGGACCAATTCTCCAAGTCGCGGTTCCCGACCCAGGCAGTCTACGGCGCAATCGATCATGCCGGACTGCGCTTGATCACTTGTGGTGGCACCTACGACGCAGCCCGAAACAGGTACCTGGACAACGTTGTCGTCTTCGCCAAATTGAAGGAGGTACGCGGACCAGGCGGCCGGTAGCCGACAGGTCAGCCCTTGATCGCTAGCACGAAGGTTTTGGACTTTACGCCGGAGCTGGCGTCCACCACCCGAAGCGAGTAGCTACCCGGCTGCCCGAACTCGACGTAGGTGCTGAAGCGGCCCGACCGGTCGGTCTTGGTAGGCAACGGAAAGGCTACCCACTTGCCGCCCTCCCAGCGCTGCACCTGCAGGAAGGTCTCTGGTCCACCGCGATAGGTGCCTTGGATTCGAACGGTTTGGAAGGGCCCGGCGGACTGGGGCAGATTCACGAGCTGAATGGTCCTTTGCTCCGGTGAACCGTTCTTAGGAGCGGAGGCTGGTAAGGAAGCAGCGCTGGACGACATACCGCGGGTGGCTGCGCCGGTGGCTGTGCTTTGAGTCGAGTCCACCGGCCGGTCACCCAGGGCTCGGGACAGCAAGAAGCCCAACCAGACCACGTTGCAGACGACAAGCACGCCTAGAACCAGCCATCTAAGCCCCTGCCTTCGGTTGCGGCCAGGCGCGGGCGGGCTCGAGGAGAACCGGCGGTACGCCGCCTCGAGCTGAGGCGTTTTGTCCTCGGGGCGTCGCAGGGCAAGTGCTGCGATCGCCAGCAGCAAGGCCAGTACTACGGCCACGATTATGCCGATCAGCACGTCAAGCGACTGATGACCGGTCATGATCGGTCCTTGATGACCCTCAATTCTGAGGTAGCAACGCTACTGTTTTGGTGGTCGGCACTGTCAGCATCGAATGTCCTTGCCAGTAGCTGTTGCAAGATCATGCGTCACCTCGTTGAGGTCACGTCCGCGGACACAGGGCGGAGACCGACAGAAGCCAATGCGAGTGTAGGTCGCCCTTAGCGAGTCTCAAATGCCGAGCGCCTCAGGCCGGAGGTGCACCTCCAGGTTCGGTCATCCGTGCGCGGTTGCTGAGGTAGACAGGTACGGCGATGATCAATGCGCCGATCAAATAGACGAAGGGCAAGTACGCAGCGAAACCGGACGCCTCGGTGTCTCTGGAATAGATCACAAACAAAACCGAGAAGATCACCGCTATCACGGCCACCAGAACGTCTTTTACGAAACGACTGGTTGCGATTGTGCGGCGATCCGCGATTCGCCATTTGATCTGAGCTAGCGCCGAGAAGCCGTACGGAATCGCAGCCGCGATGCCGTTCATCAAGATCAGAGTGTTGAACACGGTGATGCCGGCCTCGCCGATGTACGACGCCAGGACCAGCACACTGGCCAGCACGCCCGAGACGAGAAGGCCGAACGCCGGGACTCCTCGCCGAGACAGCTGATCGAAGCGAGCTGGGAAAAGGCCATCCCGGGCTGCGGCGCGGGGCATCTCGGCGGCCAGCATCGTCCAACCGTTGAGCGCACCGAAGCCAGAGATCACCACCAGCAGAGCGACCGCACCACCGGCCCACGATGCTCCGGTGAGGTTCGTCGTGGCATTGGCAAAAGGCGCGGTGGCCGTCCTCAGCTCGGCGTTCGGCACCAGGCCGAAAACCGTGATCAGGGAAAGCATGTAGACAACCGCCGCAGCCAGCGTGCCGAGGATGGTCGCCCGCGGGACGTTCCGCGTAGGGTTACGGACCTGCGCAGCTGCGACTGAGGCTGATTCCACGCCGATGTAGGAAAACAGGCACAGTGCCATCGCTCCGCCGATGGCGGCCACCGTTGACTGACCACTGAGGTTCCAGGTCGCGAAGTTCGCCGGATCTATGAACGCCAAGCCGATCACTGAGACCAGCAGCAGCGGCACGAACTTCAAGATCGATGTCCATAACTGGACCCGGCCCATGCTTGCCACGCCAAGGAGGTTGATCCCGACGGCAAGCCAGATGCCGGCCAGTATCAGCACGATCGTGAACACCACGTTGCGCCCTGTGTTCACGAAGTGCTCCAGGTAGAGCACCCAGCCGGTTGCAATGGCCGCGTTGCCACCCCAGGTTGTCAACCAGTAGAGCCACGCGTTGATGAAGCCGATGAGATTGCCAAAGCCAGCTCGTGCGTACGCGTACGGCCCGCCATCGGCAGGCATCCGGCTCGTCAGTGAAGCGAACAGCAACGCCAGCGCGAGCGCGCCAATCGTGGTGAGCCCGAGGGCGACCACACTGATCGGTCCATACGAGCCGAGAGAGGCCGGAAGATTGAAAACGCCGACGCCGATGATGGACCCGAGAACCAGCGCGGTTGCCTGTGGGATGCCGAGGACCGCCGCTGGCCTGGTTGCTTCTGGGAGTCGAGCGTCGTCCGAAGTCAGGGCCGAGCCCACGCGTCCTCCTCTTGGTAGCCATGACCGGCGGACCAATAACCGGCCTGCCAGCGTTCGTTGGGCGCATCATCCCACCTACCGCACGCTTCGCTTGTGATCTGTATGCGTAGACCGTCGTGCAGCCGGGTCGGTCACCAGTTCAGCGCTGAGGAATATTCTGTATCAACTACATTATGTAGTAAATTCATCATCGTGGGCAGTGGAGTGCACATATTCGACCGACTCCTGGAGATAGCCCTGCTCATCCAAGATGACTTGGCGAATTTCTACATCGGGACAGGCTTAACACAGGCCCGAACGCATCTTCTCTGGGAACTGCATCAGCGAGGTCCTTCGACCCAGCAGACACTGGCCGTGGCCTTGAACGTCACCCCACGAAACGTGACGGGATTGATCGACGCCTTGGAGGCGACTGGATTCGTCGAGCGCCGTCGACATCCGTCCGACCGCCGGGCGACGCTGGTGACCTTGACGGAGCTCGGCACCAGGACGACATCTGAAATGGCTCGGGGGCGAGAGCTGATCGTCTCTCGGCTGGCTGCCGGCTTCAGCAAAGATGAACTGGACAAGTTCAGCCGCAACCTCGACGTCATCGCTCAGCGGCTGCACGAGATGATCAACGCCGATCAGCCACCGTCGGAAGCCACGGCATGATCACAACAACGCATCGCCGTAAGCGGACCGGGTGGCGGCTGGTCGGCTACCTCGCCCGCCGCGCGATCATGATGGAGATCCACGGCTACCAAAGCCTTTACCGCTTCCTGTTTCACCGACCGAAAGTCCCGACCGGTGCCGTTGGTTTCAGCTACTATCGGCCGGTACTCGCGATCATGATCGTCTTCATCGCGGTGTCCGCGGTTGAGCTCGTCGTGCTCGACCTGATCGTGCGCCGCTGGGCCCACATCCGAATCCCGGTACTTATCCTGAGTCTCTGGGGATTGATCTACATGCTCGGACTTCTCTTCGGAATGCTGACCCGTCCCCACGCGATCGGCCCGGACGGAATCCGAGCCCGCAACGGCGCCGAGATAGATGTCCCACTCCCCTGGGACATCATCGAGTCGGTGACCCGGCGTAAACGCACCATCTTGAACAAGCAACCGAAGATCACCGTCGACGAAGACGGTCAGGCCACCCTGCATCTGCGAACGCAGAACGAGACCAATATCGAGGTAGTGCTCAAAGGCCGGACCGAAATACGGCTGCCACACGGGCACGAAACGATCAAGGAGCTCACCTTGTACACCGATGATCCCGAGGCCTTCATGAACGAAGTACGACACCATCTCGGGCCGGATAGATCCGAACCAATGCCAACTCGCTGAAGCCGCATCTCCTGGGACGGTTATCACCGGGATCGAAGCTTTCGTCGCATGGGTATTACAGACCTCATGCAGACAAGGACCTTCGGAAGACTCGGGACGGTCAGCGCACTAACCCTTGGCGGTGGCGGGATTGGCGGCGTTTGGGGCAGAACTCAGCACAGTGAGGCGGTTGAAACCGTAGGCATGGCGATCGACTCCGGCATCACCATGCTCGACCTGGCGCCCACCTACGGCACCAAGCATGAGGCGGAGGTCGTGGCGGGCGAAGCCTTACGGGGACGGTCTGCAGCTGAGGTGATGATCACGACCAAGGCGGAGCTTCCGGATGATGAACCTGGTGATCTTGCCGACCAGATGGCGAGCAGCTTGCGGGCCAGCATGGCACGGCTCGGGCGGAGCTATATCGATCTGTTCCTGTTGCACTCCCAACTGCGGCCGGCAGACGAGTCGGCGACAGCGCCACGGACGCTGGGCTGGCAGCGCTACCGCGACGAGGTACTACCTACATTCCTTCGGCTGCGTGACGATGGCCTAATCCGCGCCTGGGGGATCACCGGCGTCGGCTACCCGTCCGCGGTGGCGGACGCACTGCAGGTGGAGCCGCGCCCGGACGCCGCTCAAATCGTGGTCAATGCACTCGACCTGACAGGTGATATGTGGATCTTCGGTGATACTGCGCTGCCGGCGAACGAGGAGCTACTGCAGATAGCCGCGGCGGCTTCGGTACCCGTGGTCGCCATCCGCGCCGTAGCCGCCGGTGCCCTCACCGACCAGCTGGATCGGCGAGTGGATCCCAGCCACCCGGTGGCCGGGGGCTTCGAACGTGCCAAGGCCTTCCGACGATTGGCCGCTGATCTTGGTGAGTCAGCCGCTTCGCTGGCCCACCGTTACGCGTTGAGCATTCCGGGGGTAGCGACGGTCGTACTGGGTGTCAAAAACCGAACGGAGCTGGCTGACTGCCTAGCGGCGGAGGCCCGAGGCCGGCTGACCGAGCAGGAACTCCAGGCAGTCCTGAAGCTGCGACAAGCGGACGCTGCATAATGCTCGTCGGCGTTGACTGGGGTGGTACGAAGATCGAAGCCATGGCAATCGATGACGACGGCCAATCGATCACCCGATTGCGCGAAGTGACGCCGCGGTTCGACTACGAAGGCTGTCTGGCCACCATCGCCACGCTGGTCAGCAGAGTCGAAGATGAGACCGGCGAGACAGGAAGTGTCGGCGTCGGGATTCCAGGATCAGTAGACCCCCGTACCGGAATAGCCAAGGGTGCCAGCTCCACCTGGCTTAATGGAAAGTCGGTGGAAGAGGACTTACGCCGCACGCTGAAACGCGAAGTTCGAATTGCCAATGACGCCGATTGTTTCGCCGTCTCTGAGGCCGTCGACGGTGCTGGCGCTGATCACCATGTGGTCTTTGCGGTGATCTTGGGTTCGGGTGCCGGCGCTGGAATCGCCGTGGCAGGCCAGGCGCACCATGGCCCGAACAACAGCGCCGGCGAATGGGGCCACAATCCGCTGCCAAGACCAGACGTGACGGAGATCCCGGGGCCAGCGTGTTACTGCGGCAGGTACGGCTGCCTGGAGCGCTGGGTCTCAGGTTGGTCGTTTGCCCGCGACTACCACGCGCACGCCAGCATCGATTTGGGAACGGCGCAGCCGCTGACACCTGCCGAGATCGTGGATCGCATGAGGCACGGTGATCGACTCGCCAAGCTGGTATGGAATCGATACGTCGACCGCGTGGCTCGCGGACTATCGCTGGTAGTCAATACCCTCGACCCGGACATCTTGGTATTCGGCGGTGGCATGGCTAATGTCACAGAGCTCTATGACGACCTGCCTGGGAAGCTGACAGAGCAAACATTTTCGCCGTGCTTTTACACTCCGTTGACTCCGGCCTTACATGGTGACTCCAGCGGGGTACGAGGCGCCGCCTGGCTGTGGAGATGATGATCATGCAATCAACGACCGAGCAAGATCGGTTCGACTTCACTAAGAACTTGATCATTGACGCGGGTGATCTTGCCATGCAGTACTTCAGAAATCTGGCCACGCTCTCGATCATGAGCAAGGGCGCCCGAGACATGGTGTCCGACGCAGATTTCGCTGTTGAGAAATTGATCAAAGAACGTCTACTAGCCGCGTATCCCAACGACGCTTATCTGGGAGAAGAAACCGGCCATGTGCAAGGCAATGACGATGCAGGAATCTGGGTAGTCGACCCGATCGATGGGACCCAGCCGTTCCTCAGCGGCCTCAGTACCTGGTGCATTTCGATCGCGTATGTGCAATCCAATGAAGTGCAACTCGGCATGGTCAACAATCCGGCAGCGGGTGAATTGTTCATCGGCGGCATGGGGCGTACGGCCGAGCTCAACGGACGCCCGATTGCTCCTCGCGAGGTGCATTCACTGGTCGATGGCCTTACTTACCTAGGCTGTAATCCGCGGCTTCGTCCCGAGCAGGTGGTGCCAGTCCTCGACCGTTTGTTACACGCCGGAGGAATGTTTGTTCGCAATGGCTCCGGCGCGCTTGGGCTGTGCGATGTCGCTTGTGGCCGGTTGATCGGCTATGTCGAGGCACATATCAACTCCTGGGACTGCCTAGGCAGCATCGCGGTCTGCAGATCCGCGGGGGCTCATGTGAACGACTATCTCTCCGACAATGCACTGCTCCGCGGCGGTCACATTGTCGCCGGCGCACCTGGTGTGTTTGATCAGCTTGTTGCCCTGCTCGGTGAGGTGCTGTAGTTCACACACGTCCGGGGCAAAGGGCGTGACAGATCCCGAGTCGGAGCGAATGATCATAGCCGCCGACTTTCACCAGCCCATCACACTCAGTGGCGTTTTACGATGGCTTCGAGAGTCAGACCGTGCGGTCGGCTCGAGAGCCAGGGGGTCGCTGGCGCCGCAGTCTCCTTCATCCCTGGCATATGAACTACGGGCGCGACGATGGGAGAGTGCGCATGAGCGTCGAGACGGATCGGCGGACCAGCAGTGAAGTAGAGGCGCTGAGAGAGCTGAGCGCTTTTCCGCTTGTCGAGGCTCTCTATGGGCGCCGGTCACGCCGCTTCGCGTTCGGGGATGAGATTCCCGATGGCCCCCTCGCCTACCGCTCCCAGCACGAGCCAGTGCCGCTCACCGAGCTGGAGCGGATGCTCGTCCTCAGCGCGATGGGAGGGACGAGCGGGTGGCATTACGCGATTACCCGTCACCAGCGGTACGCGCCCCATCTGTCGAACTATGCGGGCGCTGCCGCCGGGCGAACGTTTCCGTCGGCCGCCGGTTTCCACACCGCCGAGCTGTTCTTTACCGACGATTCTGGGCTGTACTTCTTCCCGACCAGGGACGCGGGCGCCCTAGTCGACCCGGCAACCGAGGAGATCACGCCTGAGCTGATGGTCCAGCGCCACAGCTCACGGCTACGCAAGCTCTCTGATGGGCGGCTTTATCTTCCAGCCGAAGAGCCGTATATGGAGGGACACAACACCTGGTGCGTCAACGTTCCAGGCTCGCTGCTGGTCATTCCGGTGTCCGACATCGCCCAGCACCTGATTGCGATCTTTTGCTTCTTGGTCCAGAACGGGTACGCGATCTACGACGACGTCAACAACCAGATGATCCCCGGGCTGGAGGATTTCAGCGCACTCGTGAACGTGGAAGAGCCCTTTCCGCTCACGTTCATCGAGCAGTATGCGCTAACCGAGGCCACGGCCGAGCTGGCAACCGCCTGCTACGCGGGCGTGCTGATGCTGCAGGCCATGGGTCTTGGCGGCTGGATGTTCGACGGAATCGACCGGTTCACAATGCTCGGTGCGTCAGGCAACCCTGACGTGCCCGCACTCGGTTTCCGCTTCGATGAGGACGAGCGCTGGTCGACACCCAATCCGACCGGTAGGGAGGGCGTCTTTGAGGCGTACTGCCCGCCTCATTACCCGGACATGGCGACGGCGGTGGAGGCGTTCACGGTGCGCAAGTTCGGGCCGGGCGGGCCGTTTAACCGCGACACTCCCGGTGCCTGGACCGACAGCCCAGGTGTCCGCGGAAGCGCCCAGGTCCACGACGACGAGTTCAAAGCTTGCGTGATGCTGCAGGCGCAGTACATCTTTGACACGTTCGGCAAGTTCCCAGGCACCGTGCCGACGGTGTTCATTCTGAACTACGTCCAGGCCCACCATCTGGACCTCGACTTTTATGACCGCTTCTTCAAGCCGGGCGCCTACTTGGGTACGCATGCAGAGCACATGCAGCGCTGGCACGGCGAACCGGGGGGCACTGAGGCATAGGCAACCGCATAAGGGCTGGCAGATTCCACTTCAGTTGATCAGGTTTGTGATTGACCTGGTGACTCGCCGGGCAGAAGATGCCTCTCCATCTGCCGGTTGACCCAAACTGTGCGGTATGGCTGCGCACAATTCTTGGGGTGTGCCCGCCCGCGACCCAGAGCGTTTGATCAAGTGGTTCATCGGGGTTGTGGTGATTGGAGTCGGAGTCAATCTGCTCAGCGGTTTCGTGGCGACGCAGAAGTGGGCCTGGATTCCCTCGGCTGTCCTTGTTGCGGCGTTGTTGATCGCTGTGCAGAGTACTGGTCTTCTGCGGCGGGAGCGTTATGGCACAACGCGTGCTTGGGTCATGGCTTTGCTCATGCTGACGGGCTATCTGGCGGTGACGGCGTGGGGATCGGTGACGGGGTGGCCTCTTGCCGTGATGGTCTTGTCCCTGGCGTACCTCTGGGAGGCCGGGGTGATGCTCATGTGGTCCACACTCCGAAGTCGCGTGGACCTTGATCATGTCGCCATGGGGACAGCCTGTTTGCTCGTGGGTCCGGCGTTCGTGCTGCTTGGTGCCAGGGACCCGGTAGATGCGTGGACGCTGGGCATGGTCGCGGGTTTGGTGATCAGGATCGCGTCGGCGCTGTTCGGAGTAGCGGCGCTGCTGCTCGGGGTCGCGTTCCTGCTGGACAGATGGGCACTCGTTGGAGTCCCGATCTTGCTGTTCGGGGTCGCGGCCGTGCTGGGCGGTGTTGCGGCCCTAGTGGACGGTTGGATTCTGGTCGGGGTCGCATTGCTGTTGGGACCGGTCACGGCGCTGCTCCTCGGGGTCGCGTTCCTACTGGACAGATGGGCACTCGTTGGAGTCCCGTTCTTACTGGGCGCGGTCGTGGCCCCGCTGAGCGGTATTGCTGCCTTGCTGGCCGGATGGACGTTGACGGGGGTCGCGTTCCTGCTATTCGGGTTCGCGCTCTTGCTGAGCGGTGTCGCAGCCCTCCTGACCGGGTGGACGCTGTTGGGGGTGCCATTTCTGCTGTTCGGGGCCGCGGCCCTGTTGGGCAGCGTCGCGGCCCTGCTTGCCGGATGGACCCTCATGGGTGGCGTGTTCCTGTTGCTCGGGATCGCGGCGCTGTTGGGCGGTGTCGCACTCTTGTACCGCCCTGACTTGCCGCGGCGGCTGCTGGCCCTGCTGACCAAAACGAGACAATCAGCCGCCCATGGCGGACTGTCATAAGCGGGAACGCTGGATCGTCAGCAGTCACTGCCGGCTAGCCCAGGAAGCCGCACTCACACCCGAGCCGCGGGCATATCCTCACAGCGAGAGGAGATGTCGCCCAGTCCCACGGAGGTGAATCCGAATGCCTAAGCTCCAACCCGTCGCGCATCTGACGTTCACGGTGACCGATCCCACGCGAAGTGCCGAGTTCTACAACCAGGTCTTCGGCACCGAGACGATCATGTCAGCCAGCGATGACCTCGGCGACATCACGATTGTGGGCAACTCCGCAAACACCATCGGTCTGCGCAGGCACAACGGCACCGCCATGTCCAGCAGCTTCGACCCGGCTCGCATCGGACTCGACCATGTCGGGTTCCTTGTCGGCTCGCGGGAGGAGCTCGAGGAGTGGCGTAAGCGGCTGGAGGCTAACGGTGTCACTTACTCCGACATAGTTGAGTCGCCGTGGGGTCTGCACCTGAGCCTCAAGGACCCAGACAACATCGCCCTTGAGCTGTTCGTTCCCGCGCAGTCCTGAGTCAGGTTGGTTGAGCGCTGATCGATTGTTGCCGCCCAGCGTGGGTACCAGCACGGCTATGAAGAGTAAGCGTTTGGCATCCCTCTATGCCGACCCCGGCCCCTTCGCAAGCGCCTACCTCGAGGTAAGTCAAGATCAAGAGCAGGGCAATCGGATCGTAGAACTCGGGGTACGTGCCGTATCTGACGACCTCGCCGAGCAGGGCGCTCCTTCAGAGCTGCTTGAAGCGCTCGAGGAACGGCTGGGCGAGAGCACCGGGCAGCCAGCACCCATCAGCCGCTGTGTGGTGGCCACCGAGCGCGGTGTCTTGTTCGACGAATTAACCCGGAGTCACCATGCCCAGCCTGTGGCGACCTGGGGTCCGCTGCCAGACGTGGCGGCCTGGCTGCGTGACGCCAGTCGTCAGGTGCCTTTCGTATTAGCATTGGTTGATCATGAAGGCGGCGACGTCACCACCTACTCCGCAGACGACATGGATCCGGAGCGCGAGGCAACGGTCGGTGAACCCTCAAAATATGAGCACAAGGTACGCGGCGGAGGCTGGTCGCACCTGAAGTGGCAGCGCTCAGCCGAGACCGTCTGGACTCGCAACGCCGCTGAGGTGGCAGCCGAGATCGAGCGGCAAGTGCGTACGGGGCCCGATCTGGTGATTTTGGCCGGCGACGAACGTTCCCGCAGTCTGGTTACCGAGCGGTTGCCGGGCATCATCTCCGCTCAACTGCGAATCCTCGATCGAGCCGGCAGACCAGTGGACGGCGGTGACGACGCACTCGCCGCAGATGTCGAATCCGTGCTCCGAGACGTGGTCGTTGCCAAACAGCTCAGGTTGGTTCACGAGCTCAAAGAACGCATGGGACGCGGCGAATCGGTCGCCTTAGGTGTTCGCGATATTGCCGACGCCTTCGTACGCGGCCAAGTTGATCAACTCATGCTCGATCCAGACGCCGCAGCCGATTTCACCCTTCGCCCCAGCGACCATCCAGGCTTGGCGCTCGGAGCCAGCACACCTGCCGAGGAGCTGCGCGCCGATCAAGCCCTCATTGCGGCGGCGTGCATGACTGATGCCGATATCGCTATCGCGACAGCCGCCACGATGGGAGGTGCTCCGGTAGCCGCGCTATTGCGGTGGAACCAATGAGTGGTGCCCTTCGACAAGCTCAGGGCATATTTTCGAGAGGCTCGGGAGGCGGTCTGCGCCCCGAGCCTGTGGCGTGCTTCAGCTACCCTCTGCCGCGATCTTGATCGGCTGCAGTGTGAATCGCTGGATCAACCGGCGGGCGTACCAGCCAAGAAATGGCGCAAGGAGCCGGGCAAGGCCCTTGAGCCTGATATCGCCCGCTACGGCGATCCGCGAG
Organism: Propionibacteriaceae bacterium; assembly: GCA_035253925.1. GTDB lineage: Bacteria > Actinomycetota > Actinomycetes > Propionibacteriales > Propionibacteriaceae > Microlunatus. The sequence continues at coordinate 15,570 of DATFBI010000156.1, forward strand.
CCTTTGCGGAGCGGCTCGAACCGGTTGACGAATCGGGCGTCGTAACGCTGCTTATTTTCCAACAACTCGAGCTGGCTTTCGGTTGCAGGCGCAGCTCATTACGGACCTTGCCTGCTGTGCGGTGCTCCACCTCCAACACGACTGATTTGCCGGTGCGCTTCACCAGCCGCACCGCAGAGATAGTCGGAAACACTCGCGGCCAGCCCGCATAGTCGGCATAGATGTCGTAGACGCGTTCCGGTGGCACGTTCACCACGAGTGATGTCTTGACTTTCATGGCAGTGCGGCTTCCTCTCCTTAGACCCCCTATTCGCCGTCGGCTTCGCACATCGGCAATGTCCTCGTCGGCACAGGTGATAGGCGTACGTCACAGCCCACTGGGGCTAGGCCCACAATGGCCAGAGCGCTCGGCCGCAACGAGTCCGTGCCGGCTCGGCGACCTGCTTCGAGCCCACGGCGCCGGTGCTGTCGAGCTGCACCTGGCGGCCGAACCCCTGTATCCAACCCTGCGGCGCGTGCTGCGCTCGCTGGAGTCAGGTTATGACCCAAGATCTGTCGCAGCTGCTCGCACGCCCTTTCGTGCCCAACCGAGACCAGCTGCGGCAGTAGCGGCGACCAGTCCACGTGCGAGCCGTGACGGGAGGGAGTCGGGCTCCGGTATGGGTACCGGTCGCACTCGAACGTTATGGATAGCCGTAAACCGCCAGCCTTCGGCGGATCGCACCGCAACTAGCGTGTTGCGTGTCAGCCGACGCTTCGGCAGTTTCGTCCGCCACGCAACAAGGACCGAGCCATTGCCGTGCAGCAAAGCAACATCGTGTGTGAGGTATCGAATCGACTCGACCTCACCAACCAAGGCTGAACCAGACAACACTCCGCGGAAAAGCTTGTTGTGCGAATCGATCACGCTCTCGCGTCCGCGGGCACGGGTGCCGTCGAAGGAGACGTAGTCGCAGTCCGCTGTGAAGCAGGCACCATACGCACTCGCATCACCATCAGTCCACGCCTGGCAGATGCGTTGGAACAGCGCTCTCAACTGCTCGTCGTCAGTACGCGCAACGCCGGTATCTGTGGTGGGTTGAAAGTTAGTCATACATAAATGTTGGCCTGCAACCTCGAATCAGACTCCGTACGCGGAAGTGGTCGCGTACGACATGCGCCGAAGCCAATTCGTGTCGCCTACGACGACTTCCACGTGCCGTGAATTAGCTGCGCAATCTAGTGATGCATCATTGGCCGGTCGGTACCGGTCAGGTTCGGTTCCGGTGGCTTCTGCGGGCTGAGCCTCGCCCAGACCAAGAAGAAGATACCGATCAACAACATGAAAATGCCAAGCCACAGATTGATGTTGATATCTGCTGCCTTCGCCATGTCTTCATCTGAGGTGAAGAATCCGGCGATGGTGAGCATGAGCCCGTACACGGTGAAAAGGCCACCGATCAGGTACCGAAGATCAAACAACTTGCTGGCGGCAGAGTGTGTGGCCTCGTACTCGTCACTCTCCCTGGCGCCCTCCGGACGCGTATCGACAGCATGGAAATCGGGTGGCAGTTTGTCGTACCCATGAGGCAGATGACGGCGCTGGGTCGAATCTGATTCAGCCATGATCTCATCTCCTCCCTTCTGCTAGATGAAGATGATCGACAGAACGATGATGAGGCCGAGGGCGGTGAAGCCAAGCAGCTTCGGGGACTCCCACCAGCGGCGTACGTAGCCTTCGTGCGGATCGCCCGCATCAGGATCGGGTACGCCCCAGACTAGTCCGGCAAGCTGCTCAAGTGGCTTGGGCTTGGTGAACAGGGTGACAGCTATCGTCACGACGGCGTCGGTGACAAAGGCGACGATGGCTCCGTAGAAGTTGAGCATCTGCGCGTTGATCTCCCCCGACATGTCACCACCCGGGTAGAAGTAGGCGATATTCGGCCCGATGAGATACTGCCACGACAAGGCCCCGAGGAACCCGGCGACGAGTCCGGAGAAACCGGCCCACGGAGTCGTGCGCCGCCAGAACATCGCGAAGAGGAAAGTCGCGAACACCGGCGCGTTGAAGAACGAGAACAGCGACTGGATGTAGACCATGATGTTGCTGAACCCAGCCGCTATGAACGCTGTCCCAATGCCGATCAAGACGCCGGCAACGGTGACCACCCGGCCGACGTTCAGATAGTAGGTATCGGGCCGGTGCTTGCGTACGTAGTCCTGCCAGATGTCGTAGGTGAACACGGTGTTGAAGGAGCTCACGTTCGCCGCCATACCGGCCATGAACGCCGCCAGCAGGCCAGCCAGTGCGATACCGAGCGTCCCGTTCGGGAGGAATTCATTCATAAGGATCGGGATTGCGTAGTTGTATTGCAGATCCCCCTGACCGAGGTTTGGAACAAGCGCGACCGCGATAAGTCCCGGGATGATGGTTAGGAAGGGAATGAAGATCTTCGGAAAGGCGCCGATCAACGGCGTCCGCTCCGCAGCCGACAGGTTCTTCGCCGAGAGCGCTCGCTGTACCTCCGCGAAGTTGGTCGTCCAGTAGCCGAAGGACAACACGAAACCAAGGCCCATGACGATGCCGATCCAGTCGCCTAAGGGGTTGCTCCAGTTGCCTACTGCGGTACCAGCCCAGGTCTCAAAGTGGTTCTCCTTTCCAGCCTGGCTGGTCACTCGCTCCTGCAACCCACTCCAGCCGCCGATGGCCGTGAGACCGATGACCACGATGGGAATCAAGCCGGCGATGATGACGAAGAATTGCAGGACCTCGTTGTAGATCGCACCCGACAACCCACCAAGGAAGATGTAGACCAGCACGAAGCCTGCGGAGACGACGACGGACACCCACGTCGGCCAGCCCAGCAGAACCTCGATGATGAGCGCCATGGCGTACAGGTTGACGCCGGCGCTGAGCACCGATGCGACGGCGAAGGTAAGTGCGTTCCATAAGTGCGTGGCCGGATTGAACCGGCGGAGCAAGTACTCGGGCACGCTTCGGACCCTGGAGACGTAGTAGAACGGCATCATCACCAGGCCAAGGAAGACCATGGCCGGAACCGCGCCTATCCAATAAAAATGCACAGTAGACATGCCGTATTGCGCGCCATTTGCTGCCATGCCCAGAATCTCGATCGCGCCCAGGTTGGCCGAGATGAACGCCAGGCCCGTGATCCAGGCACCCAATGATCGGCCGGAAAGCAGGAAATCCTCGCTGGTCGCTATAGCTCTCCTGGCGAGGACTCCGATGGCGATCACTAGGACGAAATAAATGCCGAGGATCGTGTAGTCGAAGAAGTTTGTGTCTAGCCGCTCCATACGCCGTCTCCTCGCTATTCGCGGACCAACGTGCCCTGTCGGGATTATCTGCCCCCGCCCTCCATACCCACAAGACTTCAAGCAGAACAACGAGATCGTGTCGTCGTTCTCTGCAATTTGTTCGAGGCATCACAGAATAAGTGTGGCGTGGCGTGTTCTTCCGCGTAGTTGATCAATGTGGCGGCTCGCTTCTGATCTTGCTCCTGCGCATGCCGAAAAGACCGGCCAGTGCTCCTGACCATGATCGTTTGTAGTTGATGATCACGATCAAGGAGCAGCTGATCCTAACCGGGAATCTCTATTGCTTCAGGCTCTGAGGAATGTCAGCACCGCCAGCACCCGGCGGTGATCATCAGACGTCGGAGCCAGCCCGAGCTTGTCGAAAATGCTCGTCACGTGTTTCTCCACGGCACGCTCAGTCACTACGAGCCGTTCCGCAATGCCCTGATTAGAACGTCCTTCAGCCATGAGCTGAAGCACCTCCCGTTCGCGAGCTGTCAGGGTGGCCAATGGGTCGTGCCGGCGTCGACGCCCCACGAGATGCGCAACGACCTCGGGATCGATCACCGATCCACCCTCAGCGACGCGCCGGACTGCAGCTACGAACCCATCGATGTCGGCGACCCGATCCTTGAGCAGATAGCCGACACCGCGGGTGCTGCCGGAGATCAACTTGAGGGCGTAATCGGTTTCAACATATTGCGACAAGATCAACACGCCGGTGCTCGGCAGCCTCTCCTTGATCTCCAGGGCGGCGCGAAGGCCATCGTCGGTCGAGGTGGGCGGCATCCGGATGTCGATCACTGCTGCGTCCGGCTGGTACTCCATCACAGCCCGAATCAGCTGATCCGCATCGTCGGCTTGATCGACGACCTGCACGCCAGCGTCCTCTAAAAGTCGCGCGACCCCTTCGCGCAGTAGTACTGAGTCATCGGCAATGACAACGCGCATGGGGACTACCTGCATGTGACTACCTGCATGGGATCGTGGCCTTCACGGTCGTGCCATGGCCATGTTCGGAGATTACTTCCAGACGGCCGTTGAGCGCCGACACCCGGTCGGCGAGGCCGCGTAATCCGGTTCCCTTGGCAGGATCGGCGCCACCAATGCCGTCGTCTGCGACCTGCACTTCGACGACGCCGTTGTTGCGTTGCACCGAGACCGTGGCATGGCTGGCTTGGGCATACTTCGCGACGTTAGTGACGGCCTCCGCAACGACGAAATAGGCCGCTGCCTCAAGTGGCGGCGGTAGCCGATCGTTCGGTGTGTCAACAAGCTCGACTGGGATGGACGCCCGCTCAGCCACGCCGTCGAGCGCGGCGCCGAGCCCGCGTTCGGAGAGCACAGCTGGGTGGATTCCGCGGGCGAGCTCACGAAGCTCAGCCAGTGCCAGCTCCAGCTCGCGACTCGCCGACTCCAGCAGCTGCTTTGCATCGTCCGGATCCTCCTGAAGCCGAGCCCGGGCGACCCGGAGTGTCAGCGCCAGCGAAACCAGCCGCTGTTGGGCGCCGTCGTGGAGGTCTCGCTCAATGCGACGTCGCGTGGCGTCGCTGGATTCCACGATTCGCGCCCGGGACTGCTGCAATTCCTCAAGCTTTGCGTACAGCTGCGCATCGAGCCGCTCGTTCTCTAGTGCAAGCGACGCGGCGGCGCCGACCGCGGTAATGAGTTCGCGTTCCTCCGCCAGCGACCCGTCGTGGATCAGCGCTGCAATGGGTTCGCCATGTCGATCCACTATGGTGCTTACCCGGCCGGACTCCACGTCCGGGAGCTGGACCCTGCGGCCGTCTGAGTCCACGTACTCGCCTCGCTCAGGCAACCAGTACGCCAGCGTAAGTGTCGGATCACCCAGCGCCTCAGCAAGCAGCTCCCGAAGTCTGCCGCGCCTACTGTTCTCATCCCCCAGCTGCGCCACGAGCCGACTGACCGCCCCGCCCTGTGCCACCCTGCTGCGTAGCAGGCCGCCAAGGAAAGCGAACGGTACGACAGCGAGCGCCACTACCCGGATCTCCCACAGCAGATCGACGACGCTGTCGGGAAGTCGAGCCAGGCTGGTCAGATACCAGAGGCCCATCAACCCCATGGCTAGACCGCCGCTGATAAACACTGGGGCGAGCGCTCGCCGCTGCGACAGCGATGCCTCTCGCCAGCGGCGGATCAGAATGACCGCGAGCGCGACCAGCAGGATGACACCCACCGTGAACCGCAGCCGGTACAAGGTGACGACAACGGTCAGGTCGTCCGCAATGAGGAGCGGGTTATGCGGCGCGCCCTGTCGGATCGTGTTTTGAAACATCACCGCGCTCCAGTGCCCAACTGTCGCGCTTAGATAGCTCAGCCCGACGATCACTCGCTCAGCCCGGCTCGTCAGCTCGCCGGTTGGAAAGGCGAGCAGGATGTGGGTCAAGATCGCGTACGGAAGTGGGAGAAACAGCAATCCAATTGCATGAAGCCACGGATGCTGCGCGACCGACAGACTTGCGACACAGAAGCTGAATCCGACTGCGATCATGAGCGGACCGACGCGATTGGCTGGGCGCCGCGCCCACGCGTAGAGCCCAGTACCGATGAACGCCCAACCGATCACTGGACCAATGGCGGCGATCACGGCCCGATGAGGTCCGCCGGGACTATTGATCGCCAGAATCAGCGGAACAGCGCCGGCGACAAAACCGGCAGCAATCACCGCCAATCGCAGATATCCGTGGCTTGTTATCACAGGAGCCTTTCGATCGCCTCACGCGATAGCTCTGACTTAGGCACGAACCCGCGTGCACCACTTGTGGCAATCACGGGCCGTAGGTCACCGCCGTCATGGCTGGAGGTCAAGATGACGGCCAGCGGATGCACGAGCTCCCGCAAGCGACTGGCCAGTTCCACTCCGTCGATATCTGGCAAATGTACGTCGACGAGCGCGATCTGCGGGTGGAGCTCCTGGATTCGCAGAAGAGCCGAGCGGCCATCATCGGCTTCGCCCACCACCGTGTATCCCTCCGTTTCCAGCAGCCGGCGGACGGATTCACGGAAACCGACGTGATCATCAACGACGAAGACACTCAGCCCCACGGATGCATTGTTGATCACCGCCCGAGGGTGATCAATACGGTTAGCCGTACCTCTGGCGTCGCTCAGGAAGGCTTCGGATAACCGAACCCCTATGAGAGGGGCTACCCGTATTGGAACTGCCTCGCCCAGCGCCGACGATCGACCTCATTGGACGAACCCGGCTCAAGGAGAGGCCCTCATGACGACAACTCTTACTCTGCCGAGTCCTCGGGAAGCTCGGTTACCGCCGGCACCCCAACCCGGGATCACGCTCTGGCTGCTGCGTATCGCGCTTACGGTTCACGCGTTGGCGGCTGTCGCGCAACCGGTGATCGCTGGGCGCTATCTGTCCGGCGACTTCGATGCGCTTACAGTCCACGCGGCGAACGCAGGGCTGGTCATGCTCACCACCATCGGTGCCTTCGGCGCAGCCGTCCTGTACTGGGCCGCGGGCCGGGGCGCCGGTTGGCCGGCCCTGACTTTGGCGGTCATGTTCGTTGCCGTCATTGCGCAGACCGCACTCGGTGCCCTGCGGGTGCTTGCGATTCATATCCCGCTAGGAGTGGCGATTGTGGCGTTCGCGCTCGGGCTCGCTGTCTGGTCATTCCGGCCCGGCGCACGCCGTACCCGGTCGTCGCGCGTCCCCATAACTCGACAGGAGGTACGTCGATGAACATGACGCGGCGTCGATTCATCGGGCTAACAGCTGGATCGGGCGCGGCTGCCCTGCTTGCTGGTTGCGGCATTCGCACCGCCCAGACCGCCGAGTTGGTGGCCAGCGAGCTGCCGCCACCGGATCCCTTCCGGGTGCCCTTGCCAATACCACCAGTCAAACGGCCCATACGAACCGACGGAACCACCGACTACTACGAGATCGAGCAACGAGAGACCGCGGCCGAGATCCTGCCGGGACTGCGTACTTCGATCTTCGGTTACGACGGCATATTCCCCGGTCCAACGATTGAGTCGCGAAGCGGTCGGCGTACGGTGGTGCGCCACATCAACAAGCTGGCGATTCCCATTGCCGTTCACCTGCACGGTGGGCATACCCCGGCCGCGAGCGATGGCTACCCGATCGACCTCGTGCTGCCGCTCAACGGCGACCCGCACCAGTGGCATCATCGCAAACACATCTCGGCCGGAGACCTGTCCGAAGGCAGCCGGGACTATATCTATCCCCTGGACCAACAGGCAGCCACGCTGTGGTATCACGACCACCGCATGGATTTCACAGGTCCCCAGGTCTACCGGGGTTTGGCCGGCTTCCATCTAGTACGCGACGACGAAGAGGATGCGTTGCCGCTGCCGCGTGGAGATCGCGAAGTTCCGTTGATGATCACCGACCGCTCGTTCGCAGCGGACGGGAGCTTTCGTTATCCGTCAAAGGATCCGGCACTAGTGCACGAGGTGGGCGTAGCGGACAGTCACATGGAGGGTGTGCTGGGCGACGTCATTCTGGTCAATGGCGCACCCTGGCCTGAGCTGGAGGTCGCCGCAGTTCGGTACCGGTTCCGGATTGTCAATGCATCCAACGCTCGCCGCTACCGGCTCGCCCTCGACCCTCCTGCTCCCGGTGGCTCTGCCTTTGTCCAAATAGGGGCAGACGGCGGCCTGCTGCCCAGGCCGATCCCGCACGAACTCATCGACATCGCTCCTGCCGAGCGGTTTGACGTCGTCGTCGACTTCTCGGCGTACGCGCCCGGCGAGGAGGTCACGCTGGTCAACCGACTCGGCTCCGGCAAGGCCGGCAATGTCATGCGCTTCCGCGTAGTGCGGCGAGAAACCGACGACTCCGCGGTGCCGGACCGGCTTGCCGAGTATCAACAGCTCGACCCGGCTCGCGCCAAGATAACGAGGGTTTGGCGCTTTACCCGCGGACGAACAGGCGAGCATCAGGGTTGGGCGATCAACGGGCGAATGTTCGACCCAGAGCGTATGGATGCTCAACCGCGATTGGGCGATCTTGAGATCTGGCGCTTCGGCACCGACCTACACCACCCGGTCCACGTGCATTTGTCACCGTTCCAAGTGATCTCCCGCGGGCTACAGGGTCCAGGCCCCTTCGACAGCGGGTGGAAGGACACTGTCGACGTCAGACCGGCCGAGCATGTGGATGTTGCGGTGCGGTTCACCGACTACCAAGGGCCGTTTCTGATGCATTGCCACAATCTCGAGCACGAGGACATGGGGATGATGTCCGCCTTCGAAACGGTCTAGGTGGCGAATCCCACCCCGGTGCCGAGTGACTAGCTGGTGCGAAATGATCAGCGTATGGATGAGTCTCGGGAGAGTGTCGCAGCGACGGCTGGCAAGGCGGAAGAGGTCCGGGAGGACTATCGCAGCCGGTCACTGGATGTTGATCAGCGAGTTGATGATCTGCTCGGGCGTATGACGTTGGCCGAGAAAGCCGGCATGTTGTTCCAAACCATGATCGCGGTGGCATCCGGTGATCTTTCTGAAGCCAATTCCACCTTTGGGACCAGCACTCCGGAATACCTGATCAAGGAGCAGCAGCTGACCCACTTCAATGTGATTCGTGCTGCCGATGACGCGAGAACGCTGGCCGAATGGCAGAACCGAGTGCAGAAGCTGGCGGCAGGGAACAGGCTTGGCATTCCGGTGACCTTGTCCACCGATCCGCGGCACCACTTCACCGAGAACGTCGGCACAGCTGCCGCAGCCGGCGCCTTTTCGCAGTGGCCGGAAACCCTGGGTCTGGCAGCGATCGGCTCCCCTGAGCTCGTACAACGCTTCGGTGACATCGCGCGCCAGGAGTATCTGGCAGTCGGTCTCCGGCTCGCCTTGCACCCACAAATTGATCTTGCTACGGAGCCCCGCTGGTCTCGGATCGCCGGCGGTTTCGGTGAAGACGCCGACCTCACCAGCGAGTTGGTGCAGGCCTACATCCGCGGATTTCAAGGTGAGCAGCTCGGGCCGCAGTCGGTCTCAACAATGACGAAGCACTTTCCGGGAGGTGGGCCACAGAAAGACGGTGAGGACCCACACTTCGTGTACGGCCGGGAACAGGTGTATCCAGGCAATAACTTCGACTATCACCTGAAGCCTTTCCGCGCTGCAATTGCAGCCGGTGGCTCACAGCTCATGCCGTACTACGGAATACCGATCGGTACTCAGTACGAGGAGGTGGCCTTCGCCTTCAACAAGGGCATCATCAGCGATCTGTTGCGTGGCCAACTGCGTTTCGACGGCATTGTCTGTACCGACTGGGGGCTGGTAACGGATGCCATTATCGTCGGCCAGCCGATGCCTGCTCGGGCCTGGGGTGTTGAGCATCTTGACGAGCTGTCCCGGGTGGAGATGATCTTGAACGCTGGCTGTGATCAGTTAGGCGGCGAGGCACGGCCCGAGCTGGTCGTGCAGCTCGTAGAGCAAGGCAGGATCAGCGAAGATCGGATTGATGTGTCGGTACGCCGGCTGCTGCGCGAGAAGTTCGTTCTGGGCCTCTTTGATGACCCATACGTTGATCCGGACCATGCGGCGGACACGGTCGGCAAGGCCGAATTCGTCGCCGCTGGGGCGGAGGTGCAGCGTCGGGCTTACACCCTTCTGGTCAACCGTGATCAAATACTTCCGCTCAGGAAGGGACGGCGGCTCTATGTGGAAGGCATCTCCGCAGACGTCGCCTCGCGATACGGCGAGGTAGTTGACAGTCCAACCGCGGCCGACGTAGCGCTGCTTCGGCTGCAGGCTCCGTACCAGCCACGGCCAGGCGGATTCGAGGCGAGGTTCCACGCCGGATCACTGGAGTTTCCTGCCGCGGAACGTGATCATCACGCTGACATCTGTGCAACGGTGCCGACGATCATTGATGTTTACCTTGATCGTCCCGCGGTTCTTACCCATCTGGCTGGCGATGCTGCCGCTCTTTTCGGCAGTTATGGAAGCAGCGACGAGGCATTCCTCGACGTCGTTTTCGGTG
>DATFBI010000157.1:0-9939 GCA_035253925.1 Propionibacteriaceae bacterium
CCGACGTCATGCCAGTGCCGTCCGTCCTTGTATGCAAGAAGTTCCGGCCCGCCGCCACGCCGTGCCAAAAGATCACGTACGGCTTGCAACACAAGCTCATCAGCGAGCGCAACGTAGCGTTCCTGACCGGACTTTGCTACGTAGTTGAAGATCACCGCGCCGTTCTCGATCGAGACGTGTTCCTTGTGGATCGTTGCCAGACCGTAGCTGTTGTTGGCCTCCGCGTACGCCTCGCCGCCGATCCGGAAGAAGCCAAGATCAAGCAGCCGAAACGCGGTGCCCAGCGCGCGTTCGTACGGCATGCCCTCCAGTTGCAGGTCTTGCGCCACGGCCTGCCGCGCTGCCGGCAGCCGGGCGGCGACCTGCAGCACCCTGTCGTGCTTCAGCTGATCACGCTTTAGCCGCCACTGCTCGTGGTAGAGATACTGCCGCCGGCCCGCGTCATCGGTGCCGACTGCCTGTAAGTGTCCGTTGGGTACCGGGCAAATCCACACCTGCTCCCAGGCGGGCGGGATGACCAGGAGCTTGCAGCGCTGGATCTGTTCAGGGTTGAGGCGATTCCCGGACTCGTCCAGATAGACGAATCCTTTCCCGGCGCGCCGCCGGGTCCATCCCGGATCTCGCGGCGAAACCCGTCTCAGCCTCGGCACATCTCAGTTGTACCCGCCCGTCCGCTTTCATCAACGATTTACGCGGCGTCGTGGTCCTCGCAAGGGTCGTCGAATCGACGTCTGCCGTCTCGGGATGGCCAACGGGGGTCAAAAGCGGCCTCTGACCCCTCGCCAAGCCGTCTCCGGACGGCTCGCGTGGCTCACGGTCGGTTGGAGAACAGCAGCGTCTAAGGCACCTTAGGTACCTCAGACGCCCGCTCCTCAAAAAGATCCGCAATCTGCACCATGTGCGCTTCCCCGTCTTAGAAACACGATGGTTATCAAGAGCGACGAGGAGGATGAAATGAGCTTGATCAACGACTACACCTACCAGGCCATGACGGATCAGCAGGAGCGCGATCTGGCTCGCCGGGCCGAGCAGAACTGGAACGTCCGGCTGGCGATGAGCGGTCGAGTGAGCTGGTGGCGCAGGCTGCTGGCCCGGCGTAACGAGCACATTCACACTGCGGCCGAGCACGAGGAAAATCGTGGAATGGCGACGCCCCAGCACCGGGTCGCGCACTAAGCGCGACCCGGTCAGGCGTCAGAATCCGGTGGCACGATAGTGCTTATGGTTCGAGCGGCGAGATCGACCACCACAGCGCGTACCGAGCGCATCGTCGGGAGAGCTGAGCAGCGGGCCCAACTCAGTCGCACCCTGGACGACGTCATTGACGACGGCAGCCGGTTCGTGATCATTGGTGGCGACGCGGGTGCGGGCAAGACCACAGTCGTTGAGGCGTTTGTTGCCGATCTGTTCGGTTCGCTGGCCGATCGCAAGGCCCAGTTGATCCGGGGTCAGTGCGTGCCCATGGGTAGTGAAGGTCTGCCGTACGCCCCGATCGTGGGCGCGCTCCACGACTTGGTGACACAACACGGTCGCGAACAGATCCTTGAGTGGGCCGGTGCCGGGCGGCAGGCGCTTGGTGTGCTACTCCCAGATCTCGGTGCTACGCCACCGGAGCCTGACGACACTATTCGGCTACAGCTTTTCGAGACGGTCACCATGCTGTTGGAGCGGGCCAGTGAGAACGGTCCGCTGGTGGTGATCATTGAGGACATCCATTGGGCCGACGAGTCCACTCGCCACGTACTCCGCTTCCTGGCACGCGCCCTGACCGATGCGCCGGTGATGATCATTACTACCTACCGCAGCGATGAGCTCACTCGGCGGCATCCGTTACGTCCCTTCCTCGCCGAAGTCGGCCGCTTTCCGGGCACGGTTCGCATTGACTTGCCGGGCCTTGATCGCTCTGAGGTGGCCGAGCTGCTAACGCAGTTGCTGGAGCGCCCGCCGAGCAACGTAGTGATCGATTTGGTCTACAAGCGCAGTGAGGGCATTCCCTATTTCGTCGAAGAGCTCACCAGGTCAGCAGCCCGTGGCTGTATCGACATGCCAGACACGCTCCGGGATGCGTTGAATGTACGCGTCCTGAGTCTTTCGGACCGCACCCAGCAGACCCTGCAGGTGGCCGCTGTGGCCGGTACTCGTGTTGATCATGAGCTGCTGGCCGCGGCCGCCGAGGCCTCGGATGGGGAATTGGAAGGCCAGTTGCGGGAGGCGATTGACGCCGCCGTACTGACTGCGGATGAGACTGGCTACGCCTTCCGGCATGCACTGCTGCGGGAAGTGATCCACGATGACTTACTACCGGGTCAGCATGCCCGGCTACACGCTCGTTTCGCAACGATCTTGGAGGAGCACCCGGAGCTGATGAGCGCCGAGGCCGCGCCAATGGAGATCGCGCATCACTGGAACGCGGCGCACCAAGTTAACCGGGCCTTCAGTTGGGCGTTGAAGGCGGCAGGTTCAGGCGGTGCCGCTTTCCATGAGGCACTCAAGCTCTACGAGCGTGCCCTGGAGTTGTGGGATCAGGTGGATGATCCGGAGTCGCTTGCCGGATCGCATGCGAGCTTGTTGATGCGCGCAGCGTACGTCGCCGAAGATGCCGGTGAGATCGAGCGATCCTTGGCACTGATAAATGCTGCGCTCGATGAGCTAGATCCCCACCAGGACCGCGAGGAGCGGATCGAGGCGCTGCTCGTCAAGTCGCGCACGAATGCCAGCCTGATGACTGCCAGCGGCGTCGAGCCGCTACAAGAGGCCCTGCAGCTGCTCCCTGAAGATGCTGAGCCGAAGCTCCGCGCCCGAGTCCTTGAGATGTTGGCGCGGCGCAACATGCTGCACGGTGATCTGCAGCAGGGCATTGAGTACTCCCAGCAGGCCGTCGAGGTTGCAGGTGCGGCAAATTCAGATTCGGTCACTGCGAACGCCTGGATCACACTCGGTACCAGCTTGGCTGCTGCCGGGCAGGAGAGTGAGGGTATCGCTGTCATAGAGCGGGTTCGTGAGCTATCGCGCACTAGCACCCGGACTTTGCTGCGCTTCTTCATCAACTACTCTGACGCACTGAACCATGTTGGCCGCTACGAGGATGCTGCGCGGGAGGCGCTGAGCGGTGTGGACATGGCTCGTGATCTTGGTCTGCAACGCTCGATTGGGGCCATGCTGGCCGGGAATGCGGCAGAACCACTGCTGGCACTGGGGCAGTGGGGACGAGCATCGGCCATGATCGAGAGGGCGCTGGAACTGGATCCTCCGGCGCACCATCATGCCCACCTTCGACTGCTCCAGGCATGGCTATTCGTCTGGCGCGGACAGCTCGATGAGGCGGATGCGGTGTTGACCGAGTTCCGGCCCATGATCAGGAAAGACCAGCTATCTCCTCAGTACAACTGCCAGGCGATCCGAACCGATGCAGAGTACGCACTTGTCATTGGTGATCATCGGCGATCCTGGGCGGACGTCAAAGTATTCCTTGATCATTGGCAGCGCTATCACTGCGCAATGGTCTATCCGGTACTAGCCGTGGGTGCCGCTGCCGCCAGGATGCTTGATCAGGCTGAGGACTCTACCGAGCATACGAGCTTGATCAAGGAATTCCTTGATCATCGGGTGGCCCAAGTGCGGATCCGGGCATTTTGGGAGCCGGTGATTCGCGCCGAGCTGGAGGACACCGCGCAGGCTTGGCGGTCGGCCCTTGATGAGCTAGGCGCACAGCAGGCGCCGGCCCACCTTCGCCCGTACGCCGGTCTGAGGCTTGGCCAGCATCTGGTTGCCGGACGGGAGCGGAACGAGGCCAAGCAGGTGCTGGCGACTGCGTCAGCAGAGGCGGTGACTCTTGGCTCGACGCTGCTTGCCGACCGGATTAGTGCTTTGTCGCAACGAGCCGGCTTCGTGGTAGCCGCGCCCCCGGAGAAGAGTCCGGTCGCTGGTCTGACACCACGCGAGATCGAGGTACTCCGACTCGTAGCAGCCGGCCGCTCCAATGGAGAGATCGGTACGGCCTTGTTCATCAGCACCAAGACGGCCAGCGTGCATGTCTCCAACATCTTGGCAAAGTTGGGTGTAAGTGGCCGCGGCGAGGCCGCTGCCGTGGCTCATCGAATCGGGCTAACTGCTCCCTAGCCCTGCATGATCAGTCGCGGTGCACCCGCCCGGTAAAACTGATTGCTTCGTGCACATCATCGTTCGGGTCCACGATGAAGGTCACCTTTTTCAGCTCGGTCCAAGGGACGGCAAAACCGACGGTCGCGATGTCTTCACTCCCGGGCTTGATCTTGCCCTTGAAGCCGCTCTGCAGCTCGTCGGTCTTGTCGATAATGATCTGCGCGTCCTTGCCGTCCCCATATCTGGCGCCGATTAGGACACTCGCGGCGTCGTAGGGCTCCTTTGTGTTGTTCTCGATGCGAACCGACGCGATCACGATCTCACCGTTGGTCGTCTCCGCGCCGCGGTCGGTCTTGGTCGCCTTGTCCGCGACGGTGCCTGCGATCTCGACGACCAGCCCGTCGTCGAACTCAGCGCCATCGTCGAGTGTGAATTGTTGCCCCTTCGGCACTTCCGCTGGTGTCGCGGCGGTTGGACTGGGCGCCGCGCTCGCAGCGGACTCCGCAGCTTCCGGACTGCTGCTGGCCGCAGTCACGTTGGACTCTGGCTGGTCGGCCGGCTGCACGCCGCAGGCAGCCAAGATAAGCAGCAGACCAAGGAGCGCCCCCGAGAGTCGGGCCATAACCTGACACCGTACCGGGTGTACCCGAGCCTGGTTCTTGCCCCAGCCCAGTGCACTCGATCGCTAAGGTGGACGCGTGAAGTGGAAGGTGGCACTCGCCGTCGGGGCTATCGCCGGAGGCGCTTTGTGGTTCGTACGCCGTAGGTCCCGCCGGGCAGAGGAGGATGCCGAGCTCTGGGCCGAGGCCACCGATCCCATTACGCGCTTCGGAGAATCCTGAACCTCAGTTATCGGGGAGCACGCGGAAGCTTGCCGGGGTAGTCTGAGGTTGGCGCGCCGGGAAGCCTGGTCGGCGGACATATTCGACTGACTTCGAAGGACGCCCAGATGCCCGCCCTGGCCACGCGCGACGCTATCCAAACCATCGGACTCACTAAGCGCTTCGGCCAGACACTAGCGCTGGACCACCTGGATCTGATCGTGGCGGCGGGTGAGGTATTCGGCTTCCTGGGACCGAACGGTGCTGGCAAGTCGACCACAATCCGCCTATTGCTTGGCTTTCTTCGCCCTACCGCGGGCCAGGCCTGGATCTTTGGAGACGCAGCTGCCGACGCTGCTGCGGCGCATCGCCACTTAGCGTACGTACCGGCCGATGTTGCACTCTGGCCTGCGCTGACCGGTGCCGAGACGTTGGAGTTGCTAGCAGATATCGGCCCGGGCATCGATCGTCGCTACCGTGACGAGCTGATTCAGCGGTTCGAGCTCGAGGTCGACCGGAAGTGCGGCACCTACTCAAGCGGAAACCGTCAGAAGGTGGCTCTGGTCGCGGCGTTCGCGACTCAGGCGCCACTGTTGATCTTCGACGAGCCCACCAGCGGACTCGACCCGCTTATGGAACAACAGGTCCGGCAGTGCATCGCCGCAGCGGTGGTGCGAGGCCAAACCGTCTTCCTCAGCTCCCACCATCTAGCCGAGGTAGAGGCGGTCTGCCAGCGGGTCGGCATACTTCGCGAGGGTCGGCTGGTGGAAGTAGCCGAACTGAATGATCTGCGCCGACTTCGCCTCACCGAGATGAACGTGTCGTTCCGAGGCGCTGCTCCTGATCTTGAGCAGTTGTCCGGGATCCCAGGTGTAAGCAGTGTTCATCAACAGTCACCGTCTCGGCTCTCACTGACGCTGACCGGTCCACCTGCAGCGGCTTTGCGGATCTTGGCCAGCACCGAAGTCGTTGCCCTCGATGTCCGCGAGCCGTCGCTGGAAGAGATCTTCCTCGAGTACTACGGGCAACCAGTTACATGATCACTTTCGTCCGCCCGGCAGTGCGGCTGATCCGCCGCGGTTTGTTGATCATGCTCATACTGGTTCCAGGTCTGTCGGCGATCGTGGTTGTTCAGTACCGATACAACTTTGCGGACCCGGCCGAGGTCGGTTCCCTGCAAGTGCTGGCCCAAAATCCGGCGATCCGCGTCCTCTTCGGCGTGCCCGTGGCACTCGACAATGCCGGCGGGTTCACGGTCTGGCGTACCGGCACCTTCGCAGTGGTCATTCTTGCCAGCTGGGCTTTCTTAACGGCAACTCGGATAACCCGAGGTGAGGAACAGTCGGGTCGATGGGCGCTCCTGCTGACCGGCCGACTCCGGCTGCCTGCGGTGGTAGCGCAGCATCTGCTAGTGCTGTTGAGTGTCCAATTCCTGGTGGGCAGTGCCCTGGCCCTGGCGTTCGCTGTGGCGGGAGCGGACACGCGGGGGGCTTTGATCTATGCGCTTGGCGTCACCCTCGCGGCCATGCTTTTCGGAGCGGTGGGCACCTTGTGCGCCCAGCTAGTCGATGACCGGAGGACCGCGTCCGGGATCACGGCTGCTGTGCTCGGTTTAGTCCTCTTGCTACGAATGATCGCGGATGGTATCGAGCGCTTCGGCTGGCTGGCTTGGCTCACACCGTTTGGCTTGCTCGCTGAGGCCGAGCCGTACGCCGCGAATCGTCTCGGCCCGCTAGCAGTGATGGCTGTGATGGCGTCCACTGTTGCTGGCCTCGCCGTCGTAGCTGCTGCGCACCGCGACGTCGGCTCGGGGCTAGTGACCGGATCGAGTACCCGGCCGGGCCGATTTTTGTTGCTGCGCTCGGTGCCTGGCTTCGCAATCCGGCGTGTACTGCCGTCGGCTTTCGGCTGGGCAGCGGGCCTCTGCACGTACTTTCTTGTCATCGGCATGCTGGCTCGATCATTGACCGAGTTTTTGCGTACCAATCCCCGATTCGCGGATCTGGCTGCCCAGGCAGGATTCGCCGGATTGGCCACGGTTCAGGGTTACGTGGCGGCCATGTTTTTGCTGCTGGCCATTCCATTGGGAGTCTTCGCGGCCAGCCGGCTCAGTTACGATGCAGCCGATGAGGCGGACCGGCGACTGACTGCCGTCTTCTCTCGGCCACGGCCGCGCTCTCACTGGGCCCTTGTCCAGATTGTGGTGATCATAGGAGCCGTCGTCCTGCTGGCCATGGTTTCCGGTGCCGCCGCCGCGACCGGTATCGCATTGGCTGGTGCCGATCTGCGGCTTACCGACGCCTTTGCGGGTGCCCTGAACGTCGTGCCAGTTGCTGCGCTGTGTCTCGGCGCTGCTCAGCTTGCGATCGGTTGGGCGCCGCAGGCCGTCCTGGCGCTGGGAGCAACACCGGCGGTGGGCGGTTTCTTGCTTACCGTCCTGGTCGATACCTTTGACTGGCCCGACTGGCTTGGGCGACTGTCTCCGTTCGCATATCTCGCTTCGGTGCCGGCAACGGCTCCGAACTGGGCGGGCGCCGCTGGACTCGTAACCACTTCGGTGCTGCTTGCGGGCCTGGGAATCGCGGGCTTCGCTCGTCGAGACCTACGCGGATGATGACCAATTTCGCTCAGCATGCCGCTGGGCGTTCCCTCGATGACAAGGCTGGTTCATGGACCCTTCGGTAACCCTGCATTCGGGCCCGTCGATTCGCACTCGATGCCGGAGTCGATGCGTACGCTGGAGGCGTGCATGCCGAACAGATGGCAGAGGACATGCCGCTGGTCGATTTGGACACGAGTGCACTCGAGGCGGCCCGACTCCTCGCCGAACGACGGCTTCCGGCTCTAGTCGTCACAAACGCCGATGGTTCGCCGCATTCGATTCTTCCGGCCTCTCAGGTAGTCCGGTTTCTGGTGCCGGGTTACGTTCAAGACGATCCGTCGCTAGCTCGGGTGATGAACGAGTCGATGGCCGACCGGGCAGGCGACAAACTGGGCAGCAAGCGGGTCCGCGACCTGTTGCCGACCGAGCGGCGCGAGCTGGCCGCGGTCAATCACGACGACACCATTATCGAGGTCGCCGCGATCATGGCCCGGCTACGCTGCCCGCTGGCCGCTGTCATGAAAGGCGACAAGTTAATCGGCGTCATCAGCGCCTCCCGGCTCTTGGAGCTTGCACTCCAGCCACACTGACAAACGGCGCGTCGCACGCTAGGAAAGCGGCCTGATGGCCGTTGTTGCGGTGGTGACTTTCGTCATCGCCTACATCCTCATAGCCACAGAGCGAGTCTCGAAGGTGGTAACGGCGCTTGGCGGCGCGGCCGTCATTCTTGCCTTCGGCATTGCCTCGTCAGAAGACGCGTTCTATTCCCACGAGACCGGCATTGACTGGGACGTCATCTTCCTGTTACTCGGCATGATGATCATCGTCGGTGTGCTGCGCCAAACTGGGGTGTTCGAGTACGTGGCAATTTGGGCGGCGAAACGTGCTATGGGCTCACCGTTTCGGGTGATGGTGCTGCTAGTGCTCATCACGGCGTTCGCCTCGGCCCTGCTGGACAACGTCACCACAGTGCTGCTGATCGCACCGGTCACCTTGCTGGTATGTGAGCGCCTGGGCGTCTCCCCAGTTCCCTTCCTGATCGCCGAGGTCTTCGCATCCAACATCGGCGGCGCAGCCACCTTGATCGGCGACCCGCCCAACATCATCATCGCGAGCCGATCCGGTCTGACTTTCAACGACTTCCTACTTCACATGACCCCAATCGCTGCACTGTGTGTCGCCGCCTTGGTCGCCATGTTGCCGCTGCTATTTCGCGGCTCCTTCCAGGGCGATCCAGACAGGGTGGAAGACGTGATGGGCCTGAACGAGCGGGAAGCCATCAAAGACCCTCGGTTGTTGATCATCTGCGGCGTCGTGCTAACCGCGGTCTTTATCGGGTTCATCGGTCACGCGGCCTTCCATATCGAGCCGTCAGTGGTGGCTCTGCTCGGGGCTGGCGTCTTGGTGCTGTTGTCGCGTAGTAAGCCGCGCGACTTCATGTCCAGCGTCGAATGGGAAACACTGCTCTTCTTCGCCGGTCTGTTCATCATGATCGGCGCACTCGTCAAGACCGGCGTCATCGGTCAGATGGCAGAGGCCGCCGCGCGGGCAACCGGCGGCGACCCACTGACCGCAACCATGTTGATCCTCTTCGTCTCCGCCTTCCTCAGTGGCGTTATCGACAACATTCCCTATACCGCGGCCATGAGCCCGATCGTGCTCCAGCTGACCCAGAACATCGCGGATCCGGTGCAAGCCAACGCCTTGTGGTGGTCGCTCGCGATCGGGGCGGATTTCGGTGGGAATCTGACCGCAATTGGCGCGAGCGCCAATGTCGTCATTCTCGGTATTGCGATGCGGTCGGGTTCTCCGATCTCGTTCTGGGACTTCACCCGGAAGGGCGCCATCGTGACTGTTGTCACGATTGCCCTCGCTGCGCCCTACCTTTGGCTGCGCTACTTCGTGCTCGCCAGCTGAGATCGGAGTGATCGAGCCGGCGGAAGTAAGAAACTCTTCCACTCGCCCACCGAGGATGATTCGCAAGCAGGCTGAGTCCCCTACCCTCATCACATGAGCTCGGAGAGCATTGACGTCTCCAACCGCTGGAATATGCCCCGCGGGCTGATCATCCTCTGGGGACTCGCGGCCGCACTCGTAGCAGCGCTGGGTATGAGGGAGTTCAACCAGATCCTCGGCCCAGTGTTCTTGGCACTGGTGCTCTCCATCGCCGTCCACCCGGTACGACGTCTCGCGGACCGGTTTGGGCTGCCGGCCTGGCTCGGCATCATTTTGAGTCTGCTTGCCGTCTACGGGATCGTGGTCGGGCTCTTCGCCATTCTGGTGATCTCTGGCATCCAATTCGCCGCGCTCTTGCAGAGCTACGCACCTCAATTCCAAGCGTTCCTGCAGGAGGCGTTACGAATCCTGGAGGCGGCTGGAATTAGCCAGGAGCGGCTGCAGTCGATGGTGACCGAG
>DATFBI010000158.1:0-3950 GCA_035253925.1 Propionibacteriaceae bacterium
TGCTGGCTCGGCGGCCGGGTTGCCGACATGGTGCCGCCCCGCCGGGCGCTGGGTCCGTTGCTTGCGGTGTCTGGGGTTGCCGTGGCGGCAACTCCTTTCGCCGTGCGGGCTGCCGGCGCGTTCCAGAACGGCTTGCCGCTAATGATCGTTTCGACGTTGGCGATCATGGTGCCTGGCACGCTGCTTGCAGCAGTCACACCTATGGTGACGAAGCTGCGGCTAACCAGCCTCAACGAGACCGGAACGGTTGTCGGTCGACTCTCTGCGATCGGCACGACTGGGGCAATCGTCGGCACCGTCGTGACTGGTTTCGTGCTGATCTCACGCGTGCCGGTCAGCGGCATCATGATCGGACTCGGAGTGCTGCTCGTTATCGCCGCCGCCTTGGTGGGGTGGCGGGTACGCGGCTGGAGGTCGGCAGTCGCTCCGGCGGTGCTCGTCGTCGTCAGCGGCAGCGCGGTCGCAGTCGCACCCGGTGGCTGCGACGTAGAGACGATCTACCACTGCGCAGTAGTTCTTACTGACCCGGACCGAGCGTCCGGGCGAGTGCTGATGCTCGATAGCGCCCCGCATTCTTACGTTGACCTCGACGATCCGACCTATCTGCACTTCGACTATGCCAAGGCGGTGGCGTCGGTGATCGATACCGAGTACCCGGAAGGTCAACCGCTGCGGGTGTATCACATCGGGGGTGGCGGGCTGACATTGCCGCGCTACTTGGAACGAGTGCGTCCCGGGACGTCCAGCCTGGTGTCAGAGATCGATCCGGGCGTCGTCAAGATCGACACCGAGCAGCTGAAGCTCGAGTTCGGCAACGGCACCGACGTCCGCGTCGAAGATGCGCGGCTCGGTTTAGGCCGGCTCGCCGACGACAGCCGGGACCTGGTGCTGGGGGATGCCTTCGGTGGGGTTAGCGTGCCGTGGCACCTCACCACACTCGAAACTGTGCGCGACGTGGACCGAGTGCTCACCGCGGACGGAATCTATGTGATCAATCTCCTCGACTACGGACCGCTCGGGTTCGCACGTGCCGAGGTGGCGACACTGGCCGAAGTATTTGATCATGTGGCGCTTGCCACGGAGATCGACACTTTGACGCAGGGAGAAAAGGCCGGCGGGAACCTGGTGGTGATCGCCTCCAACGCCCCTCTCGATGTCCCCTCGATCGCCAACCGCTTGGTAGAGCGTGGCGCGGAGTGGAAGGTGATCACCGGTGCAGAGCTCGCTGCCTGGACTGGCAACGCCTCCGTGCTGACTGACGACTACGCCCCTGTCGATCAGCTGCTCACCCCCTACACGAGGCGGTGACGAACGCCCGATGCGCTATCACCCGACGTGGACATGCGGGCGGTGGTTCCGATCAGGTTCCGCCCGGCGGATCACCTCACGAGTGACGGGTGCGACTTCGCCCACACCGAAGATCAAGAAGCGGATCAGGTTCGCTGCCGGATTGCCTTCTGTCCATTCGAAATAGATGTGCGGCAGGCGGTCAGTGCGATCCCGCACAGCCAACAGTAAGGCCGCCAGCGCATTCGGGACGGTAGGACTGCTGAGGGTCAGGACCCGGTAGCGGCCGTGTTGAGTTTCGCCAGTCACATGGAGATGGCCGGCGAACTCGGACGGATCCTTCACGGTGACCTCGATGAAGATCACGTCGTTGGGATCGGTCAGGTCGTTGTCGCGGCTGACCTGGCGCAGTTTGTCGCTGTACTCGGCCCGATCACGGCTCTCGGGTTTGTTGGCGATGAATCTAATAGTCCGGTGGGCGACATCGCGGATGAAGAGCTGGGCCAGCTTGTCAAAGGTGACCTCGGTGACGCGCAGTTCGAAGGAGCGGGCGAGCCGGGAGGCCAAAGACAGGCTAAGGATCGCAGTGATGAACACGGCCGCGATCTTGACGCCTTGGGGGCGTTCGATGATATTTGCGACCGTGGTGTAGCTGAAGATCAGTGTCATCACGCCGAAGGCGATGGTGAGCCGGCGTTGCCGAGCGTGCCGTGCAGCCAGGGTGACGGCGACAGCTGCGGATGAGATGACGACCAGTACTCCGGTGGCATAGGCGCCGCCCTGGGCATCTACGTCGGCATGGAAGAGGATCGTGATAATGAACGCGGCAAGGGTGAGGATCAGCACTAGCGGCCGAACGGCGCGGGCCCACTGCGGGGCCATGCCGTAGCGAGGCAGGTAGCGCGGGATCAGGTTCAGTAGACCTGCCATCGCGGAGGCTCCTGCGAACCATAAGATCGCGATGGTGGAGGCGTCGTAGATGCTGCCGAAGGTGTTTCCCAGATACTGGTGAGCCAGGTAGGCCAGCGCGCGCCCGTTGGCCGCTCCACCGGGTTGGAATTCCGCAGGTGGGATGAGCAATGTGGTTACCACGCTGCTTGTGATCAAGAAAACGCTCATGATCACAGCGGCCGTGGTGAGCAGCTGTTTGGCGCCACGGATCCGACCGGCCGGATGAGCCGGCGTGTCGTCCGGGCCGCTATGAATGTGCGGCATGACCGCCACACCGGTCTCGAAACCGGAGAGGCCGAGCGCCAGCTTCGGGAAGACCAGCAGTGCAATGCCGACGATAACGACGGGGTTGCCGTGCTGTTGGGTCAGGGCTGCCGTCCAGTGCGACCACAGCATGGGCTCTGCTGCCACATGTCCGAAGGCGACGGTGATGACCACGATATTGAGGGCGAGGTAGACCGCAACCAAGACGACCGCAACAGTGATGGCTTCCTTGAAGCCACGAAGGAACACCCCGCCGAGCAGCACCAGCAGGATCAAAGTGATGGCCACCTGATGGCCGGCGAGGAACGGCTCGAGGTGCGGGTTCTCCACCAGGTGTGCGGTGGCGTCGGCGGCGGACAGCGTCATGGTGATCATGAAGTCGGTGGCGGCGAACCCGAGCAGCACCAAGACAAAGATCTTGCTCTTCCAAAACGACATGAGCCGTTCCAGCATCGCAATCGATCCCTCGCCGTTCGGACTCTCTGCGGCCACACGTCGGTATACCGGCAGCGCACCGACGAGTGTCAGGACGACCAGGACCACGGTTGCTATTGGCGAAATTGCCCCGGCGGCTAGCGCGGCGATGCCGGGCTGGTACCCGAGAGTGGAGAAGTAGTCGACGCCGGTCAGGCACATGACCTGCCACCAGGAGCGAGTCTTCTCCATCTGTTGGGGACTCGCATGCGGTCCGGTGTTAGTCCGGCCCTCCTCGCGTACGTCTTGCATCAACCACGACCGCAAGACAGGACGTGCCGCCTGTGCATCCTCAAGGCTGGTCACAACTGCTCCTGTGCGCGTCCGTAGTCATTGGTTGCGGCAAGTGCGAAGAATCGCGCTGCCGATAGATCAACCAGATTCGGATTCCTCATCACAGGATCACGACTGGCAGTGCCGCTGTCGTCATGGCCAGCGGCCAATTCACCTACCGGGTAGCGGGAAACTTCGGGTGTCACCAGGCACACGATGGCGGCTGGCAGGTATCAGGGATTGCGGTTGGCCAGGATGCGCTGAAATCGCCTGCAGACGATGCTTGCCGGGGAATGAAAGGACATGACGAGAAGGTGACACGTCGCTTTGCTGCAGCGCTGGTGCTGGTTTTCCTGGCCCCGTTCGTCGGCGAACTGCTCCTGGGAAATACGCCCGTGCGCTTGATATTCGCCTACCTTCTGGTGCTCCCGATGTACGGGTTCGGCGCCTTATTCATTCGCGAACTCAGCCGCCGCACCGGACGGGGCTGGCCCACGATCTTGATCTTGGGGGTGGCGTACAGCGTCGTTGAGGAGGGGCTTGCCGATATGAGCCTGTTCAACCCCAACTTCATGGGGCAGCATCTGCTGGCCTACGGCAACCTGTTCGGCATCGGCTGGCCGTGGTGGTTCTTCGTGCTGACCCTGCACGCGGTGTGGAGCATCGGTGTTTCGATCGCCCTGGCCGAGGCATTGTTTACC
>DATFBI010000159.1:0-20545 GCA_035253925.1 Propionibacteriaceae bacterium
TTCCTCAGGACCGACCACGTACAGGTCCGCGGACAGCAGCGGTCGATACACCGCACTTGCCACGCCCCGCGTGGAGTCGTCTGCCCAGCGCGCTCGGGCATAGGGGCCGCTCGACAGCGCAGCTCGGTGGACTCTCCGTACACGTGGGCTGGAATCTACGATCGGTGGCTGCTGGATGCAGGCCTGCTGCACTTCGATGAGAACTTGCGGACCTGCGAGGACCGCCCATGGATTTGGCGAATACACCTCCGCGCAAGCACGTTCGCCGTCGTTGGACTTCGTGGCGTCCGCTACCGGCGAGACGTCTCGGCCTCGCTGACTCAGCGCCGCGATGAGCAACAGCTCGACTTCATCCCAGCCTTCGAGCAGATCGTGCAGCAGGTGTATGCCGACCAGGATGCTGCCACGTTCTTGCCGAAAGCTCTGCGTTCATACTGCGCCGTGTTGTGCCACCACCTGAGCCAGCGTGACCGCTACTCACCGGCACTGCAGCGCAAGCTGGCTGCTTCGTGCGCCGGGTCTTTGCGGCGCTTGCCGATCGATCCGCTTCGGGCTGCGATCGCAGACTTAGATGCCCAGCGCGCGGCGACTGTGAAGAGCTTGCTGGGAGCAGCATGACCACGCAAATCGTCATGGCCTCGACAGCCTTCGGACTGGCGACCGCGACCGCGGCCTACGACAGCGGTGCCTTCCAGCCCTGCGAACGCCGGATCCTGGTAGTCACATGCAATACGGGGATGCCAGAGGCAACGACGCCGATGCAGAACCTGGCTGGCGTACCAGATCTCATGCGCCGTTTCGATGCGGTATACGACTACAACGCCTGCATCGAGCCGCAGCACCCCGCAAATTGGCATCCGCGACTTGGGGATCTTCCACTGTGGGAACGCCACTTTCGACAGCTCTGGAAGCTGGGGAGCTCCGATCTCCACCTTGTGGTTGAGAGCATCCACGTCAACCCGGCGCAGGCGCTCTGCCGCATCTTCGGTGATGCCCGAATCGATGTCTACGCCGACGGACTGATGAGCTACGGTCCGACCAGGACACCCTTGCCGGAGATGGTCTCCAGCCGGATCGAACGACTGCTGCATCTTGATCTTGTGCCTGGCCTCAGGCCGCTGCTACTCAGCGAGCAGCAGGTACCGACAACCATGATCACAACCGAGAGCTTCCGGGCCGTTGCCAAGACAATGGTCGATGAACGACATGGGTTGGGTGACAGCAATCGGATCGCCTTGATCATCGGTCAATACCTTGCCGCCAATGGGTTCCTGAGCAGCCAAGAGGAACTCGATCTATACGCAGCGATGGTCGCGGGCTGCGCGGACGCTGGCTACTCGTTAATCGCTTTCAAGCCGCATCCGAGCACACCGGATAACCTGCGTATAGCCCTCCAGGCCGTTGCGGACGCCCGCGGCATCCAGCTGCTAGTCCCGGATCGCGAGGAGATCGCCGAGGCATGGTTCGAACGTGGTGGCGTCGAGCTTGTAGTTGGCTGCTTCTCCACAGCGCTTATGACTGCATCACGGCTGTACGGTCTGCCGGTAGCGCGCCTTGGTACCGACCTGATGTTGGAACGGCTGTCGCCTCTCCAGAACAGCAATCGAATTCCGGTCACGATCGTGGATGCACTAGTGCCTGAGCTTGGATCCAAAACCGATCTCAGCGCGGGGATCAACATCAATTCCCTCGTTGTGGCTGTGGGCTATACGATGCAGCCGCTTCGGTTGGCGGACCGGCGCTCTGAGGCTGTGGCGTTTCTCGCCGATGATTACCAGAGCCATGCGCGGTACTTCAAACGTCGACGTCTGACCCAGTTGGACTTGCCGGGCGGCCTTCCACCGCCGCAGTCGAGACTGAAACGGACGCTCCGGCGACGGGTCCGGCGGCTGATACGACGCGCGCGGACCGCACTGGGCCGATGGTTGCTCCGACTTCCACGGGTTGAGTCGGGCTCCGCCAGCTCACTGAAGATCGACCCGTAATAGCGGTTAACCGACCTGGCTTGGCTGCCGTTCTTGGAGATCGAATCCCACCCGAACCGTCGGTGCTTCCTCTGCGGTCGGCATGCGCCGGGCCCTCTGCCGTGCGCGAGCCTGACGCAGCTGCAGTTGAATCCCGTGGGGCAAGACCCACCGGGCAACGGTCCGTAGTCGGGCCGCGCGGTGATTCACCAGCGGTGTGCGCCGTGCGGTCAGCTTGCGGTAGGTGAACAGCTGATGCTGTGAGGCGAACAAATCGGTGTTCCAGGCGAGCGGACGACCGCGATCATCCCGCAGCGTTAGCTCTAGCGCGCGATCTGTCAGTTGTTCTGCGGGAGTTGCGCCGCCAGTGTCGAAGAAGTAATCGCTAAGCCAGTTCTTGGCAGGAATCCCAATATCGTCCCTCTCTAGCTGGTCGAAGGTCCGCAGCAAACCGGAATTCAAAAAGATGTGGTTACCCAACTGTTCACGTACGTCCAAGTCGGCAATGAAGGCCGTACGCACCCCGGCGCCCACGGCCTCCAGCGCTGCCGTCGACGAGACCGTCAACATCAGGTCAAGATCGGCAAGCCGCTCGGAGATAGGGGTGTAATCGATCGAGAAATTAGGCGGCCTGTGCACACCACTCAACAGCGCCTCTGGGTGAAACTTCATCCGGTGGAATGTGTCCTCACCGATGCGGTGACGAGGCTTCAATACAACATCACGGTCGGGATGAGCCTGCGCGTACGCCAGTAATCGCTGATAGAGGTAGAGCCGGTCCTCTCGGGTCTGCGGCACGGTCGGCTGGTCGGCGAACATCACTGCCTTGATCGGTCCCCCGACCGGTGCCTGGCGGTATTCGCCGGGTAGCAGGGGCAGCCCGCTAAGCAGCAGGTTCTCAGTAGGCAGCTGCAGGTTGCGGGCGACTTCGGAAAAGATGGCCAGGTCGCTATGGGAGTTCACAGCCACAATGTCGGCGGCGTAGCGGTCAAGGTAGCCGGCGATGATCTTTTCGATGATCACACCGACCCATCCGGTGATCGTGACTGGAGGCGCCGCGCCGGTAAGCTCAACAAGATCGAACAGCTCGTGGCAGAACTTGCGGACTTGCGGGCCCTGGAGCGCCAGAACGACGACGTCCACGTTGACCGATTCGTTCATGAGTTGGCCCCAAGGCATATAAGCCACGGTGCCAGCTCCGCAGTCGGCAAGTTGGCTGTCGGAGATGGCATTCCGGATGTCACTTGGAATGATCGTCCGGCAGCTGAAGCCCTTGGATTCCAGTGAACGGCGAATTGTTGCGGCCCACTTCAGTTGAGAATCGAAAGCTGCAACGAGAATCGCGGTACGAGTGGGCATGATTGAGCTGTTATGCGTCATGGGAGAGAGTTCCTCGGTTGGGGGCAGTCGCAGGGTGAGTCAGCAAGCTCAGCCGCAGTGTAAGAGCATTGATCGCTCGATGGGTTGTGTCTAAAGATCCTTGGCGGTACGCGGTTCGCTGACGACGAGGACTTGGTCCACAAAATCCTGCCTCACCAACCGGACCGATATCCGTCTGAAGGCATGTCTCATGAAGTCCTCGAGGTTCGGTTCAGGAACGTCGAATGGGAGAACGGGAATCTCACCGCCCAATCCAGCAATGTCAGCCGGTACCCTGACTTGCTGCTCGTTGCGGTCGACCGCATAGACAGTCGCATTGAC
Organism: Propionibacteriaceae bacterium; assembly: GCA_035253925.1. Lineage (GTDB taxonomy): Bacteria > Actinomycetota > Actinomycetes > Propionibacteriales > Propionibacteriaceae > Microlunatus. The sequence goes on from DATFBI010000159.1 coordinate 3,666, forward strand.
TGGACCCTCGACGTTCAGGTCAATTCCCACAATGGTGAAACGATCACGATCGATCAGCGCGAGCTCATAAAGGCTCGGTCGGTCCTTGATCGCTTCGGCGTCGTCAGCTGCGACCGTGCCTATGTAATCGTTGAAGCGCGTGCTCGCTGAACCAAGCACCTGTCCCCGATGCTCCATTGCCGCACCTTCCCATAGGAAGGTAAACAAAGGGTGACCAGCCGCTAGCGCTGGTAGTACGAAATTCTGCGCTGGCCTAGGTGTCAAGGCGACAACGGAAAACGCCGGTGCACTAAGCTCCCGGCGCTAGCCCTCTCGCGTCGATCGTTCACCCGTTGTTCATCTTCGCAGGTCCATTAGGACACGTGACGCGACTACGTTCACCGCATCAGTTAGGCCGCGAACGCCGCGGCCTTCCTGAGCCATGCCCCCGACGTGCATCGTGGCCGCCGGGTTCACCCAGGGGAACGACCCCTCATCTGTGAAGGACACGCATGACCATGAACCGCCTTGTGAGCTCGCGAGCTAGCCAGCTCGCCGCGCTGGCTGCTCTGGCCACCCTCAGTCTCACCGCGTGCGGCTCCGATCCGACTAGCGCAGGCCAACCTGCTGGAGAAGCCGAGCCTGGCAGCAGCGCCAATGCCTCGGGACTTGCCTGCCCTGAGGGCAAGCTTTCCGCTGAGGGATCTAGCGCCCAAGCCAACGCGATCAACGAAGTCATCGTCAACTACAACGCCCAATGTGGCGACAAGGCGACAATCGAGTACAACCCCACCGGCTCGGGCGCTGGCATCAAGTCGTTCTACAACGGCCTTGTCGACTTCGCCGGCTCTGACTCGGTACTCAAGACCGAGTCGACCGACGGCGTAGTCGAGGCTGACAAAGCCAAGGAACGCTGCGGCGGCAACCCGGCGTGGAATCTGCCCATGGTGGTGGGCCCGATTGCCTTCGCGTACAACATCGACGGCGTCGACAATTTGGTGCTAAACGCCGAGGTACTCGCCGAAATCTTCGACGGCAGCATCAAAACCTGGAACGATCCGAAGATCGCCAAGCTGAACCCCGAGGGCCAGCTGCCGAGCGCGAACATCACGGTGTTCTTCCGCTCTGATGAATCCGGCACAACCGAGAATGCCACCAAGTTCCTATCCGAGGCCGGCAATGGGGCTTGGAAGGATGAGCCCGGCAAGGCATGGACCGGCGCAGGCGAGGGCAAGAACAAGTCTTCAGGCGTCGCAGAAGCTGTTGCCAACACGCAGAACTCGATCAGCTATATGGAGTGGAGCTACGCGAAGGACAACAACCTGAGCATGGCGCAGATTGATAACGGCAACGGAGCCGTCGAGCTGACAGGTGAATCCGTCGGCAAGGCGGTGTCTGAGGCGAGGGTCAAAGGCAGCGGCAACGATCTCAGCCTCGAGCTGAAGTACTCCGGAACCGAGGCCGGTGCTTACCCTGCGCTCCTCGTCACCTATGAGATCGTCTGCAGCAAGGGTCTGGCACCTGAGAAGACAGCGATCGTCAAGGACCTCCTGACGTTCTTCTCCTCACCCGAGGAACAGAGCAAGTTGGAGGAGCTTGGTTACGCGCCACTTCCTAGCGAGCTGCAGTCGAAGGTTCAGGCAGCAGTCGCAGCGATCCAGTAGTCGCCTCCCCCAAGGGCGGGTCATCGCGGCATAATCTGCGGTGACCCGCCGCCCGATTGAGGCCTCGAGTCAGGAGGACCCCATGGCAGTGACCGATACGGGGGCGACCGACAGGGTCGAGCCAGAACCGGATGCAGCGCGGGATCCCCGGCTGTCGCCGGCAGACGGTCACGTGGAGCACATGCACAGCCCCATCCCCCAGGTCGTCCATCACCAAGCGCCTGCTCCGGCGGCGGTCGACCAAGTGGACAGGGCGCCGCGCGGTGTCAAGCTCGCCAAGATCAGCCAGACCGGGGATCGGGTGTTCCGTGCGTTGGCCTCCACTGGCGCTTTGGCCATTGTCTTAGTCGTGCTCTTCATCGGCATCTTCCTGCTGGCGCTCGCGTTACCCAGCCTGCAGGCCAACCAGGACAACTTCTTCACGTCGCGTAACTGGACAGTCGGCGGCACCGATCTAGCTTTCGGAATCTTCGGGCTGTTTTGGACCACCGTCCTCTCCTCGATCCTGGCCATGGTGATCGCCGTCCCGATCGCCGTTGGCGTCGCGCTCTGTTTAACCCAGTACCTGCACAAGAGAGCGTCAGGCCCGGTCTCTTTCGTGGTAGACCTGCTCGCCGCCGTACCGTCGATCATCTTCGGCCTGTGGGGACTGACCGTCCTCGGACCGTTCCTGGCGCCCGCAGCCGAGTGGCTAGCGAGCAAAATCGGCTGGATACCGCTGTTCAGCGAGAACGTCGATCCCAAGGGATCGGTGTTCGTCGCGGCAGTGGTGCTGGCCATCATGATCTTGCCGATTGTGACTGCTATTTCACGCGATGTCTTCGCGCAGACCCCACGCGACCACATCGAGGCCGCGCTTTCACTCGGCGCGACGCGCTGGGAGGTCATCCGCACCGCTGTGTTGCCCTATGGGCGATCTGGTGTGATCAGCGCGTCAATGCTGGGGTTGGGTCGTGCGCTTGGGGAGACCATCGCTGTCATGATCATCCTTACGACGCCGGCACCGGGCAGCCCCTTCAGCCCTTCAATCTTCGCTGGTGGCGAGACCTTCGCTAGCAAGATCGCGAACAATGCTGCCGAATTCGATAGCCCGTCAAAGACGGGGGCCTACATTGCGGCTGGCCTGGTGCTCTTTGTGGTCACGTTCGCTGTGAATGCGATGGCCCGGATCATTGCAGACCGTGGGGGGGCGAAGTCATGAGCGCGACGACGACCACCAGCACCGACACTCAGCTGTCCTTCCGGCGCCCGAGCGGTCTCCGCACCGTCAAGAACGGCTTGGCGACGGTCTTCGTGACTATCGCCACGGCGCTCGCGGTCATCCCGCTGGCCTGGGTGCTTTACACAGTGATCACCAAGGGCATCCGGCTCATCCTCGCCCCAGAATGGTGGCTGCAAAGCCAGCGCGGCATCACGCCGCGTCGAGAGGGTGGTGGCGCCTATCACGCCATCGTCGGCACTGTTGAGATGGCCTTCATCTGCGCTGCGATCGCGGTTCCGCTTGGCATCTTGGGCGCAATCTTTCTGATCGAGTACGCGAAGGGCACCAAGGTCGCGCGCGCGGTGAGCTTTACGGTGGACATCCTTAGCGGTATCCCTTCCATCGTCGCCGCGCTCTTCATCTACGCGTTGTTCATTACGATCTTTGGGTTGGGTCGATCCGCCGTTGCGGTCTCTTTGGCACTGGTGCTGCTTATGCTGCCCGTGGTACTCCGATCGACCGAGGAGATGCTGAAACTCGTACCGCAGGAGCTGCGTGAGGCCTCCTACGCGCTCGGCGTGCCGAAGTGGAAAACGATCCTGAAGGTGGTCATTCCCACCGCGTTCGCCGGCATCATGACCGGGATCATGCTGGGCCTGGCGCGCGTCATGGGCGAGACTGCGCCGCTGCTGATCTTGGTCTCGTACGCGGTCGGTATCAACTTCTCACCGACCAGCGATACCATGGGCGCACTCCCCACCATGATCAACACCGGTCGTGACCAGCCGCCACAGTTCCCGGGCTACGAACGAGTGTGGGCCGCTGCCCTGACCCTGATCCTTATCTCGATGTTGCTCAACCTGCTGGCGCGTGCCATTGCCCGGGCCAGCAAGCTGAAGGAGAAATAACCATGGCCAGGCGAATCGACGTGCGAAACCTGGACGTTTACTACGGCGGCTTCCACGCAGTGGAGGACGTCTCAATGACGGTCGAGCCGCGTACTGTGACGGCTTTTATCGGCCCATCAGGATGCGGAAAGTCCACGCTGTTGCGTACTTTGAACCGGATGCATGAGGTGATCCCGGGCGCACATGTCAAGGGCAGCGTGCAACTGGATGGCACTGAACTGTACGGACAAGGGGTCGACCCGGTCGCGGTACGCCGGGTTGTCGGCATGGTCTTTCAGCGGCCCAACCCGTTCCCGTCAATGTCGATCTACGACAATGTGGCCTCGGGCCTCCGGCTAAACGGGGTCAAGAACAAGAAGATCCTGGACGACGCCGTTGAACGCTCGCTCATCTCAGCCAACTTGTGGAATGAGGTCAAAGACCGCCTCGGGAAGGCCGGCATTGGCCTTTCCGGCGGACAGCAGCAGCGACTCTGCATCGCTCGGGCGATTGCCGTAGAGCCGCAAGTGATCCTGATGGACGAGCCGTGCTCCGCACTCGACCCGATCTCTACGCTTGCTATCGAGGACTTGATCGGCGAGCTGAAGGAGAAGTACACCGTCGTCATCGTCACGCACAACATGCAGCAGGCTGCTCGGGTAAGCGATCAGACGGCGTTCTTCAATCTGGCGGCTCAGGGAAAGCCCGGCAAGCTGATTGAGATCGGTTCCACCGAGAAGATCTTTTCCAACCCAGACCAGAAGGCGACCGAGGACTACATCACCGGACGTTTTGGTTAGTGAGGCTGAAGCCGACTTTTCAGACTCTGAGCAAAAATGGTGCTCAGATTCTGACAACTCCAGCCCGTAGCACACGATCCCGCGCAAGCAAACAGATGAGACTGTGCATTGAGTAACGACTGGCTTTGGGTGCCTGGCCCCTGGCCCTTCCACACATAGACTCGGGCCCGTGAGTGCGAAGGCTGGATGGTACCCCGATCCAGGCGGGGGCCAGGGACTCTTCCGGTACTGGGATGGCAAGGCTTGGTCGGCAGCGACTTCACCCAATCCCAGCGCTCCTCCGCCAACCCAGGGACTGGTTGGCGCGGGGACAACGCCGCAAGGCGGCCAAACTGACCAATCGACGTACACCCAGGGCGGACAGCCTGCATACGGCCAGAGCGGGCAGCCGGCGTACGGGGCGACCCCGTACGGCCAAAGCTACGACGGAAGCGCATACGCGGACTATCAGGAGCTTGAGAAGAAGAAATCGCCAGTCGGCTGGTGGATCGCCGGCGCCGCGCTGGTCATCGTCATCATCGTCGTTGCCGTCCTCGCCATCCGTGCAGTGACAAGTGGGGATCCCGGCACAGCCGGCGGGCCCGTCGCACAACCGTCGCAGGATGTCTGCCCGCCGGAGGTAACCCCGACTGCCCAACCTTCACCCGACCCGGCGGACGGTCGGGTCCACGGCGGCCCGGTTTCTTATCCCATGCTTGGTCAGCCGTGGAGCGCGCCACAATCCGAAAGCCGAGTGCCATTCGGCAGCGACGTAAAGACCCAGGTCGTAGGGGTCGAGCAGAACTATGACGGCAGTGGCTCCAACTGGGTCGCCTCCATCCTTGTTGGTGAATTGCAGGCCGGCGATGGGTTCTTCACGCCGGAGCAGGGTTCTCAGATCGTCGTGAAGTGCATTCTCGGCAGGTTCTATGGCAACAACCCCGTGGAGAGCAACGTCAAAGTCAATGAGAAGACCACCATCGACGGCCATGAGGGCTGGTTAGTGGAGTCCCAGCTCACCTTTGACATTGCAGGGCTGGAAACCAAGGGCGAGCTGCTTATTGTGGCAATCGTTTCCGCCGGCAACCGGTCCGGTCTCTACTACGCGTCGATACCGGATACCACTCCTGAACTGGTGCAGCCGGCCCGAGACGCCCTGAAGAATCTCCAAGTTGACGGCTAGTTGGGCGGCGGGCTAAGCCTGTCAAACCTGGTCTGCACCAAGGCGCCTCGACTGGGTAAGGCCTGCGTGCCAGCAGACGGTGCTTAACAGCTGGCGAGGCCCCGGCGCTGCTTCATAGCCACGACGCGCGCGGCGCTTTGTGTAACGCGCTTGGCGAAGTCCGGATCGTCGGATGCCTCGTCGGTGATCGCCTCCGCCATAGTGGTCGCCAGGCCGGGATCGCCGATGATCAACAAGTCGCCGCCGGCAGAAATGAAACGGGTGGCGCGCTCACCCGGAGGGAGCGTCCGCATGGCGGCGGCCGCCAAGTCATCGGAGATCACGACTCCCGAGAATCCAAGATCTTTCCGCAGCATTTCGCCGATGATCACCCTCGAGTACGCGGCACGATGATCGTCATCGATCTTGCGATAGAACGCCGACGAGACCATCACCATGTCCACCTTGGCGCCGACAGCCGCGCTGAAGCCAGCCAGCGCTGCATCATGACGCGTTGTCCTTCTGTCGATCACTCGGGTCGTGAAGTCTGTGTTGCCGCGTACCCGGCCTAGTCCGGGGAAGTGCTTGACCGCGGTTGCGATACCCGCCTGATTCATGCCTTCGGTAAAAGCCGTCACCTTCTCAGCCACCGTATTCGGGGAGGAGCTGTATCCGCGACGCAAATGACCGATCGGCCGGTTGAGCCAGACCATCGTCCTAGGCACGACATCGGCGACTGGCGCTAGATCAGCGTCAATGCCGGCGGCCTTGAGCTCCCGGCCCCACTTGTATGCGTCTCGGCGAAGTTGCGCGTCCGACTTCTTGGCCTGGACGGTCGCCGGTGGGATCGTACTGAATCCGGGACCCTTGAGCCGCTGTACCAGGCCGCCCTCCTGGTCCGCAGCCAGCATGACCTTTACGCCTTCCGGGCTGCGTGCCGTGTCGCGTACTCGACCGACGACTTCTTGAATCGCCTGCATCCCTGCTGTGGAGTTGCCCAGCAGCAGGACGCTTCCTGCTCGGGTCCGGTCGATAGTCGCCCTCTCTGAGGCACTCATCCCGCTGGACCTGATAGCCACCATCAGCAGTTGGCCAGCCCGCTCGGACATGCTCATATTGCGGACGAGCGCTGCACAAGGTCGGTCTGCGGTAAACGATTCGCTCGGTTCTGCCACGCTTTTGCTCGTAGCCGATGGGTTCTGGCTCGTCGATTTCGAGGTATCCGCCGGCTCCGAAGGTGTAACGTCAATCGGCGGTGCCGCAGTCGGCACTGCGCCGCATCCAGCCAGGGCCGCAATGATCATTAGCGCGCAGCTGATATGCAGCGCCCGCCAATCACCTCTCGCTCGACCCACAGCACCTCAATCCCCGTTAGCTTCACCACACCAGCCTGTTGGCGGCCAGAGCGGTCCGGACACTAGGGTTGTCGCATCTCGGTGGAGGACGCAGCGGCGCATCCACACCTGTACGCCCACCCATTTGGAGGACAATCCCATGTCGAGCGTCACCAGCGTAAGCCCACGCACTCTGGGCGACGTAATTCCCGGCGGCCTGGTCCGCAGCATCGCCCTCGTGATTGGCGGTGCCATCTTCGTTGGGCTGACGGCTCAGGTGTCCATCCCCTTGCCGTTCACTCCGGTTCCTCTCACGCTGCAGACCTTCTCGGTGCTGCTTGTCGGCGCTGCATTGGGCAGTGTCCGTGGCGCGTCGTCCATGGCCCTCTACCTGCTTGCCGGTGTGGCCGGGGTGCCCTGGTTCGCGAATCAGCAAAGCGGCTGGGCGTTCGCATCCTTTGGCTACATCGTGGGATTCGTGGTTGCCGCCTGGCTGGTTGGTCGGCTTGCCGAGCGGGGTGCTGATCGCCGCGTACTGCCGACCATCGGCATGATGGCGCTCGGCAACCTCATCATTTACGTCTTCGGTGTGACCGGCTTGATGCTGATAGCGCAGATGACGTTTAGCAAGGCGCTGGCGCTAGGAGTGGTGCCCTTCCTGATCGGGGATGTCATCAAGATCCTGCTGGCCGCCGTGCTGCTGCCAGGCACCTGGAAGCTGATCAACTCCCGCAAGGGCTCCTAAAGCGCGGGAAATGTCATTCACAGCCGAAGTTCTTTCAGCAGGACGCGGTGGGCACGTCGCCCTAATTCCCAAGGAGGTCGCGGCAACCTTCAATAGCAAGCGGCCTCCGGTGCTCGCGCATGTCAATGGCGTCGAATATCGATCCCGGCTCGCGGTCTATGGCGGTCAGAGCTATCTCGGCCTCCGCAAAGATCTGCTCCGGCGGCTTGGTGTCGAAGTTGGCGACCAGGTTGAGATCGAACTGGCTGAGGACCACGAGGAGCGAGCAGTTGTCGAGCCACCTGAGCTCACCCAGGCTCTTGCCCAGAACCCAGCCGCCCAGGCCGCGTACCAGAAGCTGCCCTTCACGCACCGCAATGAGTACGCCCGGTGGATCGACGAGGGCAAGAAGCCGGAAACTCGCGCGGATCGGGTCGCCAAGACCATCAAACGGCTGACTGAACCTCGCTGAACGGCCTGGGCACGAGTGTTTTACCGGGTGATTCCACCCTTCACCTCAGAACTCCTCAGACTCTGCAGGAGAGTCTCGGCTTAATGAGATTGGGATATGGCAGGTCGGCAGGGGCTTGAGAGTCAGTCGCCGACGCCGAGGAGAACGTTCTCGATCACCTCGGTTATTGCTGGGTGAATCCAGTACTGCCCGCGGACCACTTCGGGCGCGGACTGTTGAAAGCTCATCGCATGGATTAGCGGCTGGATCAGTGCGGATGCCTGGGGCCCGATCACATGCGCACCGAGCAGCAGCTTTGTCTGAGCATCAGCGATGACTTTGACGAAATGATCAGTGTCTTCCATGGCCCAGCCGTACGCGGTGTCTCCGTAGTCCTGCTTGGAGACGATGAAATCGATTCCGTGCTCGGCAGCCTCCGCCTCCGTGAGGCCCACTGACGCCACCTGCGGCATGGAGAACACCGCGCGCGGCACAAATCGTCGATCGTTGGTGATCATCGAGTCGGGGTGAAGCAGGTTATGTTGCACTACCCGCGCGTCGCTGTTGGCAATGTGTTTCAGCTGCTGTCGGGAGCACACATCGCCAAGCGCGAATACGCTCTCCGCAGTAGTTCTCTGGTACGGGTCGACCACGATGAGCCCATCATCGTCAACGTCGATCCCGCCGCGCTCGGGGTCCAAGGTGTCACCGTTCGATGCTCGTCCGGTGGCGATTAGCAGAACTTCAGCGTCCAGGTGCTCAGGCAGGTCCTGCGGACCCTTGACGTGCACGCGTACGCGCCCCTCGGCTGTCTTCTCAACGCTCGTCACGCCGGTGTTAAGCCGAACATCGGCTCGCCGGCCGAGAAGCTCAGTGAATCGCTTGGCTACCTCACTGTCTTCCCTGCCCAGCAGCACGTCCGAACGATTCAGCACGGTGACCGATGTTCCGAATGCAGAGAAGACATGAGCAAACTCCGCCGCAATGTAGCCGCCCCCGATGATGATCATGGACCGCGGTAGCTTAGGAAGCCGCATCACCGTGTCGGAGGTATGGAACTCAACCGAGCTCAGGCCGGGCAGATCTGGGACCACTGGCCGGCTGCCCGCGGCGATCACGACGCGATCTGCGGTAATGGTCTCCGGTGCCCCTACCTCTAGCTTGCGCGGCCCGACGAAGCGTGCCCGGCCGTCGAAGACTGTGACATTGTGGCTCTGCTGACGATGGGTCCGGCCATTGGCGGCCTTGGGATCGATCCGGCCGAAGATGCGCTCCTGGATCTCCCGCCATCTGACTTCCCGAACATGTAGATCAACACCAAGCTTGGTGGCCTGAATCGAAGAGGCGGCCAGGTCGGCCGGATAGACAAACATCTTGCTCGGAATGCAGCCAACGTTGAGGCAGGTCCCACCGAAGGTGCCGAGCTCCACCAAGGCGACATTGAGGCGGTCAAACCTCTCGTCGATGATCGAGTTTCCGGACCCGGTGCCGATGATGCAAAGGTCGAAGTGCCGCACGTCGCCATCGTGCCAGCAGGCACCTAGCGTTACTCCTCGGTAGCGCTTGCCGGGTACCCGAAAATGGCGACACCATAAGGCGGTGGGTGGCACAAGCCTCGGCGGCAGGCTGAGCCGTCATCGTCGGAACCGAATTTCCTACCTCGCTTTAGTACGGCGTTCTAGCAGCTACACCATGCATGCCTGGTGCACCCGGGTGGCCGCGTTAATGATCATCGCCGGGCTCTCGGTTGGCAGTCGTAGCGCCCCGCTGGTGATTGCGTTGTGTCTGCTTGCTTCGATCGGCAGCTTTTTGCTGTGGATGAACGAGCGGCATCTTCGAAACGGGACCCAGCCACGCTTTTGGCTGTCCCAGGTCTGCCTCCGAAACGTGATCAAGACCGATGGTCGGCATCGACTGAACTTTGGTTCCTACTTCGAAATTCCCGAGGCCTTTGTGCTCATTGCGATCCCGTGCTGGATAGTGACTGAGGATCCGCTGTGGGCCCGGCTCACCTTGTTGGCCGCAGGCACGGTGTTCTTGATCACTACGTCCTTACTGATCTTCAACGACCACGCCTGGTTCAATCCCGAGGAGTCGGATCCCCCGGCCTGGCATGAGATCTTCCGACTACTGGCCGGCCCGATTACTGCACTGCCGGTCTGTGTGATCGCACTGCCCGCCGATTGGGGACCAGACGGTTGGCTTGCAGCGTTGGCAATCTGCTTGATGCCGCTCGCGGTTGTGGGTTCCCGAATCTCGGATACTAACTTGATCATGCAAACCCTGCCGGGATTAGTACAAGAGGAGTCTCACGCGGGACGTGACCTGGTGATCAGCGAGACGCACGGTGCGCTCTCGACCAATTTGCGGCTGATTGAGCAGCAGGCGCGGGATATTCGTGATCTTGCTCCAAAACTGTACGAACTGGCAGTCTCAGCCAATAGTCGGCTGCGAGAGACGCTGACCCTTGCACAACTCGGCCGTGACAGCTCGACGAACCTGCAGAATCTCGAGGCTCCGGTGCTTACGTTGGCACGGGCCGTCGGAGCCAAGGCGGCCGTGCACGTCGGCGTAGCTGAGCTGTCCGCAGGTGATCGCGATCTTGCCCGGCTAGTCCTCAATGACTTGGTCGGCAACGCCTTGAATGCCGGAGCCGGTGACATCCAGGTCGCCGTGGCGCCCGACGATGGTCGGGTCGCCATCTCAGTGACTGACGATGCTCCACCGATGGCTGATGGAGTATGGAAGACTCCGGGAACGAGTTCGGCATGGCTGGAGGCTCGCCTAGCAGATCTCTCCGGATCCCTGAGCTCAGAACAGAACGGCACTACGAAAACCGTCACTGCTCGTTGGGTGCCTGAGATGAGTGATCAAGTCCGCGGATGATCAAGGATGCAGAGTTGATCAAGGGTGTGGAGGTATGGCAGTGACCCCAGGTGGAGTGCTGTTGGTTGATGACGTACCAGGTGAGCGCGCGAACTTCGAGCAGGTGTTCGGACGTGATCTCAGGGTCGCGACGACAATCGATCAACTGAATGAGCACCTACGCCGGGGCTGCAACTGGGACCTGGCGTTCGTGGACTTCAATCTGAGCTCTCAAACCAGTACCGGGCTGACTGCTCTGCTCCGGCTGCACCATGAGCGTCCGGAGACTCAGATCGTCACCTATAGCCAGTTCACCGAAAGCGGTCGCACTCTGTACGCGGCAGCGGCACATCACTGGTTCAAGGCATCGGCGTTGATGGACAAGACCAAGAACGACCCCGGCACGCTCGGGCGCTATCGGGAGTCGATCTGCAACGGCATCAATCCGACGCCTACGCCATGGCAGCGCAGACTGCAATGGGCGCCGCTCATCGACAGCCTGTTGGCAGATGCTTCCTGGGTGCGCATTTGGCGGGCCCTTCGCGAGGCTGCCGGTGACATGGCGCTGGTAGCTGAGATGTTGCATGTCGAGGCGAGCAGCTTGCGAGGGTTCAAAGATCGCGCCACCGAAGCGGCGATCCAGTTCAATGAGAAGTTCCACGACATCCCACATCCGGGACGTACTCGTAACAAGAAGGGCATTCTGGCCACCTTCGCCGCCGAGCATCGGCATTTTCTGACCGCCCCGGATCTCTCCACGGTGATGTCGCCTGGCACTCGGCGAAGGTGCTAACCACTCAGACCGGCCGCTGCGCCAGATCCGTCTCCTTCTTCGCCCCCCACTATTTCGCCTGGCGCTGTCGCGGGATGGCGAGGTAGTGCTGACGTTCTGCCGGCTCAAAGTGCTCGATGGCGTAACGCAGCGCGGTACGCGGCATGACAGATGCGTGTTGATCAAGGAAACGACGCAGTTCGTCGCGATCGACGCGCTTGCCCGCCTCCCGCAGTGACCAGCCTACGGCCTTGTGGATCAGGTCATGGCGATCGGGCAGCAAGATCTCGGCCAGATTGTAGAGGTCAGAGGTTTCACGGCGCCGAAGGAAATGCTGGCTGCTCACCATGGCAATCCGGCGGTCCCAAATCAAGTCAGACCGCGCCAGCTCGTAGAGCGGAGAACGGTCGCGTTCGAGCAGATAACCACCGACGATCCAGCCGCAGCTGACGTCGACCAGGTCCCAGTTGTTCACGTACCTGGTGTTGTTGAGATAGGTCTCATAGATCAACTGCAACTCGCCAGTGTTGCCTGATGTGTTGCCTGATTTCCTCGCACTCTTCTTCGCCCGCTCGGTCATCACAACGAGCGCGATGAGCCGATGCTCATGGATCGGGCTGCGCAGCATCGGCAGCCATTGATCAGGTTCGAAGGCCGACGCAAAGTATGGCTTGGCCAACTGACGGACATCGCTGAGTTTGAGACCGAGGAAGGTGTCCCCTTCCCCGTAGCTACCTGGGGAGACCTTGAAATAGCCTGCCAGCACCCGGGCAGTCTCTGGACTGGCGGCAGCCTCCATGGCACGTACCAGGTCATCCACGATCGCCACAATGCCACGCGGCACTGACGCTTTCGGTCCGCATCAGGCACATCTGATGCGGGGTGCCCAGTAGTTGCTGCGAAGTTGATCAGATACCGGCGTAAGAGTGTAGGCCCGAGACCAGGAGATTGATTCCGATGAAGTTGAACCAGAACGAGGCGAGGCCAATGATCGCGATCACAGCTGCCCGGCGGCCGCGCCAACCGGCTGTGGACCGGGCGTGCAGATAGCAGGCGTAGATCACCCAGGTCACCAAGGCCCAGGTTTCCTTGGGATCCCAGCCCCAGTACCGTCCCCAGGCGTACTCGGCCCAAATTGCACCAGCCACCACAGTGAAAGTCCAAAGCGGGAACGCGAAAGCAAGGAATCGGTAAGCGATTAAGTCGATCTTGCGGGAGTTCGGAAGCCGGTCCAGGTAGCCGGGCACGTTGCCACGGTCCTCAGCACGCTTCTTGATCAAGTAGAGGATGGACATTACGCCGCCCACATTGAATGCGGCTCCTGAGATGGCCGCGGCCACAATGTGGATCAAGAACCAGACCGAATGCAATGCCGGGACAAGTGGCGCCACGGCGACGTAAAAGACGGTCACCGCAAGCCCATTGCCAACGGCTGCCAGCAAGGTCACCGGCAGCCCGAGCCAGCGGGCGCCGGTACGCCAAAGCATGATCAAGTACGCGCCAACGACAAAGACCATCGCCGTAATGGTGAACTCGAACATGTTGCCCCAGGGCGCCCGCTGTGCGGCAAGCGCCCGCATCAGGACTCCGGTAACGCTGAGCAAGAAGCCAATAATGGTGAGTGCAACGCCTATCCGGCCGAATTGTTCGACTCGGTAGCTAACGGCGGGTGAGTCTTCCAGGTCCGCGTGATTGCTCCCTTCGACAGGCGCCGCCAGCATGTCGGAGGACTCAGGACGCTTTTCGGCCGCCGTTACGTCAACTAGCTCAGGCGCGGCAGATTTCCGCTGCCCAACCCGACGCGCGGCAGCCCACTCGGCCGCATGGGCGAACATCGCGAGCGCATACACGACTACCGAACTCACCAGGGCGAGATTGGAGTAGTACTCGTATCTCACGTCGCGCTCACCTTCTCCTGCCTGCCGGACAGCTCCGCGGCCAGCTCAGCCACATCATCGGTCAGGCCGGCTCGGGCGTCAGCACGGTCCAGGCCGCCGACCTCCAACACCCTATGGCCAGGTTCCCCGTCTCGGACCCGGATCCATACCCGGCGCGGACGTACGAACAGCGACAGGCAGAGGCCGGCAACGGCGAATCCCAGTGCAACAAGGGAAATCAGGACGCCGGGCGTGTCGCCGATCTGGAGCTTGACCCACCGCACCCAGCCATCGAGCTGGATCGAACCTTTACCGTCCGGCAGATTCACGCCGTCACCGACGTTGAGGGCAATACGCACCGGCTGACCGTCACTTTGCTTGAGCTGGCTGAGTCCGGTGGTGTCGAGGGAGTAGACGTTCTCAGGCTTGCCGGTCTCCACCTTCGGAGGTCCGTACCAGACGTTGGTGAACAGCGCTGGGTTGAGAGCGTCTGGGAAGATCGACTGCGGTCCTTGATCGTTGAGCACGGCTGTTGGGAAGAAGTAGGCCTCAAAAGCCAGCCGCTCCGGCCGGGCGTCCGGAGCCTTGACCGCACCTAACGAGGTGAAATTGCTGTCCTGCGGGAGCATCACGACTGGACCAGAGAAGGCGACGTTGCCTTGGGCATCCTTGACGGTCACCTTGGGGGCATAGCCGTGACCTATGAGATGCACAGTAGTGCCGTCGATCCGCAGAGGCTTGTTGACCTCAAGGACCTCCTGGCGAGGTGCAGCACCCGGCCGGTCGGCTACCTCGACATTCGCCCGAAACAATCGAGCCGCTCCCCGCTGCACAGGGCCGGTCTCGAACCTCACGTCGAAGTCCTTGACCGTTACGCTGAACGGTGCCAGATCGGCCTCGGTGAAGCGGGCGCCGGCCGAGAAATCGTCGTACTGGGTCAGATTGTTGGAGAAGCCCTGGCCAACGATCACCACACTGGTGCCACGGAAGCCAAAGAGCACGCCGATTGCTATCCCGATAAGTAGGAAGACCAAGCTGATGTGGAACACCAGATTGCCGGCCTCGCGCAGGTAGCCGCGCTCGGCCGCGACGCTGTCGCTGTGGACGTCGACCCGGTAGTGACCGCGGCGCAGCGCAACGGCTGCCCGATCAAGGACCTCATGATCATTATCTGAGATCTCGGCGCGGGCATACGCGGGCAGTCGCGTGAGATTACGCGGTGTCTTGGGCGGCCGGGCACGCAGCACTTTGGCGTAGACGCCAACCCGCGGAATGATGCAGCCGATCAGGGAGACGAACAGCAAAAGATAGACAGCCGAAAACCATGGCGAGCTGTAGACCTCGAACAGGCCGATCTTGTCGTAAATCGGCCCGAGCCTGGGATGTTCGTTAATGAAGTCGCTGACCCGCACTGGTGAGACCCTGCGCTGCGGTACCAGCGAGCCGGGAATTGCCGCGAGCGCGAGCGCGAACAACAAGATCAGCGCAGTACGCATCGAGGTGAGCTGGGTCCACAGGTAGCGCAGCCCGCCGCGCCATCCCAACCGGGGAAGCTCAGCTCTTGGAGTGGGACCGCTGGATTCGGCAGCCGACTCGCGAGTCTTGATCGCGGTCATGTCAAATCTCCATCACTAGATCCCCACATCACTTAAATAACCGTCTCAAAACTCACTGCCCACTGGCGCATGATCGCAGTCAGCGTGTTCCAGGCGCCGGTTATCAGCAGCAGGCCGACAATGATCATGAACACTCCACCGATCCGCATGATCAACTGCTGCCGCTCCCGGAGGAACACAATGGTCCGCGCCATTCTGGTGTAGGCAAGTCCAGCGATCAAAAAGGGGGTACCGAGCCCAAGAGCGTAGACAAAACCAAGTAGCGCGCCTCGGGCGGCAGTACCTTCGTTGAAGCCAAGATTGACGACCACGCCGAGCGTGGGTGACAGGCAAGGCGTCCATCCGAGTGCGAACACCACACCCACCAACGGTGCCGCGGCGACCCCCACTGCTGGAATCCAATGGATCCGGAGATCACGTTGTCCGATCCGCAGCACGCCCGCGAAGATCAGACCAAGCAGGATGATCAACACACCGAGTAGCCGAGTGATCACATCGCGATACTCCGCCAACAGCCGACCAGCCGAGCCGGCGACGACACCGGTGATGACAAAGACAACCGCAAATCCGAGCACAAAGAGTGATGCCCCGGCAAGCATCCGACCCCGATGGGTTGATCCCTCCACAACCTCAGCGGCCCCTAAACCCGTCGCATAGGACAGATATCCAGGCAGCAGCGGGACCACGCAGGGCGAGAAGAACGAGACCAGGCCAGCCAGTAGAGCAACCGGGAGGGCCAGCGCCATGGAGCCACCGACCGCGGTCTCGGCCCACGTCGCTAGGTCAAACGGAGTCATCTATTGACCGTCCGCAACGCCATTGATCATATCCACTAGCGTGATCTTGGAAACCTCGCCAAGCACTCGGACGGCCAGCCGGCCCTCGCGATCGATGATCAGGGTCGATGGGATGGCGCTGGGCGGAAGTTCGCCGGCAAAGGCCAGCAGCGCCTTTCCACTAGGGTCGTAGATGCTCGGATAGGTGATCTTGAAGCTCCGAACGAACGCCTCCGCCGGTGCCGGGTCATAGTCCTTGCTTGTGATCCCAATGAATTGGGCAACGTTCTTGGTTTCGACACTCGCCGCCTGCAGATCGGGCGCCTCCTTGCGGCACGGCGGGCACCAGGAGCCCCAGACGTTGATCACCACGACCTTGCCGCGATAGTCCTGTGTCGAGACTTTCTTATTGCTGCCCAGAGCAGGGCCGGTTACCGCCGGCAGCTCCTTGCGCTCCTCAGGTGGGATTTGGGTCAGATTACGCGGCACAGTGGGATAACCCACCTGGCCAGCACTGCGGGTCTGCTCGTCTGCTCCGGTTGAAGCGCAGGCCGTGAGCAGCACAATGGCGGCCAGACCCACGCCCACGCGGATTGCGCACCGCCGGGCCCGATAAATTGCGCGAGCGGAGCGAGCACCGGCCCCAGCGGCGAGCTGTGTTGAGGAGAAGTGAGCCGACACGGTCTCCGTCCGCGATCGACGATCAAAACGCGCGAGCGAAGCGAGCACCAGCCCCAGCGGCGAGCTGTGTCGACGAAGTAGGCGGCCTCGCGATGCTATCCGCGGCGAGCGG
>DATFBI010000160.1:0-10025 GCA_035253925.1 Propionibacteriaceae bacterium
AGTCTGGCTCACGCGGAATTGCCACCCGAATCGATGGTCACAGACTCAATGATCACCGGGTCGACAGGGCTGTCCCCTCGTCCAGTCCGCACCTGGGCAATCTGGTCGACGACGTCACGGCTGTCTTGGTCAGCCACCTCACCGAAGATCGTGTGCCGGCGATTCAGATGCGGCTGGGGACCGACGGTGATGAAGAACTGCGAACCATTGGTGCCCGGACCGGCGTTCGCCATGGCCAGCAAGTAGGGCTTGTTGAAGGCAAGATCGGGATGGAACTCGTCGGCGAACTTGTAGCCGGGACCACCGGTGCCAGTCCCAAGAGGGCAGCCGCCTTGAATCATGAAGCCGTCGATCACCCGATGGAAGGTGAGTCCCTCGTAGAACCTGCCAGTCGTTGGCGCGCCGGTCTTGGGGTCGGTGTATTCCTTGTTGCCTGACGCGAGACCGACAAAGTTATCCACCGTTTTAGGAGCTTGATCACCAAAGAGCGCCAGGTTGATGTCGCCATAGTTGGTGTGCAGGGTTGCGGTCTGCTGTGCCACTTCGAGGCACCTTTCTGTCGTGATCATTGTCTGACGTTGTTGAACGGCGCCCCTCGCCAAGCTCGGGGCAGAGGTCCGGCAGCCATCCTGTCAGACCGCGCAAGATGGCGATACGGTGGGAAATGCTCCACCCGGGAGCATGAGGTTTCTCACAACGGAGGAAACGTGTCTAGGAGTTCCCGCCGCGCCGAAGCCGCCCGAATGGAAGCTGCGCCAGCCGCCGATGGTCTTGTGCACTCGGCCGCTGATCGAGTTGGACCGTTCGTCCACTCCGCAGCTGATCGAGTAGGGCCGCTCGCGCAGTCCGCCGCCACCCGAGTAGGGCCGCTTGCTGAAGCCGCCGCAGATCGGATTGGTGCTGCCGCTGACAGAGTTTCACCGCTTGCGCATTCTGCAGCGGATCGGCTCGGACCACTGGCCCAATCGGCTGCTGAGCGGGTGGGCCCGATCACTCATGAGGCCGCCGATCGGCTGGCTCCGCTGGCCCATTCTGCCGCCGATCGCATCGCTCCACTCGCCGACCAGGCCGTGGAGCGGGTATCGCCGTACACCCAGCAGGCAGTAAGCAGGGTCTCCCCATACGCACAGCAGGCTGCCATGCGTCTTGGGCCGATTGCCACATCGGCCAAACAACGGGGCGCACGCGTCGCGCACAATGCCGTCGGCAAGATCGCCCCAGTCCTCGACCAAGCGCTGGAACGGGTCAGTCCTGCCGTAGAAGCCACACGCAGCAAGATGTCCGGCGATATCGTGCCCAAGATCAGCGAGGCATTGAGCGCTGCCGCTGGGGCACCAGTTGTTGCCGAAGCGGCAAAGCGTGGCAAGGCCGTAGTAGCCGCAGCAAAGGGGGAGTTGGCGTTGCCTGAGGAAAAGTCAAAGAAGAAGAGCCGCTGGTTTCTGTGGCTCGCCGTCGTCGCTGGTGTCGCGGGCGTGGCAGTGTTCGTAGCTCGCAAGTTCTTGGGCTCTAAGGACGCCGATTGGCAGGCGGCTCGCCCAACAACGCCGTACGCGCCGACGCAGCAAACGTCATCCGACAGGACTGGTGCTGCTGGTGCAGCCGCCGCGGCGCCTGCTGCTGATGAAATGGATGAGGCTGGCGAGGATCCGCAGGGTGGGAAGTCGGCGCATCTGTACAACGTCGAGGCGGACGGAGAGGCGTTCCCAGATCAGCCAGCCGAAGGCGGCGACATGGACGAATCTCCGGTCGAGATGACGACTCGGGTCGACGAAGCCTTCGCCGAGGCAGCAGCCAATATCGGGGTTGAATCTCCTGCCGAGGCAACGAGCGTCAGCCAAGAGCCATCGACTGATACCACACTCGCCCCGGAGGCAACCGAAACCAGCCTTGGTGAGGGACCGTCCGAGCCAAATCCTGGCAGTGATCAGAACGGCGCCCTGCTCAGTGAGCCCACGGCGGCTCCGGAAGGCTTAACGCCCCGCTACCAAGGTGAAGGCGTCTATATCGGAAGCGAGCCTCCGGAGGGCTTTACCATCAAGGGCAACGAGCGGTCGATGAAGTACCACGTGCCTGAATCGGCTGGCTACAGCCGGACGGTTGCTGAGGTCTGGTTCAACAGCGAGGAGGCGGCTCAGCAAGCCGGGTTCATGCGCGCCCAGCGCTAACCTTTCTGGCCGACCGGCGTCTGATCGGTAAAATCGCGCAACTTTCCCGCCGGCGTTAACATCTGGCCCCTTCGCGAAGCCTTCAACAAGTAGAGGCTTTCGACGAAGGGGACGCTGGCATGACTCTAGGCGCCGCGCGCGATGAAGCTCCCGATCAATGGGTCGATGCGGGGCCGTTTCGGGCTCAGCTGCGGTATCTGATGGCAAGCGGCTCGCTCAGCGTCGAGGAGGTGGCCGCCGTCACCGGTATCTCGGCCAGCTTGGCCGACCGTCTGCTGCATGGACGAAACGGGCGGCCGCTGCGTCGGATCAGTCCGGACACTGCACGCCGGCTGATCCAAGTCTCTGATCAGCATGTACGGGCGTTACGGCGCATCATGGTGCCTGCCGTACCAGCAAGGCTGCAACTATGTCGGCTGTATCGCGCAGGTTGGCAGAATCTGGGGATCGCTCAGCGGGTTCGTGTCTCGGTTCCGGATCTGGTCGAACTGGCAGCAGGAGCCGAAATGTGTTCCCTTTTGCTCACAGTTCGACTTACCGCGACTGCTCGAGCGGAGCACAGATTGCGCTGTAAGCGTCGACTCGCGTCACAGCCAATGGCGCCTGCCGCATGAAGTCTCATCGCTGTCTTAACGCCATTAGGATCGCCGGGTGATCGGGGAAGCCCAGACAACGGCCGTCATCGCCCCCGTGGCCGGTTTGATTTCGGCTTTCCTGGTCCGGCCGGTATTGAAGCGACTCCCAGAACCAGCAAACAGCGGTGGAAAAACCCGCTATTGCGATCTTGGTAGCCCTCGTTTCTTGATCGGCTGCGGCGTCCTTGCAGTGCTTGCCACAGCAATCAGCTGGCTTAGCCTTCCCCACTACGCGCAACCAATGTGGTTGGTGCTCGCGATCCTGGGTGTACTGCTCGCTGCCATCGACGCCCGGACCAGCTGGATGCCACTGAGATTGACTCAAATCGCATGGCTGGCGATGGCCACGGCTGGGCTGATAGCTACCTTGCTGAGCGGCGCGGTAGGAGTTGCCGGCCGGGCAGTAGCCGGTGCGGCGATCGCCGGAGCCCTCTACCTGTTCGTGTGGCTGATCTCGCGCGGTGGTTTTGGCTTCGGAGACGTACGGTTCGCGCCTCTACTTGGCGCCGCCGCGGCCGCTGACTCCTGGACACTGCTGTGGCTGACCTTGCTGCTCGGCACCGTGGTGGGCGGGTTCATAGGTTTGCTGCGACTCGCCCGCGGTCGGCGGGAGGCGTTCCCGTACGCGCCGTCAATGTTGACCGGGGCCTACGCGGCGTGCCTGGTCACGCTGCTTACTTGACGAGGCTGGGGCGCTCGGCACCCAGAACATAAAGGGCAGCATGGGCGTAGGCATCGGCTGCTTCGGGCTCTGCCTGGGTGTGATACGCCTTTCCCGGGCCGCTCACGGTTACCACAAACCCACCGGCCGATGAATCAAGTGATAGAAAATAGTCGCTGAGTATCTCGCGCAGCTGATCTTCCCGAGGCAGCCACACCACCCCGTCAGACTCCACTGAGTCCAGTGCCCACTCGACTGTCCCATTGAAATGGAAGCGCGACTCCCCGCCTGAGGTGACTAGTTCGACGACCATGTCGCTGACGATGAAAACCGAGTCGGCGATCTCTGGTCGCGGAATGAAGAACATGTCGCCATTGGTCGGCGTCCATGACAGATGCGGGGCTAGCCGCATTGCGAGCTCGCGGGAGATCACGGGTGCAGTATGACGCGCTAAGCAAGAGCAGCGGTAATCAGATTGATCAATCTGCGCAACCAGGTCAGTCTCTTTATAAGCACGCATAGGCTCGAAAGGTGACCGTGGCGCCGAGACCTGGCTGGTATCCAGATCCAGCCGGCGCTACCAGACTTTACCGCTGGTGGGATGGCAGCCACTGGGCCGAAGTGACCAGTGACTCGGCTCAGGCCCCGCCGCCTCTCCCACTTACGACTGAAGCTGGCGCTGATGCGCTACACCGTCGTGCTTCGCCGTTCCGTGTCGCCGCGGCACTCGGCCTCGGGTTTGCGCTGTTCGTCAGCGCCTCAATCGGCCTAGGACTGATGATCTGGCCCAACCAGTCGAACACCTCCTTGCAGCGGGCAGCAGGCGGCCCGGCCGGCCTGCCGAGTCCGGGCAGGGCCACCGAACCTGTGGGCCACCTTGACGAGCGGACCAGGACGGCCACGATTGGGCCGGCGTCACTGACCATGCCCGGTGACCCGTACGTCCTCGCGCCGGACCCAATGGCGATTCGTGGGGTGCTCGACGTGCTCTTTTGGGCTAGTGCCCCGGTGCACCACCGATACGACGGCAAGAATGATTGGTCCTCCGGTGTACTACTCGGCCGGTTGACCGAATCCAGCAACCAAGGCGAGCTGCAAACCGAGGGCACCCGTGCCCTACACCGGCTGAGCAATGTGATCTTTGATCGACATCCCACCGAACTAAAGGGGCTCAGCTGGGACGAGCATGCCGTTGACGGGCGGCCCGGGATGGTGTTTTCCGCGCAAGTGCACTACTCGGTCGAGCGCCTGCCGAGCCGTTACGACACCGTCACGGCCATCCTGGTACCGCTCGCTGACGGCTCATTGATCATCGCCGCTAGCTCGGTGCCGAACGACGCTGATCCAGACATCGCCCAGCAGGCCGCTGATGCGCTGAAGACGCTCAGCGTTCGCTGATCATGAGTTAGCGAGCAGACTGCGTCGCTTGCACCCACTCGCGCAGCTTGGATTGCGCCGCGCCAGAGTCAATCGCCTCACGTGCGCGCTCCAGTTCTTGGGTGAAGTCGTCCGCAAGCCGGCTCGCCGCCGGCTTGCCATAGGCGACCAAGGCAGCAGCCGCATTGAGCATGACAATGTCGCGTACCGGGCCGAGCTGACCCCCAACCACCTCGCGTACCACCTGGGCGTTGCTAGCAGCGTCTCCCCCTACCAGGTCAGGGAGGCTTGCCCGCGGTACGCCCAGCTGCAACGGGTCGAGTTCCACCCGCTCGACCTTGCCGTCGGCATACACCCACACTGTCGAGGACGTCGTTGTGGTCAGCTCATCCAGCCCATCGCCACCATGAACCACCAGGCCGTAGTTGCGGCGAGAAGCGAAGACCCCTGCCATGAGCTCAGCCATTTGGGCATCCGAAACACCCACCGCCTGGGAAATCGGCTGCGCCGGATTGGCTAACGGTCCCAGGAAATTGAACGTTGTCGGAATGCCAAGCTCACGACGCGTGGGTCCGGCATGCCGGAGTGACGGGTGGTAGTGCGGAGCGAATAGGAAGCCGATACCAACCTGATCCACCACCTGCTGCTGCGCCTCGGGTGTCAGGTCAAGCACTACCCCGAGTGCCTCCAAGACATCCGCGGCACCGCAGGCCGACGAGGCCGCCCGGTTGCCGTGCTTGACAACTTTGGCACCAGCTGCCGCAGCAACGATCGCGGCCATGGTGGAGATGTTGACGGTGTTCGACCGGTCCCCGCCGCTGCCGACGACATCGACTGCAGGGCCGCCAATCTCAATCGGCGTCGCGAACTCGATCATCACATCGGCAAGTCCAGTCAGCTCAGCAACCGTCTCGCCCTTGCTTCGCAATCCGATGACGAACGCCGCCATCTGCGCAGGGGTCGCATCCCCACTCAAGATCTGACCCATCGCCCAGGCCGTGGCTGTCGATGACTGGTCCTCGCGGCGGACCAGACTGCTCAAAAGTTCCGGCCAGTTCATCGCGATGACCCCCGCCTCATGTCCCAGAGGTGGTCTGCGCGACAGCCGTCTCGGTGGACATCCGAGGGCGCAACAGCTTCGCCACCGCGGCAGGCAGTCTGATCGGGTCAACCGGATGCGATACCGCACCGTCGGCCCGCGACCAGGTCGCGAGCCAGGCATCGTCTGGCCGCCCGATCAGCAGCAGGATCGGTGGACAGCGCAAGATCTCGTCCTTTAGCTGGCGGCACAGCCCCATTCCTCCAGCAGGTACCGCCTCACCGTCCAGGACCACAAGATCGATACCACCCGCATCCATTGCGCTGATAAGAGCGGCCGGGGTCGCCACCTCGAGCACCCGAACCGGCGGCAGGTCAGCTGCCACCTTGCGCCCCAGGGCCAATCGGACGTCCTCGCGCGTCCTTCGGTCTGAGGCATACAACAAGATGGTGAGCACCTGCTCCTCCGGGCGCTCGTCAGCACTATTCATTGATCATCTCCAGGTTGTCCGCCGGTGCTTGCGGCGCGCATTTCGGCCTCTGCATGCCCGGGCCGGGGCTCTGCTGTTTGCGGTGGGACGACCTCCCGTGCGTCCCGCGGGCGATCGTAGCGTGACGGCTGCGCCTGGTCCTGACCGGCGACGGATGCCGTAGTCGGCCGCTGCAGTCGCTCCAGGCGATCCAGTCGACGGTCCTCCCGCCGCGCCTCCCGCTGGCTGGATGCGTACCACTGCACGAACAGCGCGATCATCATGACCAAAGCGATGGCGTCTCCCGACGCCCACAAGATTCCCCCCGCCAGATATTGGTCATCCAGCGGACTGGGCGGCCACGTGCGGTTGAAGGCCAAGTACCAGCTCTCGGCGATAAGTTGCGTTGAACTCATGATCGACGTACCGAGAAACGCATGGAACGGCAGCATCAGGAACAGCATCAGCACCCGCAATGGATAGCTGATCCTGCCGGGAACCGGGTCGATTCCCATTAACGGCCACATCAAGAGCGCGCCAATGATGATGAAGTGCAGATGTAGAAAGGCATGCCAAAAGCCCGACCGCAAGGAAAGCTCGTAAAAGGACGAGTAGTACAGCGCGAACGGGGTTGCGATGAACAGCGCCAGTGTGAGTGGCGCGAAAGTCAGCACCCGAGCCACCCGCGAGTGCAGTACAGCAAGCAGCATTGCTCGCGGCCGAGGCGGCAGTGTCCGTAACGCCAAAGTGACCGGGGCCCCGAGCGCAAGGAACATCGGAGCCACCATCATCAAGATCATGTGTTGCACCATGTGGATGCTCAGCAGCACCGTGTCGTAGGTTCCCAGCGCCGACATGGTGGCAAGACCAATCGAGCCGAGTCCGCCGAGCAGGAACGACACACTGCGTCGCACTGGCCAGTGATCGCCGCGGCGGTGCAGCGCTACCAGGCCGGCAATGTAGAGCCCGGCGGCGACAGCAATACCCAGCGCCATCGCCCACTCCCAGGTCCACTCGGTGAGCAGCCGTACCGGAGTTAGTGGCGGCGGCTGATCGGTCGGTGTGGCATGCAGCGGTACGAGCACCATGGCGAACCTGGTGAACACAATGCCCAGCCTAACGTCGGTTCGCCTGGGGGTGATTCCGATCGTGGCGCGGTCAGCGGGATTCGCGCGACACGGAACGTCGGAATTGAAGGCCGGGTCGCCCTCATGCAACCAGCCACGACGCGAAGTAACAAAGTTGTGCCCTGGGGTGACCTCTCCACGGGTTCCGGCAATAATGACCTCGTGGCCATGCACACACACGCAGTCTCGGGCTCGATGACGATGCCGGAGGGATCACTGCATCCCATTCCGCAATCGCGGCTGCGTGGCCGGGAAAATCGCCCCGAGCCAGTAGCTGTGGGAACGATCATCTGGCTTGCCTCGGAGTTGATGTTCTTCGCTGCGTTGTTTGCGGCATACTTCAGCATCCGTAACATCACCAACTCCCAGGCTGCAGCCACCGGCGAAGTTCCGCTGTGGCAAACCCAAGGCGACTTGATCAACATTCCGTTCGCCATCGCTAACACCACGGTGCTGGTAGCAAGCTCCTTCACCTGCCAGATGGGCGTATTCGCAGCGGAGCGGGCACAGGTTCGCCGCTCCGGGTCACTGTGGAATCTGCGTCGATGGGGGCTGCGCGAGTGGTACACGCTCACCTACCTGATGGGCGCCTTCTTCATCGGCGGCCAGGTTTACGAGTACGCCGCATTGATCAGTGAGGGCCTGACCATCTCGTCGAATGTGTTCGGGTCCGTCTTCTACCTGGCGACGGGATTCCACGGATTGCACGTGACTGGTGGCCTGGTCGCTTTCCTGTTGCTCATGGGACGAACGTTCTTGGCGCGGACTTTCACCCATGAGCAGGCCGTCAGCGCGGTCGTCGTGTCCTATTACTGGCACTTCGTCGACGTGGTGTGGATTGCGCTGTTCGGTGTCATCTACATCCTGCGTTAGCAACGCCACACCTGGGCCTATTCGGGCCCGGGACAACTGAATATATGTTTGGCCCACAACAGTGCATCAAGACATGAGAGGGACCCGCGTGCGACTCCTGTCTTCCCGGCGCCGGCACCCAGCAGCCAAGGCGTTGCTCCTGGTGGCCGGGCTCTTCTTGATGGGCGCCCTCTACAGCGTGATCATCCCGCCAACCCAAGTTGCGGCCGAGAACGGAAACAGCCAGCAGATCGCCGAAGGTAAGGCCCTTTTCGCCGTCGGCTGCGCGTCCTGCCATGGGCTTAATGGCGAGGGGCAGGTCACCGGCAGCATTCAGGGACCGCCGCTTGCCGGTGTTGGCGCTGCGGCTGTGGACTTCCAGGTGAGCACCGGTCGGATGCCAATGGCCCGGCCCGGTGAGCAGGCTCCAGTCAAGCCGAATGTCTACTCAGAAGAGGAAATCGCAGCACTTGCGGCGTACGTCGCAAGCCTCGGCCCGGGCCCAGGAATCCCCGAACCGGCCCAGTACGACACAGCGAACATTAGCGCTGAAGACCTTGCGGTCGGCGGTGAACTGTTCCGGACCAACTGCTCCGCCTGTCACAACTTTGCGGGCGTCGGCGGCGCACTGCCGAACGGCAAGTATGCACCACCGCTGATCGGTCTGGACAACAAGCGGGTCTATCTAGCGATGCTTACTGGTCCGCAGCAGATGCCGGTGTTTTCTGACGAGGTGCTCACCCCGGAGGACAAGCGAGCCATCATCGGCTACCTCAACGCCTTGCACGAGCAGCCCGCGAACGGCGGTCTGCAACTTGGCGGCCTGGGCCCAGTGAGTGAGGGCCTATGGGGTTGGATCATAGGTCTAGGCAGCTTGATCTTCTTTGCCATATGGATTGCGGCCAAGGGGGCGAAAGCCAAGTGAGTGAAGACACGGCCCACGGCCAGCCTGGCTCCGAGCTTGCCACGGTTGGCCAAGAGCGCTATCCGGTTCCGGACCCCGGTCTAGAGGAGCACCTGCCTCGCCTGACCGATGTCGATGAGAGGGCCGCCAAGCGCGCAACTCGTCAGGTGGCCACTTTCTTCGGATTGGTGCCCATCCTGTCCATCGGCTTCGTTGTCGTCTATTTCGCTGTTCCTGGGGATGCTTGGGTGGACTTCGGTCCACTGCGAGCCAACAGCCGGAATCTCCTTCTTGGCCTGACGTTCGGCCTTGCGCTGCTCTTCCTCGGCGTTGGCGCTGTGCACTGGGCTCGGAAGCTGATGGACGACGAGGAGATGATCGACTACCGCCATCCCGCCGCGTCCAGCGATGACGACAAGAAATACATGCTCACCGAGCTGGACAAGGTTACCGACGAGTCCAAGATCACTAGGCGCAAGATCATCGGTCGCACCCTGCTTGCGGCACTTGCAACAATCTTGTTGCCCATGATCGTCGGCCTCGCCGACCTCGGCCCCTGGCCAACCAAGAAGAAGCGCGCTGAGACGATCGAGCGGACTATTTGGGCGCCGGGAGTTCGCGTCGTCAATGACATCACCTTCGAGCCGATCAAGCCCGAGGACATCGAGATCGGCCAGCTGATCAATGCCGAGCCTGCGAACCTGCAGGATCTTCATGGTGCCGAATTCCAGATAGAAAAGGCGAAGGCGGCGGCCATCGTCGTACGGATGGATCCCAACACCATTACGATTCCCCC
>DATFBI010000161.1:0-6620 GCA_035253925.1 Propionibacteriaceae bacterium
CTCAGGGTGCCCTCAACGGGACTCGCTTGCCGTGGTGCGCCGCGGCCGTCTGCCTGACAGATAGACCAAGCGCAAGGTTCCTGAACCAAACGCCACGGCGTGGCGGTTCAGCCGTCCTCTCGCGGCACCCTCGATGGTCAACGCTTGGAAGCGCATCCACACCACCCGCTGCTCATCATCCATATCGCCTGATCAGGGGCATTGACGGCACCGCGTTGCTTGTCGGCTACTGCCGGCCCGCGGTCACTCCCAGACGAGCTGAAGGTTTTCGGCGACAGTCTCGATGTTGATGTCGTAGAGGTTGCAGGCGACGGCTATAGCCGTGCTGCGGTCGGGCGAGATGCTCAGCCAGCTGTGGAATCCGCCGTAGGTATCGCCGTGGAACAGGCTTCCGTCCGTCAGTCAGTCTGACGATTCCGGCGCCGTACACCTCGGAGTCGGAAGGATGGAAGTGCCCTAGGTGGTCGACACCGCGCTGGCGAGCTGGTTTCGTTGGACGTCGGTTCCGCCCACGGTGCCGCTGCGGTGGTTGTCGGCCCACACCACCAGTCGGGTCGGGGTCGTCTGAAGGCCGTCGGAACCGAAGGCGTCCCAGCGCCAGTCGGCAACCCGCGGCAGGTTGAGATTGTTGTACTTGTATGAGGTTGCTTTGCCGGGAACCGGAGAGTCGTAGCCAGACGCTCATCTTCAGGTGAAGCGGCTCAAGATGCGCGTCCTTAGGTAGCCGCCGAGCGGCTGGCCGGACCGGCGTTCGACCACTTCGGCGAGCAGGAAGTAGTTCGGGTTGTACGCCCATCGCTCGCCCGGCTGGAAGTTCAGGCGTTCGACATCGGTGATCGCCTTTCGCAGCGTCGCTCGCTTGACACCATCTTGGGGCTGGAAGCCCTTGTTGAGCAGTATGTCCTCCGTCTCGGGGATGCCGCTGACGTGATGCATCAGCTGGCGAGCGTCACCTGATCTGACCAAGCCGGTAGACCATCAACATGACGTGACAGCCGATCGTCGACGGAGAGCTTGCCCTCCTGCTGCAGAAGCAGAACCGCTGTTGTGTGAATTGTTTGCTCACTGATCCAGCGTCGAAGACCGTGTCAGCGGTGATCGGATCCCTGCGCTGCACGTTGGATACTCCGGCTACACCGGTCCACAGAACCTCCCCACGCCGACCTACCGCTGCCGAGCAGCCCGGCTCGCTGCCCTCCCTGGACCGCTTGATCCAAACCGCCTGACTGCGCGACAACCGATTCGCATCCGTCGGCTCGGCAGGCGACCTGCTCGCTGATGTTTGGCTTGCCGAGCCGGACAGATTCGACTACCCGCTGTTCGAGCAACCGACCAGAGCGCTGTACGCAAGAGCGCTCACGACGACCAAGACCATGGCGTCAAAGTGACCCTGGAAGGTTCGCATCGGCATCCCTGGCCTCTCTGAGAAATTAGGGCCCGGCCGGTGGATTGAGTATCTCGCCGACGCCGCACCTGCCTAATGGACTCGGTCGATCCTGCCTCGCATGCCCACCGGCCATACGAGAACCGGTCGCCATAAGAGTCCGTGGTGCGGGACAGTTCGCACGCCGCGCTAGCCCATTGGGCTGGGGTCTGGCCCTTGCCGTGAAGGGCGGGCCCGTGACGAGCTTCTGGGGCAGGGTGCCTCCAACGGGAACTTCTGGTGGAACCGGCACAATGAACATATGAGCACCACCACCGCCCGCCCGGCCAGCCGGTGGGCGACGGCGGTGGCCGGGGCGAAGGTGATCGGCGGAATTTATCGTGACCGGGCCTTAACGGCCTATGCCGCCCGGGTGCAGAAGGACCCGGCCGCCCGGTTGGGCCTAGCCGAATATCAAGCCGACCCGTACCCGATCTACGACCAGATCCGGGACCAGGGACCGCTGGCTCCGACCCGGCTAGGAAACCTCATCTCGGCCACACACGCGGTGTGTTCGGAGATCGTCCGCAGCCGCTCCTTCGTCGTGTTCCGGCCGGATCAGGCCGCCGACGACCCGCTGCCGCGCGAGATGCTGGACCTCTCGCTGCTCGAGATGGACCCACCCGAGCACACCCGGCTCCGTCGCCTCGTCGCCCCGACCTTCACACCGCGTCGAATGGCGAAGTACGAGACCTTGGTGGCACAAAGAATCGGTGAGCTCCTCGACGCCGTGGACCCGCACGCGGGCTTCGACCTGGTCAGCGAGTTCGCCGCTCCACTGCCGATCGCGGTGATCAGCGCGCTGCTCGGCGTGCCCGACGTCGACGAGAAGGCGTTCGCCGGCTACGGTGCCACCCTGGCTACCGCCCTCGACGGCATCTCCTCCGTCGGCCACCTACGCCGCGTGCTGCAGGCCCAGAGCCAGCTACGGCAGATCTTCGCCGACCTCTTCGAGCGGCGCATCGCTGACCCACGCGACGACATCGTCTCCGCGCTGCTCGCGGAGCAGAACGAGGAGGTCACGCCCGCCCTGCTCGGCCCGCTGTGCCGGCTGCTGTTGGTCGCCGGGTTCGAGACAACCGTCAACGCGATCGGCAACGGCGTCCGGGCGCTGCTGGCAAACCCCGATCAGTGGCAGATGCTGGTCGAGGATCCCGACCGAGCGCCGGCGGTGGTCGAAGAAGTGCTCCGCTATGACCCACCGGTACAGGTGACGGCTCGTGCGGCTCGCGACGCCACCGAGGTGGCCGGCGTCCCCGTGGCCCACGGTCAGGCCGCAGTGCTGCTGCTCGCGGGGGCCAATCGGGATCCGGCGGCGTATGCGTCGCCGAACAGCTTCGATATCACCCGCAGGCCCGGGGTTGATCACCTCGCGTTTTCCGGCGGCATCCACTACTGCCTGGGCGCCCCGTTGGCGCGGCTCGAGCTGGTCGCAGCCTTTCGGGCACTGGCCCAGCGTCTACCCACTCTGCGACTCGCCGGAGCCGTGAGGATGCAGCGCTCGACCGCTATCCACGGGCCTCAAAGCGTGCCGGTGGCAGCCTAAGGCTGTCGGGTCGGCTGGTGCCCACTTCATACCGGGGGGCAGGTCCGCAAGCGGACCGGCTACCGGTACGTGTAGGCGCGGGAACATTGGAGGGCGGATGAGCTGCCGGATAGTGCGATCCCGGGGCAGTTCGGCGCGACCTTGGCTTGGTCAGCGACTCCTGGGGATACGCTGCGGCAATAGCATTGCTTCAATCTCCCAAGAACTCCGGGCAGCCGAGAGGGGTGCGTGGGGGTGGTTATGCACAACAGTGGCGGCCTCGCAGGAGTCCCTTCGTTAACAGGCGGCTGGCGGCGAGTCGACCGGCTGAGACCTGCATACCTTCCACACCCTGACCGAGGTGTGAATGAAGGTCGCTTCCGCCCTCGACGCCGGGCAGATCCTCCCTCGTATGACAACAACGGCGCAGTCCTAGTCCTCATCACTTCGTCGCCGGTCTCGCCCGTGCTGCCCGCTACCCTCGCTGCATGAAATTTCCACCGGTGCAGTCGTTTCCCGACGACGCGTTCACTCGAGTGCTCTGTGTCGTGGCCCACCCCGACGACGTGGAGTACGGCACGTCGTCGGCTGTCGCCGCCTGGACGGCGAAAGGCATCGAGGTCGCCTATCTGCTGCTGACACGGGGTGAAGCCGGCATTGACACTATGGACCCGAAGGCGACAGCGGAGTTGCGGATACATGAGCAGATTAAAGGATCACACGAGGTCGGGGTCACTCAGGTCGACTTCCTGGGGTATCCCGACGGAGTGCTTGAATACAGCATCGCTATGCGCCGCGATATCGCGCGGGCGATCCGGTCGTTTCGTCCCGACGCCTTGGTGGTGACTGCTTGGGAGGTCGAATTCGCCATCGGCTTGAACCAGGCGGATCACCGAGTCGCCGGGCTGGCGGCCGTCGATGCGATGCGCGACGCGGCGAACCGGTGGGTGTTTCCCGACCTGCTCGACGAAGGACTCGAGCCACATTCGACTCGGTGGCTCATCACCAACGGATTCGAGAATGCAACGCATGGCGTGGACATTAGCGGTGAACCGCTCGAGCGCGGCATTGCCTCGCTTGAGGCGCACGCGGAGTACCTGGCCGCGATCCCAGGTCACCCCGCACCCCGCGACATGATCTCAGGCTTCACAGCGTTACAGGGCAAGGCGATGGGTGTCGCCAATGCAGTGCTGTTTCGAGCGTGGGATTCGCAAGCCCGTCCAGCCATCTTGGAGGAATTACAGGCAGCTCAAGAACAAAAAGCATCCGCGGCCGACGCCGGCTGATCCATGGCCTGGACTCGGCCGGTCTCCCAGGTCTGTGACGGACCGGCCGCAGCGGCGAGCGCTGCTAAAAGCTGGTGCAGCGGCTGGGACCTGGTTCGTCATCCTCCCGTTCGTCACCCCGATGCTCTCGGCCTAGCTCGAGGAGCCGGTTGATGTCGGACTGGTGGTAGGTGGTCGCCTGTCATCGCCAGCGTCTACGTCGGAGCGCTCCGCGCCGGCCGGGTCACACCAGATGCTGCGACCGCGAAGCCTCACATGGGCTGATCCACAGGCCCCCAAGCTAAGGACCAGCACAGTCCATCACAGTCGCTTCCAGCTTCTATGCACGCCAGCTCAACTCCGGCGAGCCGACCCACATGGCGCCATCCAGAAACCGCGTTGGACTTCTTGTCCGGCGACGGTCGCAACTTTGATCGGCTCGGGAGCCCGCGCTACGTCCCTGGATACACAGCCTCGCTCGGAATGCCGGGAGGGCCGAGGATCTCAATGCCATACTCGGCAGCCACTCTGGCCATCAGCTCCGGATCTTCTGCTCGTTGAGCGCTGGGCGGCGGAAGGACGAGTCTCTCGGCTACTGTTGACACGCTGCGCACAAACCGATCAAAACCTGCCGGTTCCGTTATGAAGAGATACCTGGCGATGGGTGACGTCACTACAAAGGTGTGGGGAACACCGGGAGGCCCGTACACATAGGAGCCCGGTGATGCATCGATCTTTTTCCCGCCAACCCAGATCGTCATGGTGCCGTCGATCAGATAGAAACCCTCACCTTCATTGTGATGGATATGCAGGGGTGGTGTGGCACCACTGGAGGCATAGTTGTCGATCACAGTGATGCGCCCTGCAGTCGTATCCGCAGACGCTCTGATGATCGCCAAGGAGTCGCCCCACCAACGCGCGTCACCCTCATCGGGTCCGAGCAGTATGGGCTCCACAGGAGCGGCAGTGTCAGATTGCACCTTGGTCTCCTTCGGTGAGGACTGACCTACGACCGGCCACTAACCGCATCTAAGCACGTGGCACCGGCTCATCCACCGCAGTACAGCGCAAGCCGCGCCCCTCGCACTCCATGGAAGTGATCAAAAACGCAACCGTGTCGGCAGTTCCGCAGCAGGTCGGCACTCGGGATAGGTCGCCCATCCGGAGCCCGAACTCAACAGTGCCGCAAGCCGACCGGTATACAGGCGCAGCTCAACGGGCCGCTGAGCCGGCACCAGGGGCATACGGACACACCTACTTCGAGCTAGGCGGTCCCTGTATTCCTGAGCTGCAGAGCCCGCTCAATGGCACTGGCCGTTCCCTCTGTCAAGGACCTCACCTTTCGGAGCCGCCGTGAACTCCCACCTGTACGCCTGCTCGGTCAACTGCAGGTGCAGCACGCCGTGGCGCCCGGTAATCCTGGCTTTGCTCGTCGGTTTGGGATTGCGGAATTTGTAATGGCTGCGGCCGCCTGTTCCTGCGACGAACTGCATCACCCCTTCCGGGTCGGCCTCTCCGTCGGCATTCATTGGCGTGAACCGCTCGTAGTCGTGGTCGTGCCCGGCAAGGACGACATCGGCGCGCGCCCCAGCAAGGATCCGCCACAATGCATCTAGGTCCTGGTCGTTGCCGTGCGGTCCTGAGCTGAAGCGGGGCCGGTGCCAGTAGGCGAGCACACACTTACGTGGGTGAGCCTCCAGATCCTGCCGGAGCCAGCGGGCTTGCGGATCCGAGTCGCTGCAACCGCCGATCTGGTGACATTCTGAGTTCAGCGCGATCAGATGCCAGGCGCCGAGATCGTAGCTGTAGTAGCCCTTATCGGGCTCACCGGCGCGCTTGCCGAAGTAGGCGAAGTATCCTCGAGCGCCAGGCGTTTGATATTCGTGGTTTCCTGGCACCGGGAAGGTGATATCGCGGTACCCACCCCAGGTGTCTGCGTACGAGGCCTGAAAGTCGGCCCGCGAACCACTCGGATACTGGTTGTCACCAAGTGTGAGCACCGCGTCAGGCCGGATCGCTTCAAGCACCTTGGCAGTGCCCTCCATGCCGCAGGCGTTGGTTCCGTTGCGCCATCGGCCGGGCGGGCAAGCGATGTCACCGGCCGCACCGATGACCACAGATCCCGGGTCACGTACGGGTTGGGCGCCGATGTACAGCGGCGTAGCGCCCGCCTCATGGGGTCGACTCGCATTGGGCGCGCCGGCAGCGGTGAGAGAACAACCCAGCACCGCCACCACGACAACGGCAATCAAGATTCGCCACCGAGACCGCCCGGCCTGTCGCTTTGGACGCAATGCCATCCCTTCCTGGATCGTCAGAGTCATCGATCACGGGCGCCGGAGTCATCGATTACGGGGGGCACTTGGACCGAAGGTCCTTGGATAAGGCTAGTTAGTTTTGAAGAATT
>DATFBI010000162.1:0-6077 GCA_035253925.1 Propionibacteriaceae bacterium
AATGTACCAGCGTCGCCGCCGCCGACAACTCGGCTCTTACGTCTGTACGTTGCCATAGTTCTATTCTCGACCTCGTGCCGGGCGGTTGGTGGAGCGCGCGCGTCACGCTCGCTGCCGTGCTGATCATGCTGTCGAGCTTCACAAGCTGCGTTCAGCAGGCCGCCCCGGCCCCAGCACTACAGCGGAGTACGCCACCGCCGTGGAGTGCTCCGCGCGACGCCGTCGCCTACATTGAGGCCGCGGGGCTGGAGCCGCAACCCGTCAGCAGCAAGGCGAGCTCTCGCTTTACCGAGTTGCGCGTCATCGTTGACAAGGCTGCGGTGGAGGTCCCTGCGTATGTCGGAATCGACAGGGTTCGCGCATTGCAGGCCGCAGTGCACACTCACGACGCCTCGGGCCAGATATGGCTGGAGGGGCGCGGAGCCAGCGACATCACCCTCGATCAGTTCTTCATGCTCTGGGGTGTGCGATTCGATCATCATTGTCTCGGCTCGGCGTGTGGTGGCGTGGAGGTCAGGATCGACGGCGTCGTCACTACGGCTCCACACGAGGTACGCCTATCCGAAACCCAGAGGATCGACATTACGGCCACCGCTTAGCGCAGCCGAGCTATCGCTCGCGACGCCCAGCTCCAATGTCCGCGAGGTGGTAAATCAACGTCTGTTCGGCCTTGTCTGGCACAGTTTCGCGATATGACCCACACCCACGTCGCCGGCTCAATCCACGCCGACTCCAGCGTCCGGGCCCCGAGTTGGTTGCGCATCCCGAGCGATGTCAATGCACTGCTGCCGAGTCTGTGGAGCAGCGGCGCACGGAAGGATGAAAACGGGGTACTTACCGTCACTGGTCTGAGCGTGATCGACATTGCCGATCAGGTCGGAACCCCGGTTTATGTGGTAGATGAGACCGACCTACGCGCCCGAGCCAGCGCCTTTGCCCAAGCGTTCAGAGGATGGAACGTCTATTACGCCGCCAAGTCCTTTCTCTGTACCACCGTTGCCGGTTGGGTGACAGAGGAAGGGCTGGGCATAGATGTCTGCACTGGTGGTGAGCTGGCCGTCGTGCAGCGCGCCGGCATTGATCTGCGACGCGTCGGGCTGCACGGCAACAACAAGAGTGTTGAGGAGTTGCGTCAGGCGCTGGCCGCCGGAGTCGGACGGATCATCATCGACTCCTTCGACGAAATCAGTCGCCTCAGTGGTGTTGCGAAGGAGCTGCACATCCGGCCGCGGGTCATGGTCAGAGCGACTACTGGCGTCGAGGCCCATACTCATGAGTACATCGCCACCGCCCATGAAGATCAGAAGTTCGGATTTTCCATTGCCGACGGCTCCGCGATCGAAGCACTACTTAGATGCCACCGCGATCAGTGGCTTGACCTGATCGGCATCCATTCCCATATCGGTTCCCAGATCTTCGATGCAGAGGGGTTCGAGGTGGCCGCGCGCCGTACCCTTCGGCTGCATGCTGATTTCGCGAGGCAGACCGGGGCCGAGCTGGCTGAGCTCGATCTTGGCGGCGGCTTCGGCATCGCCTACACCAGTGCTGACACGCCGGCTACGCCTGCTGCACTTGCGGAAGATCTTGACGGGATCGTCGTTAAGGAATGCGAAAACCTCGGAATCAAGGTTCCGCACCTAGCTATTGAGCCGGGACGTGCAATCAGCGGCCCGAGCACTTTCGCCCTTTATCGTGTTGGCACCGTCAAGCACGTTGCGCTGGGTGGTGGCGCCAACCGGCTCTATGTAGCCGTCGATGGCGGAATGAGTGACAACATCCGGACCGCGCTGTACGCCGCCGAGTATTCCGCCACGCTTGCCTCACGCCTCTCCGCCGCGCCACCGGTGCTAGGCAGGGTGGTTGGCAAGCATTGCGAAGGCGGGGACATCTTGGTACGTGATGAGTTTCTGCCCGCCGACATCGCTCCTGGGGATCTGCTCGCTGTGCCGGGGTCTGGTGCTTACAGCCGCTCTATGGCAAGCAACTACAACTACGTCCCTCGACCGCCCGTCATCGCGGTGAAGGATGGTGAGATCAAAACGCTGATCCGGCGGGAAACGATTGAGGATTTGCTGGCGCTCGACACTGGGTGAGCGAAACAGGGCTGTGAGGCCCAATTACGTGCCCGGCGTGGCAAGGAGCAGTGAGCGAACGCGCTTTTTATCTGCGGATGGCGACGATGTAGGCGGTCCATAGCGCGATGCGCGAGTAGCGCCAAAAAAAATATAGTGAACAATTGAAACGGCCACGATTCGGGGTCGTGGTGTCGTTGCGTAAATGAGGTTTCCGTGACTCTAACCAGCGTGCAGCCCACGCCACTTTTTGACAGTTCACCACTAGCACCACTCCGCGTAGCCTTACTCGGCTGCGGGATCGTGGGCTCGGAGGTGGCGCGCTTGATCACCGGGCAGGCAGAGGATCTTCGCGCTCGTATCGGCCGACCATTGGAGCTTGTCGGCATAGCCGTGCGCGAAGGCGAGCGCGATCGACCTGGTATCGACTCCGCGCTGTTCACCACCGACGGGGAGGCGCTGGTCAGCCGTGATGATGTTGACCTGGTCATCGAGGTCATCGGCGGCATTGAACCGGCCCGCTCCTTGATCTTGACCGCGCTACAACACGGGGCATCGGTAGTCACTGCCAACAAGGCGTTGCTTGCCGAGGACGGCGCCACGCTCTTTGCAGCTGCCGAGCAAGCCGGCGTTGATCTCTACTTCGAGGCTACGGTCGCCGGGGCTATCCCGATCATCCGGCCGCTACGGGAATCGCTGGTTGGTGACGAAATCACCTCGGTGATCGGGATCGTCAACGGCACCACGAACTACATCCTGGATCGGATGGACACTGGCGGCATCGGGTTCCAGGAGGCGCTGGCCGAAGCACAGCAGTCTGGCTATGCCGAGGCCGACCCAACGGCAGACGTGGAGGGCTTCGACGCGGCCGCCAAGGCCGCCATCTTGGCCAGTCTGGCGTTTCACACCCGAGTAACGAGTGCCGATGTCTACCGGGAGGGCATTACTGAGGTCACTCCCGCCGCCATTGCCTCCGCCCATGACATTGGCTGCGTGGTCAAGCTGCTCGCGATCTGCCAGCTGTCCCCACCGGCCGTTCCAGGCGGCAATGATCGGACGGTGTCAGTGCGGGTTCACCCGGCAATGATTCCGCGGTCACATCCGCTGGCCGGGGTTGGCGGCGCCTATAACGCAGTCTTCGTGGAGTCCATGTCTGCCGGACGCCTGATGTTCTACGGCCCCGGGGCTGGAGGTTCACCGACGGCAAGCGCAGTGCTTGGTGATCTTGTCACGGTTGCCCGAAACCGGCTGCGCGGAGCCGTCGGGCCCGGCGAGTCCAGCTACGCGGCACGTCCGGTCACCAAGATCGGCAGTGTGATGACTCGCTATCACCTCTCTCTCGAGGTTGCAGACGTGGTAGGAGTACTGGCCACCGTCGCCCACGTCTTCGCCGAGCACGGCGTGTCGATCGAGACCCTGCGGCAGAACGGCCGTGGCGCCGACGCCCAGCTCGTGATCGTTACCCACCACGCACAAGACGCTGCTCTTAGTGCCACCGTGCAAGCGTTGCGGAACCTGGAGGTGGTGCGTGAGATCACTAGCGTTATGCGAGTCGAGGGCGACTGACGTGGTCCCAGAGTCCTTCATCGGGAACCCACACGCCTCTGTTCGTAATCGGCAGCCGTACGGAGTGATCGCGCATTACCGGGACTGGCTTCCGGTGTCGGACAGCGATCCGGTGATCACTCTCGGTGAAGGAGATACACCTCTGGCAGCGGCCGAAAAGCTCTCCGAGATCCTGCGCTGCGAGACCTGGATCAAGGTCGAGGGGGCCAATCCAACCGGTTCATTCAAGGACCGCGGCATGACTGTCGCTCTTAGCGTCGCCGCCGGGCAGGGTGCTCGGGCCGTGGTTTGCGCTTCCACCGGCAATACCTCCGCCTCGGCCGCGGCGTATGCGGCACGGGCAGGGCTTTCCACCATCGTGCTGTTGCCGGCCGGGCGGATAGCCACCGGCAAGTTGGCACAGGCGATAGTGCATGGTGCCAAGGTCGTACAGGTTGACGGCAACTTCGACGATTGTCTGGAACTTGCCCGCAAGCTTGCCCACGAATACCCAGTTGCACTTGTTAACTCGATCAATCCGAACCGCATCGAGGGTCAGAAGACGGCTGCATTTGAAGTTATCGACGAGCTGGGCGACGCGCCCGACGTGCATGTCATACCGGTTGGGAATGCCGGGAATATCTCCGCGTACTGGCGGGGTTACACCCAGTACGAGTCGGCCGGCAAGGCAATGCGAACCCCGAGAATGTGGGGATTCCAGGCGACTGGCGCCGCGCCTTTAGTCCTCGGACATCCCGTTCTGCAGCCGGAGACGGTGGCAACTGCCATCCGTATCGGTAATCCAGCCTCAGCTGAGCAAGCGCTGGTTGCCCGCGACGAGTCAGGCGGACTCATCGAGGCCGTCAGCGATCAGCAGATCTTGGACGCCCAAGGCTTTCTGGCTCGTGAGGAAGGCATTTTTGTGGAGCCGGCGTCGGCAGCCGGAGTCGCCGGACTGTTCGCCAAAAACGGGCGCGGCGAGATCGAATCAGGGTTGCAGATTGTCATCACCGTGACAGGACATGGCCTCAAGGACGTGGACACCGCATTGTCGCAACTCGGACCCATTCACGCTGAAGTCGTGACGCCCGATCTGCTCGCCATTGCATCGGTCTGCGGCCTAGTGGACTAGGGCTGTCGGTGAGACGCTCCAGCGACGAGGAGAAGGTAATGCCTCTTGACCAAGTCGATCTCCGGGTTTTGATTCCGGGAAGGTCGGTGACGGTGGAGGTTCCGGCTACCAGCGCCAATCTCGGATCAGGCTTTGACTGCTTTGGGCTAGCGCTCGACTGGCGGGAGCGGGTCAATCTGGCGGTGATCGAGCATGGCTACCAACTCGAGGTATCTGGAGAAGGAGCAGCCGAGCTGCCCCGCGACGAAAGCCATCTGATCATCCGCTCAGTCTTGGTCGGTTTGGCCGACCTTGGCGCCCAGGCACCTGGCCTATGGCTTGGCTGCCGCAACACAATCCCGCATGGGAGCGGTCTTGGATCTTCTTCGGCGGCGATCGTTGCGGGCCTAGTGGCAGCGGCCGGACTTGCCGGGGTAGCGGTCACGCCGGGTTGGTTGCTGAGGCATGCCACTGCCATCGAGGGTCATCCCGACAATGTGGCCGCCGCCATATATGGCGGTTTCGTGCTGGCATACCAGGGTCGTAACGGCGTAACGGTTGCGCAGGGCGCTGTCGATGCCTCCATCGGTGCGGCGCTGTTCATACCCGATAACTCGTTGGCTACCGAGGTTGCCCGCAGCCTGCTGCCCGACACCGTGCCCCATGTCGACGCCGCAGCGAACGCCGGTCGAGCGGCTCTGCTGGTTCACGCCATGGCCTTTGAACCGGAACTGCTCTACGACGCCACCTGCGACTGGTTGCACCAAAGATACCGAGGAGCTGCCATGCCGCGTTCCTACGAGCTGATGAAATCGCTTCGGGGAAAGGGTTTTGCAGCCATAATCAGTGGTGCCGGCCCAACTGTGTTGGTGTTGGGGCGCCACGATGATATTGCGGTACTCCAAGATCAACATGTGCCAGGATTCTCGGTTCGGTCTAGTGGCATAGGCTCAGCCGCAGCGATCATCGCCTCAGACCTCGCCCAAGACGGACGAGATCAGGCTGTGCGCGCACTATGACAGGCAGCCCACAGAGGGCCATGGAGATGGAAAGTCTGGCTACAGGTGCTAGCCTTAGAGAGCCGACACGGTCAGGGCAGCTGCGGTGACCGGCTCCCCAACCAGCCAAGTCACAAAGACGCACGTCTGACCACGTAGCCCTCAAGGTCAGGTGCGACGCGGACGAAGCTTTCCGGCATCTCCCGTCAGCAATCTCGAGAACAGTCGTCGCGATGCGCTGAGGACCTCAAGGAAGACCCGCTGGTCGGGGAGATCACCCCGCCATGGATGGGCACCGATGACGTGCCCGAACTGACAAGGAAACACGTTGACAGAAATCGCCGAAGTGAC
>DATFBI010000163.1:0-9789 GCA_035253925.1 Propionibacteriaceae bacterium
GCGCACTAGGTGGTCGTCCGCGGCGGCATCCGCCGTATCCGGGCGGTCGCCAGCGAAGCCCTCACCGCGCCGGCGTGCCCTCGCCTTCGCATGGCGCAGCCACAAGCGAAGGGGGTGGTGCCGAAGAAGGGCATAGGGATCGTGTTCGGGATGGCCGGCGTCCCCGGCAGGGCGGACATGGTGAAGGTGGAGCTGCCCAGCACGATCGCTGCGGGCATCAGCCGGCGGGGGATGTCCGCGGCGCGGAACAGTGCCGCGGCCATGGGCGCCAGCACAAAATAGGCCACGAACAGACTGACGCCGCCGTAGGTGACGATCGCGCCGGCCAGCACCACGGCGAGCACCGCTCGTCGCGTGCCAAGCTTCTTCGTCATGAAGGCGGCGATCGCCTCCACCGCGCCGCTGTCCTCCATCAGCTTGCCGAACAGCGCCCCGAGCAGGAACAGCGGGAAAAACTGGGCGACGAATTGAGCCGCGCTGCCCATGAAGGTCTGCGTCCAGCTAGCGAGCAGGGGCCCGCCGGCGAACGCGGCGGCCAGCAGGGCCGCGAGCGGCGCCAGCAGTAGCACGCTCCAGCCCCGGTAGGCCAGCCAGACCAGCAGGCCAAGGCCGAGCAGCACGCCGGCGAGGCCCACCGCTCAGACCTCCGGCTGGGACGCCAAGCTGATCGATTCCGTGGCGCTCTGACGGACCGCTGCCCAGGCAATCCATGCCCCGCTAACCGCCATCAGAACGCCGCCGACCGGTTGGGTGGGGAGACTGGCGCCGGTAGCGGCCATGCCGAGGGCGGCACCCAGAACGTAGAAGATCAACGCCGCTGCCCCCCAGATCACCCCTGCCCATCGGGGAAGGCTGCCACTACGCCAGATGGCGACGCTGAGCAGTCCGTTGCCGATCACTGCGAGTAGGAGTGCCACCACGACGATCGCCGTAAGGATGGGTGAGAACTCCAGCGCCATCACCTCGCGGTTTCCAGCCAGGTAGGCCGCGCCAATCGCAGGAGTGGCGAAAGTCGAGATGACCCCCGGAACCGTGAACAGCACATAACCAGTGATCGACAACACCATGCCCCACAAGGCAAGGCGCGGTGCCCGACTCGCGGTCAGGAACGCGCCAAGAGCAGTAGTCCCGAAGATCACCAGAGCAGTGCCCAGGACGTTGCCGACCAGGTGTTCAACAAGGTAGGAGGAGCTACTGACGAACCGCGCCCATCCATCGGGATCGCTTACCTGATCAGGTTGCGGTTTCCATGTCGCGTACGCGATCAGTAGCCCGTACACCGGCAGCCCAAAGAGGCCGGCTCGAATCCAGCCGGCGGCAGGTGTTTGCTTCAATATGCTCCTCGTCTCAGCGACGGGGTGGACCCCACTGGGATGACAGTGAAGTCATATCAGCTCCGGAGGGTGCTGGGTAGGGATCGAAGGAACGTAGGTCGGCCATTTGCAGCGCACGGGCGACATCGCTTGCCGAGACCACGCCGATTACCCGACCAGCGTCGTCGACGACAACAGCGCGTCCATCTGCACAACCTTGCATCCGCTCCAAGAGCTCGACGAGGGAATCCTCCGGACGTGCCGTTGGCACCTCGCTTGGCGCGCATGCGATGTCCTGCAGACGGGTGGTGGCGCGAAGCTCTGGCGGCACGCCGCGTACCCGGTTGAGGGTCACCAGCCCAGTGAGCCGCCCGTAGGCATCAACGAGCGGATAGGTGGAGAACTGGTGAGTCAGTGCCACTTGGGCTATGAAGTCGGCAACACTGAGATTGCCATCGAGAACGATCGGTCTCGAGGCCATGACTTGACCGACTCTGACCCCTGCCAGCCGCCCGCTGAGGCGCGCCTGCTGCTCTTCGGCGGTCGCCGCGCTGACCACGAACCAGCCGATCAGGGCGAGCCATATTCCGCTTAGTCCACGACCGAGCACCACTTGAAGCACGCCAAGGGCGATCATCACAAAGCCCACAATCCGACCGGCACGGGCGGCGCTCACCGCGGCTGTCAGCCGGTTGCCACGCCATTGCCACAAGGCCGCGCGTAACACGCGACCGCCGTCCAGCGGTGCCGCAGGAATGAGGTTAAAAATCGCGAGTACCCCGTTGGTCATGGCAAGGTAAGTCAAGACACCGAACGGCAACCCACCGGTTCCGAGCGATGCCAGGCCAAGAGCAGCCGCTCCGAAGACGACGGCCAACACAAAGCTCGTCAGCGGGCCGACAATGGCGATGCGGAAGTCAGCCCCTGGAGTCTTCGCCTCGCCGCGAAGCTGTGCGACGCCACCAAGCAGCCACAGCACAATGCTTTCTACCTCGATGCCATTGCGTCGTGCGACGATCGAGTGTGCCAGCTCGTGAGCCAGCAGCGAGGCCAAGAACAGCAGTGCGGCAATGATTGCTGCGATCACATACGCGGCGATGCCCCGACCAGGAAAGGCGGCGGGCAACTGACCCGTCGCGAGCCCGGCAACCAGGATGGCGACGATGAGAAAGACGCTGGCGTTGATTCCAACCTTTATGCCAGCTATGCGGCCTAGCGGGATGGACGCTCGCACAGCTTCACCACCTTCGACAAAGGGGGATCGGTAGATTCCAGTATTGGATAGGCACTCTGACAAGCCGTTCGCCGGATCCGACTCCTTCGTCGCTTGCCGGGAAGACGGTCCGAACACCTAGCGAAAAACGGTCTCACGGCAAGCTCCTGCAGTCGTCTGAGCGAACAGCTCGTCTAATTGCCAGTGTCGCAGTGAGGCAAACCCTGGGGCGCCGTGCTCGGAGTCATGGTAGCGGCGAACCGTAGGGTGGGGAGCTGTGACCCGTCGCGGATGGCTGTTGTTCATCGCACTCAGCCTGTGCTGGGGTATTCCCTACCTTTTCATCCGGGTGGCCGTTGTTGATCTTGATCCACTCATCGTCGCTTTTGGTAGGACCGCTCTTGGAGGTTTGATACTGCTTCCGCTCGCGCTACGGGCCCGGGCGCTCCGGCCGTTGCTAACACACTGGAAGATCCTGCTGCTCTACACCGTGGTCGAGATCATTGGACCGTGGTTTCTGCTCGGCCACGCCGAGACTCGTCTCAATAGTTCGACCACGGGTTTGATCATCGCCGTGGTTCCCATCGTGGCGGCCATCATCCTCACCGTGATGGGCCTCGATCGGTTGGATGCTCGCCGTATCTCCGGGCTTGTGATCGGGCTGGCCGGTGTTGCGCTCCTTGTCGGTCTCGACGTGCGCCTGGATGACTTCATTGCGGTCGGCCAGCTGCTGCTGGTGGTGATCGGCTACGCGATCGGGCCGATCATCATTAGCCGCAGACTGGCTGATCTGCCCTCACTTGGCGTCGTCACCGCCTCGTTGTTGATCGCGGCCGCGGCGTACGCTCCGTTTACTCCGCTGGTCTGGCCGCAGACCTGGACAGCGCCGGCTCTTGGCTCAGTCATCGTGCTTGCGGTGGTCTGTACAGCCATCGCGTTCTTGGTCATGTTCGCTCTCATC
This sequence comes from Propionibacteriaceae bacterium, assembly GCA_035253925.1. Taxonomy (GTDB): domain Bacteria; phylum Actinomycetota; class Actinomycetes; order Propionibacteriales; family Propionibacteriaceae; genus Microlunatus. The sequence goes on from DATFBI010000163.1 coordinate 3,488, forward strand.
GCCGAGGCCGGACCCGCCAGAATGACCTTGATCACCTACGCCAGTCCAGCGGTCGCGGTAATTCTTGGAGCAATTGTTCTGGGAGAGCCGCTCACCGTCGGATTGGCGATCGGATTCCCGCTGGTCATTGTGGGTTCGGTGCTGGGGACCTGGCGGAGCAGCCCTCGTACCGACAATGTGGTCGGAACAGACGCTGTCCCGACCATCGAACGAGAGCGGTGATTCAGGATGGAGACGGAGGTTCCGGAGGTGGTCTGGACGCCGGATCCGGCGGCCGCCCGGGCCAGCGCCATGGCGCAGTTCGCCCGATTCGTACGCCAGAGGCGCCTTGCTGAGGTCGACGAGCTGGATTACCCATCACTGCATGCCTGGTCGGTAGATGATCTTGATGGGTTCTGGGCGGCGGCGGCGGAATTCCTGGGTGTACGGTTCCGCACTGTCGCTGAAGCCACACTCGGTTCCCGGGCCATGCCCGGCACCGAGTGGTTCCCAGGGGCGACGCTCAACTACGCCGAGCATTCACTTGGTGACGGACCAGGGCGTGACGATGACGAGATCGCTGTGGTATTCGTCCGCGAAGACGGGCTGGAACGGCTGATCAGCTACGGCGAGCTGCGCGATCTCGTCGGTCGAGTGCGAGCCGGCCTGCTACGCCTCGGCGTACGCCGCGGGGACCGGGTCGTCGCGCTGCTGCCGAATTGCGTCGAGACCTTAGCCGCGTTCCTCGCGGTGGCAAGCCTGGGTGCAATCTGGTCATCGTGTTCACCCGACTTCGGAACCCGGGCTGTCCATGATCGTTTTGCGCAACTTGAACCGTCGGTTTTGCTTGCCGTGGACGGATACCGGTACGGCGGGAAGGCGTTCGATATCCGGGAACGCGTACAGGCTCTGCGGGAGCAGATCCCGACGCTGACCAGCGCGGTCTTGCTGCCATACCTTGAGGACAGTGCTGAGCTCCCGGGCACAGTGCTCTGGTCAGACCTAACCGCGGACACGGGGCCGCTGGAATTTGATGCCGTGCCGTTCGAGCACCCGCTGTGGGTGCTGTACTCGTCTGGCACCACTGGACTGCCCAAGGGCATCGTGCACGGCCACGGCGGCATCATCATCGAGCACCTCAAGACGCTTGCCCTCCATCACGACCTCGGGCCGGGCAAGCCGTTCTTCTGGTTTTCGACAACCGGCTGGATGATGTGGAATCTGCTGATCTCCGGCCTCATGGTGGGTTCGCCGGTTGTGATGTACGACGGCAGCCCGGGATATCCGGATCTCGGCACCTTATGGCGGCTCGCTGAAAGGCACCGCGTCAGCTATTTCGGCGTCTCCGCGCCTTACATTCACGCGTGCCTGAAGGCTGGGGTACGGCCCGCGGACCAGCTCGATATGTCCGCGATCCGGTCGCTGGGGTCGACAGGAGCGCCGCTATCGGTCGACGGCTTCCGCTGGGTCGCCGAGGCGGTGGGCGAGCATGTCCAGGTCTGCTCCATGTCTGGTGGTACCGACGTATGCACCGCATTCCTAGAGGCAGCGCCCACTGTGCCGGTATGGCTTGGGGAGTTGTCGTGCGCCGCATTGGGTGCCTCGGTCGCCGCGTACGACGCACACGGCGCTGAGATCATCGACCAGGTAGGGGAGCTAGTGGTGACTAAGCCAATGCCGTCGATGCCCGTGTCGTTTTGGAATGACCCCGATGGCTCCCGGCTGCGGGACGCGTACTTTGCCGACTTCCCTGGGGTCTGGCGTCACGGCGATTGGGTCCGTAAGACATCGCACGGATCATTTGTGATCTACGGACGCAGCGACTCGACCCTGAAGCGCGGGGGAGTGCGAATGGGTACGGCCGAGTTCTATGCGGTCGTTGAGGGGTATGAGGAGATCCTGGACTCTCTCGTGATCGACACCACTGAACTCGGTGCAGAGGATGAAGATGAACTCCTGTGCTTTGTGGTACTTGCCCCGGGCACCGCACTAGCCGATGTCGAGCCGCAGCTGCGGCGGGCACTTCGTACTGAGCTTTCCCCTCGACATGTGCCCGACCGATTCATTGCCGTGGATGCGATCCCCCACACCCTCAACGGAAAGAAGTGCGAGGTGCCGGTGAAGCGGATCCTCGCCGGAGTAGAGCCAGACCGGGCAGTGAGCCGGGATGCTTTGAGCGATCCGGAGTCGCTAGAGCCTTTTATTCGGCTGGCCCGTCACTCAAGGTGACAGGAGCGCCGGAGATCAGGGCTCGATATCGAACGCATGGTGTGAGGATGTCTGGGTGGAGTACGTCGTTGTAGCTGAGGCGTACCGGGACCTGGAGCAGGCTTCCGGCCGCTTGATGTTGATTGACCGGCTGGGGGCATTACTGACCAGGACCCCTCAAGACCTGCTGCCTACCGTGTGTTATCTGTGCCAGGGACTGATCGCACCGGAGTTCGCCGGTGTGGATCTAGGGCTGGCCGAGAAGCTGGCATTGCGGGCCGTCGCGACTGCGACGGGCGTCGAGTCGGAAAAAGTTGTCGCGGCAATGCGGGAGGCCGGCGACCTCGGACAAGCGGCCGAACAGCTGCTGACCGAAACGGGTGGGAAACGGGAGCCGAAGCTGCAGGTAGCCGCTGTGGTCGACACGCTGCACCAGATTGCTGGCGCGGAGGGCTCCGGATCCCAGGGCCGCAAGCTTGACCTGCTCGCTGGTCTACTCGCGCTGGCCACTCCACTGGAGGCTCGCTACTTGCTGCGTCTGGTGACTGGCAACCTGCGGCTGGGGATCGGTACACCGACGATCTTGGACGCGCTGGCGCAGATCTATACCGGGAGTCGGAAGGACCGGCCGGTGCTGGAGCGCGCTTACAACATCTGCTGTGATCTCGGTTTGGTTGCGGTCACTCTGGCGTCAGGTGGTCTGGCCGCGGTTCAGGAGCTCCGAGTCCGGCCCGGCAACCCGGTACGAGTGATGCTCGCACAGCGGTTGTCCGACGCAGACGAGATTCTCACCAGGCTGGGTGGGCAGTGCATGGCGGAATACAAGTACGACGGCATGCGGCTGCAGGCGCACCGGACCGCTGATGGGCAGATCGAGTTGTTTACCCGGCGTCAGGAACGAGTAAGCAGCCAGTTTCCCGACGTTGTTGAACTGCTGCAGACCGGCCTGGGCCCACGCGAGGTGATCTTGGAAGGGGAGGTCGTCGCCTATGACGCTGCCGCGGGTGAGTTGCGGCCCTTCCAAGAGGTCATGTTCCGGCGACGCAAGCACGGAATCGCCGAGGCCGCGCGGGATGTGCCGGTTGGGTTGTTCTGCTTCGAACTGCTGTACGCCGACGGGGAGGACTTCACCGAGCTGCCCTATCTGGACCGTCGGGCTCGGCTTGCCGAGGCAGTGACCTTGTCGGACCGACTTCGATTGACTACGGCGCTCGACGTGGCGACCGCTCCCAAGCTGGAGGACGCGTTCGAGCAGGCGGTGGCGGACGGTTCGGAGGGTCTGATATGCAAGTCGATTGGCCCGAACGCGATCTATCAGGCCGGCGCCCGGGGCTGGTTATGGATCAAGCTCAAGCGTGACTACCGCACGGAGCTTGCCGACACCGTCGACCTCGTCATCGTCGGCGCGTACGCCGGTCGGGGCCGACGACGAGGCACCTACGGTGCGGTGCTGCTGGCCGCGTACGACCCGGAGACCGAGCTCTATCAGACGGTCGGCAAGTGTGGCACCGGGTTCTCTGACGCTGAGCTGGCCGCGCTGCCAGCGCGCCTTGAGGGCCTGATTTGGGCGCAAAAACCGGCCCGGGTGGACTCGCGTGTGCCCGCCGATGTGTGGTTCGAGCCAAGCCTGGTGGTCGAGGTGCTCAGCGCCGAACTCACCGTGTCACCCAATCACACCGCCGGGTGGGGACAACTCAAGGAGGACGCTGGCCTTTCGATGCGGTTCCCGCGGTTCACCGGTCGCTGGCGTGACGACAAGGAGCCGCAGGACGCCACCACCAGCCAGCAGCTCATCGAGCTTTACCGCACTGCGCGCCGGGCGCCCGCAGACTGAGAATGGGCGCCCCAGGCCAATAACCCAGCCCCTCGCAGGCCGGCATCGGCTGCGAACTTCCCATTCGAGATTGTCGGGGCCGGCCGCCAAGCCAGGCCGGCTTGCACTTCGCGGGTGAGCGGCTCAAGCAGAGCAGCGCCGGAGGCTGCCATGCCACCACCGATGAGGATCAGCTCAGGGTCCATGAGGAGCACGTAGTGCACTAAAGCTCGGCCCAGAGCAGTGACGGCATCATTGAAGATCCGGCCAGCCAAAGGATCGCCGGCTGCGGCCCTGCTGATGACGGCTTCTGCGGGTACATCGCTAGCGCCGCTTGCGGCGGAATACCGGCGTGACAGGGCGGCTGCGCTGGCGTAGGTCTCGGTGCATCCGCGCTGCCCGCAAGCGCACCATTCTCCTTCTGGAAATACCGGCAGATGGCCAAGTTCGCCGGCCCTGCCGGTGGCGCCAGCTACCACCTTGCCCCTCGTGATCACAGCCGCCGCCACGCCAGTGCCTAATGCAACGAACACGACTTCTTGGAAGCCTCGGCCGGCACCCCACTCGAGCTCGGCCAACCCGGCGGCTCGTACGTCATGGTCTAGGGCCACGGGCAGGCCAACTGCCTCCGCCACAATCTGACGCAGCGGCAACTGCCGCCAGCCGAGGTTCGCCGCGTAGACGGCAATCCCTTGCTGGGCGTCCACGACGCCGGGAACCACGACACCCACCGCATGCAGCCGCGCGGTCTTGGGCAGCCGGGCCCGAAGTTCGACGACGATGTCGATGATTGTCGCTTTGACGGCGTCGGGGCCGAGGTGTCTGAGCGTTTCCCGCTGGCTGCGACCGTACTCAAGCCCGTCAGCATCAAGCAGGGCCGCCTTGATGGTGGTGCCGCCAACATCAACTCCGATGACAAGATCGCGCTGCAGCGCAGCCGGATGATCTTGTGATTCCGTGCCGGTCATGATCAGGAAAGCTGCACTGACCGGGTCAAGTGCCGCGGCTGGTCGGGATTGAGTCCCTTGGCCTCGGCGAGCGCTACGGCGAGCCGCTGCACCTTGATCAAATCCGCCATCGGGTCAAGATCGCTGCTTGCCACGTACGCACCAGTCACATCCAAGTCCGTGAGCAGCCCTGGTGGCGGTGGGCCGAAGAGCCAAACCGTTGAGGCTGGGCCGACCACGCTGATGGGCCCATGGCGGAATTCCATGGCTGGATAGGACTCGGTCCAGGACTGGGAGGCCTCGCGGAGTTTCAGCGCTGCCTCGTTCGCGATGCCGACGGACATACCGCTACCCAGGAAGGTGAACTGAGCGGAGTCGAGTGCGCGCTGTGGCAGAGCATTGGTCACCGCGGATCGCCCCTGCTCAATGACGGCGGTGAGGTCTTCGCCAAGCCACGCCCGCCACAACGCCAAAGACGTAGTGGCAAACCGAGTTTGAACGATTGATTTCTCGTCGGCAAAACCGAGAATGACATGATCATCTGCCAGCCCGATGACGGCAGCATTCGGGTCGGCGGTGATCGCGACCGTGTGCGGTCGGGTCCCGTCCGGGAGCGTCTCCAGCAGCCGCAGCACCTCAGTTGTCGTCCCACTGCGGGTCAGCGCGACGACGGTGTCATAAGAACGGTGGGTTGGGAATTCCGACGCGGGAAAAGCATCGGTTTCGCCATGACCTAGGCGCTCCCGTAGATCTGCGAAGCTCTGCGCCATGAAATACGAGGTACCGCAGCCGATGATGGCCACCCTGTCACCACGCTCCGGAAGGGCAGCACGTACAGGTTCAGTAACGGCAAGCTGCGCGGCTCGTGCCCACGTCGACGGCTGGTCAGCAATTTCTGTTGATACATGCCTGGAGGGTCCAGCAGACTCGCCACCCAGCACTGCGCCTGACACAGCCATCAGCGTATTGTCCAGGCGGTGCTGATCGAGTTCTAGGGGCGTATTGTCCAGGGCCATGGGTGAGGAGGACCCCGGAGCTGAGGAACCGGTGAGTAGCGCCGCCATCATCCACTCAGTTCGGTTGCTCAGCCAGGGTCTGGACCGCACCGACGCTTTCGTCGCCTTCCGAGACGGTCGGGTACTTGCCACCGGAACCGGTGGCGGCTGGCGTGATCTCGGCCAAGACGACGCGGATATTGTCGACGGCTCGGGGCACGTCCTGACCCCAGGATTGATTGACCTCCACAACCACGGCGGTGCCGGAAGCTCGTACGGCGAGAGTGCAGAAGCAATTCGTACCGCAAGGCAGCCCCATCTCCAGCACGGCACTACTCGTCAGCTGCTCTCTCTGGTCAC
>DATFBI010000164.1:0-6488 GCA_035253925.1 Propionibacteriaceae bacterium
CGGTATGCCGATCCTGCACGCTAATCAGGCGCGCCAGGTTGTCTTCATGAAGCGCTCGATGCGGCCAGGTTTTGCCGGCATTGAGAACGAGCTGCTTTACCAACCGACTACCACGCTGCTTTTTGGCGATGCCAAGGACACCATGAGCAAGCTCCTTGCTGAGTTGAAGGCCCTCACCGTCTAACTCTCTCCACCGTGTCGAAACCTACGTTCACGTAGGTTGCATCAGCGAGGTCAACTTCCAGTTTCTGACAAGTCGATCTAGAGGAGGTCACCGTGGCGGTCGCCAGTCGCGCAGCGGCGCTGAGCGCCTTCCGGAAATTGATCAACGACGACCCGGTTGAGGTAAGCACTATCCTGCGCCACCCCTACTTGCCCGGCGGCTTAGAGGCCACAGACGATCCGTCCGGGATGGATCCCTCGACACTGATCGGCGGATACGGCAACGAGGAGCGCTACGCCCTTGCAGCCGAGGATCCTGCCACCATGCTGGCCATCGCCGGTACACCGGCCGACGTGCTGTCTGGCCGCCCATCGATCACCAGCGACACCGTCACCGCGTACGCCAGAACCAGCCTGGATCTCACTATGGAGGGTGGCACTACATCGGGTGTCGTCTATCCACTCGCGGTCTGCGAGCTGGCTACCAGCTTCCGTTTCCGCAACGTCGGCGGCGCATCCGCCGGCGCGATAGCTGCGGGGTTGACCGCCGCAGCCGAGCTGGGCCGCAGCAGTCAGGTGCTGGCATCGGGCAACCTGAGCCAGCACCAAATCCGGCGAGTTGAATCATCCGACCAGACGAACGTCTCTCAGATACGCACCGGCTTCACCGGCCTCGCCGACATCGCCAGCTGGCTGACCCAGACCCGTCCTGGTGATCAAGAAAAGGACGAATACCGACTCGCCCAGCTGTTCCGGGCCGGCAAAGCAACCGCAGCTATCTTTCGCGTGGCCATCGCGATCATGCGCCGCCAGAGCTGGCCGCTACCGCTGCTCGCACTGTTCGCGTTCGGCCGGATTCCGCGCTTGTTTACCCTCGCACTTATCTCTGGTGCGATCGTGCTCACCGGATATTTGGAATGGAAGTTCACCGGAGCGCCCCGCACTATTCCGGAGATGATCGGCCTGGGCGCCGTCGGCCTGCTTGCATTCGTCGTCACAGTCGTAGGCATTGTCCTTGTCCTTCAGGGAATCCGATCCGGGCTTCGCAAGCCAGCATTAGCAAATGATGCAACGCCAGCCTGGTTGCAGAAGCTGCGCCTCCACACCAGCGCGTACGCGGTCCCGCGTTCCATGACGATCCGACAGTTGATCATCGGTGGCGTCTTGATCCTCCTCGTGGTGATCTTCGCCAGTTTCCGGCCGGCGCTCTACGCCGGTGCAGTCCTAGTGGGCCTTGCGGCCAGCATTGTTATCGCGGTCGGCCTGCTCAGTTCGATCTTGATCTACGTCGGCCACCTCCGATCCCGGGCGTTCGGCGTGATTGCAGGCAGCACACCGCGGCGTAACCGCACTCTTCTCGATGTCATGGCAGCCGTGCCGAAACCGACCGTTGAGAAGTCCGTGGTTCCCTGGCTCAACGACTGCCTCAACGCTCTCGCCGGCCTGCCAGATGATCAGGTTTTGCGGTTCGGCCATCTGTGGTCGGGACTGAACTACCACGACCGCAGAGTGAAGCAGAGTCAAGAAGATCTTGCTGCCTGGCGCCAGATGTCAGAGCTGACTGATCACCGGCTGGTGAATCTGGAGCTGATGACAACAGATCTCACGCGGCAGCGCCCGTTTCGCTTCCCGCTGGATCCGACTGAGGAAGATGACCCTGAGCAACTGTGGGTCTGCATTGATCAGCTGCGGGATGGCGAGTCACAGGTTTTTCCCGAGCCGATTTTGCAGGCGCTTTCTGAGACGGAGAGCCGGGAAGTGCCTGATCGCCACGGCGTTATGCGGACCCTCCATAAGCTTCCCGAACCGTGGGATCTTCCGGTGATCTTTGCGATACGGCTCAGCATGTCACTCCCCGGCCTCTTCCAGGCCGTCCGACTGTATCGGATCCGTCCTGCCTCGGTCATCCAAGATGATCTTGGCCGAAGAATCTTTGATCATGGCCAGCCAGTGGCGCTGCTCAGCCAGCCAGATCTGGCGGAGGAGCTGTGGTTCTCTGATGGCGGGATCACCTCCAACTTTCCGGTGCATTTCTTCGACAACGCTCTGCCGCGCTGGCCGACTGTCTCGCTCAATCTCGACATCCATCCCCATGAGGCTCCGCATCAAGACATCTGGCTGCCACAGGACTGGGACGATCTGAACATTCCCGTCAAAACCCTGGGCGACTCCGGCGTCGCGTTCGGGAAGTCGATCTTCAATACAGCCATGTCGTGGCGGGACAGCATGCAGTCAGCGCTGCCGGGTTACCGCAACCGGATCGCCCAAGTTCGGACGAGTCGCGGTGAGGGCGGCACCAACCTATTCATGCCGCGGGAGGTCATCGCATCTCTGGCCTTGCGCGGCGTCCTGGCCGGGGCACGACTGCGTACCCGGTTCGTCAGCGACGCCCAGTGGAACCGGTTCCGTTGGCTGCGGCTTCGTACCGCGATGAGCAACATGGAGCAACTGCGCGCCAGCACATTTGAGCGGCGCGGGTTTTACGCGGACGCGTTCTCGGGTGAAGCGTGGCTACAGCAGCAGCAGGCTGACTTCTACGAAAGGCCTTCTGATATTCCCATCTCCTGGTACCCGCCGTACGCCGGATTCTGGCCCAAGGCCGCTCGCCTGCTGAACTGCTTTGCAGACGGATATCGCCCATCGGAGGACACGCAGAACGTGATGACGTACGGAGCGCCAGAGCCGCAGCCCGTTATTCGCCAAGTCCCTCGGGAATAGTCCTAATTTCATGTGTATCTCGCAGCCGCTCGCCAGACGCGCGTCGTTACCGCTCGCCAACCTCGGCAGGCACAGATTGGCCCACTAGTGTGGCGGACGTGGAGGTCGTACTCGGGATTGACATCGGTACGTCCAGCACCAAGGGCCTGCTGGTTACCCCGGACGGTCAGGTAGTTGAGTCAGCACAGCGAGCCCACCGGATTTCACTGCCGCGACCGGGTTGGGCCGAAGTGGATGCAGAGGGCACCTGGTGGGACGAGGTACGGTCCATCTGCGACATCCTCACCAGCTCTGCCCCCGGGCCAATCGTCGGCGTCTGTGTCGACGGTGTAGGTCCCAGTCTGGTGGTCTGCGACGCTGATCTTGCACCTTTAAGGCCTGCCATCCTCTACGGCATTGATACCCGGGCCACCGCGGAAATCGAACTGCAGAGCCGCCGCTATGGCTCGGAGGTGATCCTCGCCAATGCCGGGAAGTGCCTTAGCAGCCAGGCGCTCGGCCCCAAGCTGGAGTGGGTGCGCAGGAAGGAGCCGGAGGTCTGGCAGGCCGCCGACGGTTGGTACGGCTGTCACTCATTCATCGTCGCCAAGCTCACCGGAGAGTACGTTCTTGATCATCACACCGCCAGCCAGTGTGACCCGCTCTACCGAGTGCCGGCATTCGACTGGCATCGGGAATGGGCGACGGAGATCTGCGAGCCACTGCCGCTGCCACGGCTGGCTTGGCCAGGAGAGATCATCGGCACGGTACATCAGCAAGCGGCGGAAGAAACCGGGCTTGCCGTCGGCACTCCGGTTGTAGCGGGCACCATAGATGCTTTCGCCGAAGCGTTCAGCGTAGGGGTACGCGATCCCGGGGATCTCATGATCATGTACGGATCGACGATGTTCTTGATTCAGGTGCTTTCGGACTACTACGTACATCCAGCTCTGTGGACTACGGCTGGAGTCGAGCCCGAAACTCACCTGCTTACTGCCGGCACTGCTACGGCTGGCAGCTTGACGAACTGGTTGCAGGATCTGACGGGCGGTCCCGATTTCGACGCACTCAAGGCAGAAGCAGCGCAGGTGCCACTCGGAGCCGAGGGCTTGCTTGTGTTGCCCTACCTGGCGGGTGAGCGTACACCGGTGTTCGACCCCGATGCTCGTGGGTTGGTGGCGGGTCTTACCCTACGGCACGGCCGGGCTCATCTATTCCGTGCGGCGTACGAGGGGATTGCCTTCGGCGTTCGGCACATTCTGGATCTCTTCGACGAATCTGCCACCGTCACCAGAACGGTAGCCGTCGGCGGTGGCGTGAATTCGCCGCTTTGGACCTCGATTGTTAGTGACGTCACCGGTCGCGCACAGCTGATCCCGAGACAGACGATCGGTGCATGTTATGGCGGCGCGCTGCTGGCAGCGATCGGAACTGGAATCGTCGAGCCCAATACTGATTGGACGGTAATTGATCACAAAGTGGAGCCCGACCCGATTCGCAGAGCCGCCTACGACGAGCTCTATCAGCTTTGGCGCGAGCTTTACCCTGCCACTCGCAACCAGATGCATCGCCTCGGCGCTTGGGCCAACCAGTAACTGCAGCTCAGCCCGCATTCATGCGCGGGCCAGGATGTCCTCGGCCGTGCGCGGGTCGGTGACCAACTGACTAAACAACTTGGCTCGCGCGCCCGCGATGATCGGCGCGATCTTGTTGGGTCCGGCGGCCACCGTGATCACTGTGGGAATGCTCTTCAGCGTCTCGATGTCGACTGCGATCAGTCGCTCGCTGCCCGGGAACGTTACGGGATGACCGGCGCGGTTGAAGAACCGTGAGCACACGTCGCCGACTGCCTCGATGAGATCCGGCGAGGTGGTCACGTTGACGAATTGCGGCGCATCGGTACGGAGTAATGGCGGTGCCCCCACTCCGGCCAGGACACAGCGGGCGTGCGGCCAAAGATTGAGAACTCTTTGGATGGTTGGGTCGGTCTGCAGCGTCAGAAACAGATCAGGACCCGGCAGCGCGGGGGCGTACAGGAATGCAGGCCGCCCCCCGACCCGCTCAGCCACCAGGCGAGTGATCTCGTTTGTCTGGTACCACGCTTCCGGCTGATCGGTACCGCCCACCGTTGGTGCCACAATGACTCCCGGCAGCTTCGGCAGCTCGAATCGAGCGACCTCATAGATGGTGCGACCCGAAGACACCAACATCACGTCGCCGATATCCAAACCCACCCCAAGCAGAGCCCGTCCAACCGCTGGCGCCAGCACAGCGCCCATCACATCCGCCAATCCCTCACCGCGTCCGGAGGCTGGGAGTGGATCGGAGATGTAGACCGCCGTCAGCTCCAAGATGGAGGCGACCCGGTTGCCCAGATCATCCGCGGCTTGATTGTCTGCCGGCATGACCTCGATCCGAACGATGCCCCGACGCCGAGCCTCATGGAGCACTCGCGAGACAGTAGCCCGGCTCATCTTCAGCTGATCAGCTACCTCGGCTTGGGTCGCATCGTCCTGGTAATACATTTTCGCGGCGGCGTACAGCAGCGTTGGAGGGAAGTGGCTGTTTCCATTCTGGCTTCCAGGCCGCATCCCACTTGCAAAATGCCTCCGCCTTCTTGCCATGGCCAAAAGTATTCCAGTGAGGTCGCACGTCCACGTGAACAATTGTTCAGTGTCTTCAGAACGTTATGAACAGATGATTGCACAGTTGTCCAGGTTGCCGCTAGGGTGCTGATCAAACGCCCAACTGGCGGGGGTCTCCACAGCGAGACGGGCGTCGGTTCACGCACGTCGCCACAGAGCATGGAGGCTCGCATGTCCACTTCGCCGGCCGATCCGGTCAATGAAATCCCTGAGAAAATGCAGGCCGTCGTGTGTCACGGACCTGAGAACTACCAACTAGAGGAAGTCCCAGTACCGGAACCGGGTGAAGGTGAGGCGTTGATCAAGGTCGAGGCGACCGGGATCTGCGCTAGCGACTTGAAGTGCTACCACGGCGCGGCCAAATTCTGGGGCGACGAAAACCGGCCAGCCTGGGCCGAGACTGAGGCGATTCCTGGTCACGAGTTTGTCGGAAAAGTTGTTCAGCTGGATGACGTGGCTGCCGATCGCTGGGGAATCGCGGTCGGTGATCGGGTTGTCGCCGAGCAGATCGTGCCCTGTTGGAAGTGCCGCTACTGCCTCAACGGCGAGTATTGGATGTGCGCCCCGCATGACATGTTCGGCTTCAAGCGCCGTACACCGGGCGGCATGGCGGACTACATGGTCTACAACAAGGACGCTCTGGTCTACAAGATCTCCCCAGACCTGCCGCCGGCGCATGCTGCCTTCACCGAGCCGCTGTCGTGTGCCTTGCATGCGGTGGAGCGGGGCGAGATCAAGTTTGAGGACACCGTTGTGGTGGCGGGTTGCGGCCCGATCGGTCTTGGCATGGTCGCTGGCGCGAAGTCCAAGAATCCAAAAGCAGTGGTCGCCCTCGACATGGCCCAGGACAAGCTGGAACTCGCCAAGGACTGCGGTGCCGATGTGATCATCAACATTGGCAAAGAAGATGCGGTCGCCAAGGTCCAAGAGATGACCGATGGCTACGGGGCAGACGTCTATCTGGAGGGCACCGGACACCCATCC
>DATFBI010000165.1:0-3743 GCA_035253925.1 Propionibacteriaceae bacterium
AAGAGGCTTGTCCCAACTGAGCCTGAGTGAATGTCGAGGAAAGCCTCGGACAGCCACCACATCGACGGGCACAAACTTCAGGCTCACCAGTACTTGCAACAGAGCTTGACAACTGCCGTTCACAGCGTCGGTAAACACATCGCCGTCAATAAGAAACCCTATCCGGGTCGAGTGCACTTGCTTGAGCTGATGCACAAGGCACTCGACCGCATCGTCGGGAGGGTGCGATGACCGGCGAAAGGGAGGCGATCGCGCCGGATCGCCTCCACGGGCAGTTCGTATGAGCTTCGCTGACCCTCAGATCTTGTTGTCGATGAAGACGAACGCGGGATCAAACTGTGGCGGTCCGCCCTCATTTGGAATGATCTTGATGCAGAGCCTGTTATCGTCGTTTCTGTCCTCATTAAAGAACGCCGTTGGGTCGAAGCCAGGCGCGGCGATTGTGTCGAGCACAGTCTCGATGTCCATGGCGACAAAGGCCGGCGAGCATTCACCAACGGCTCGCGGCGCAGCCGATGCAACTCCAGCCGATCCCATGGCAAGTCCCAGCGCCATGACTGAAAAGGCCACTCTGATTTTGCCCTTGTTGTTCCCCCGTCCGCAGGTTGTGGCGGGGCGATGGTTGCCCGCCGGACGAGGCAGCATCCTTCTCCCCCTCGAATCTCCCTGTCAATAAGGACGCGCTGAGGACTTCCAGGAGGTGCGCGAGGTGATCAGCGAGGCGCCCCCGCCGATTGGTGATTGCTGGTCGCTCCAAGTCCGCTGCGCCTTTGTTGGTAAGCCGACGCCAGCGCTGGCCAAGGGGTCGATCGCAGGGCGAACCTGGCCTTTGGCAGCCGCACGCGCCAAGGTCCGCCCATGAGCGACGCATTCGGCGGAGACAATTGACGCGAACAGCCAGCGTGGGGCTAATCCCAGCTAAGCAATCGGGGACTCGATGCACGATCATTCAGATGCTTCCTGAGTTTGCAATCGTCCACCTGACCCAGCATGCGGAGGAACCATCTGCTGCGGCTGAGCTGGGCCAATCGCTACTTGCGCGGCGCTGATGAATGCCACCCCGTCGTGGTTCTCGATAATCTTGAAGGCCGGCGTCTCGGTTGAAGTTTGTACGTAGGAATGATGTACCGTCAGGACCGCCTCCTGAAGATCCGAATCGTCTTCAAGCATGGTCACGTTGATGCCCAGTTCAGTGGCCCGTGTGGCCGAAATGTGGCGCGAATGAGCCAGCGTCTGCTGATGGCTGCCTAATTCGTCGAGGATTTTGCTCGCTCGATTATCAGCGTCCTTGAGCCCTTCAAACATCCCGCTGATCAGCCACCGACGCGCGACCGAGTCAGCCCACTGAATTGCCTTTACACATTCTCCCATTGAGCAGAACTGTAACTAAGCGCACCCAGGGACGACACGAAAATAACGATTCGATCGCCGCATTGCGGACGTCGAGGTCAGGAAGCAGGCCCGGAACGCCCTAAACAGCGGGCACCGCAGTAACGATCACAAGGTCAAACTTCAGCGTAAGAACGAAGCTTGAACGCAAGCCAACCACTCCTCGTCGGTCTTCGTGAGCCCCCATACCTGGTTAGGCGTCAGACCGAGGTCGCGAAGCGCCTCGCGGAATGGCTTCCCGGCGTAGATCGCATAGAGGAGCAGCTTCCTGCTGCCTCGCGTCAGCAGGAAGCTGCTCCTGCGCCCTGCGCCGACCGCGTTCCCTGGCTTGGTCATTCTGGAGTTGGCGGCATTGAACGCAGCTACATCCCGCATTCCATCTCGCCATCGTGCCGTGGGCCGCACGATTGCCGCGCCGACGGCCCTTTGGATCAGTAAGGTCACGAACCTCATGCAGTTGCTGCTGCGTCCACGGCGGACCTGGAATGAGTCCGAGCGAGAGCCAACGCCGGCGACACATTGCACACTGCAGCCGCTTGTCGGATGGAGGTGATCTCGTCGGGTTCCCTCACCAACTGAACGCTAGCTGGGGCGTCACCGCTCCTATTGGCGCGCGTTTCGCTTTTAGGCTCGTCTGGGTTCTCGCTTGCTCATCCAGAGGTCGTCGCTTCCGAAGCCGCCTATCGTCCGGTTGGACGAGAAGAACAGCTCCTCGGCGTCGTCCGATAGGGCCGCCTGCAGGTCGTTCGACGAGCTGTTGAGTACGGGGCCGAGATTTACCGGACAGGTCCACGGATCGGTGACGGCCGAGCGGGTCGACACCCAGAGATCTTGGAGGCCGGACGGGCTGGGGCTATCAGGCGCACAGGATGGCGGCCCAGGGCGGTTGGAGTGAAGGACAAGCTCCAGGCCGTCTGCCCGGATCGCCGGTCTAGCGTCACCGCTGCGGCTGCTCAGTTCCGGCACCAGCACCGGCGGGCCGAATGAACCGTCCGCGCCGAGCCTGCTCCTATAGATGTCTGCGGCGCCGAGGCCCCCCGGCCGGTTGCTGGTGAAGTATAGGACGGTGCTTCCGGCCTCGTCCTCAACGTAGGCGGGGCCGACATCGGCCTGCGGGCTGTTGACACTCGGCCCGAGGTTCACCGGCGTCGACCAGCCCTGATTATCGGTTCTGTCGTTCCGTCGGGAGACATAGAGGTCGAGCCCGCCGACGCCGCCGGGGCGATCACTGGAGAAGAACAACAAAAGTCCGTCGCGCGACAAGGTTGCGTTGCGCTCATTGGAGGTGGGTGTGTTGATGGTATCGAGCGGGGCGGGATCACCCCATGGACCGCGGCGGCTGCGGGTTGAGACGTAGAGGTCCTCATCGTTGTCGCCGAGCAAGTTTGGGTTGCGATTGAAGTAGAGGCTGAGGCCATCATCGGAGAGCGCGGGAGCGCTTTCCTCGGCCGCCGTGTTGAGGACTGGGCCTAGGTTCTCCGGCGGCGACCACTCGGTGAATCCCACGAGGGGCTCTGCATGAGCCGGTGTGGCGGTCAGGATTGTTCCAGCACCCACGAGAAAGGCGACGAGAATGGCGCGAATGCGCATTGAAAACCCCCGAGTTTGACCCCATCTACAGACAACACGGCGAAATGAGCAACCGCAGCGTAGCCCAAGAACGCGAGCCGAGAATCGCATTGAGCTGAATTAGTGGGTCAGCGGTTCCCGGTATCCGCTGCCGCTGGTGCTGTCAACGGTTACGCGGCCAGCGACGTAACGCGGAGTTGGTCCGTTGCCGTGTCCGCCGTCCTTCACTGGACGAACGTCAGCGGGGGCAGCGGAGCTGGCAGAAGGAGTCCGCAGAGAGAACCAAAATATCGAATGCGTCTCCTCGAACTGCCGGAGCGGTCACCGGGGTAACGATCCAGCCACGGTGCGCTGGGGTCCTGACGCGCATCCCCGCTCTGCGCGAATCTGATCCACAGTCAACCCCCTGGAGGATCGATGAGCCAGACAATGCGGCAGACCAATCAGAGACCCGCCTTGCTGATTTTTTGGGGGGTGGCTATTGGCCTCGTTGGGGCGATCCTGCAGGAGCATTCGGGCAGTGTCGGCGAATTGATCCTGGCTTTGTGCATTCGGGCGGGCGCTTCCGACGGTGCGGCGGCGATTGTGCCAAGCGATTGGGGACTGGGGCTTCTTTGCACCGGTGCTGTTGTGGCGCTGGCTGGCTTCGTCGCGATTGCCGCTCGTCGTCCGAGATGAGCTTCAACGGTGTATGAAGCCAGTGGCAGCGCCCCTGGTCAATTAAATCCGCTTGCTAACAGGCCTCAGCGCTCGCCCTTGCGTGATCTCATCCTCACTCATAGCCG
>DATFBI010000166.1:0-7025 GCA_035253925.1 Propionibacteriaceae bacterium
TTTCCAGTGAACTGCAATCTGAGCTTCGGTAAGCTCAAGGGCTTCTTTTCTTTCTTGTGCCATAACTTCGTCTACCTCCTTTAGCTAAAATGGAAGACAGATATCAAATTGCCGTTGTAACCCCCCGCCTCTTTACATAGACATCGTAAAACATGGTGAGTCTGTCAAGTCCCTCATCCTTTTGACACGGCATCGTTGATGTCCTCCTTGTTTGAAATGAATGTCGAATTGAGGAGCCTCCAGCTAAAGCGAAGCGAATTCTATTCAAGCCCTCGCCGCTTGGCAAGTGGTTCTCGGTGTTACGTCACGAAACAATTAAAGGTACACTGAAATCCGCACCCGAGTTGACATGACCGTACCTTTGTCAGATACTCTGCCCGTACGATTTCCCAGAGGAGGGACATGAATCGCTCAGGCATCACCGGCCAGCGCCTGGTGGCGGTTTTCCTGCTGGGCTGCGTTCTGTTCAACTACCCCCTCCTGTCCCTCTTCAACAAGCCCTGGAAGATCCTCGACGTTCCGCTGCTATACATCTATATTTTTGGCGCCTGGGCCCTGCTGATCGGGGTCATGGCCTACGTTATAGAAAAGCGGAAGGATTAGCGAGATGCTGCAGGGGTGGGTGATCGCCACCGTCTCGTTCGCCTACCTGGGAGTGCTCTTCGCTATCGCCTACTACGGCGACAAGCGTGCCGACGCCGGGCGCTCGATCATCGCGAAGCCCACCATCTACGCACTTTCGCTCGCGGTCTATTGCACGACCTGGACCTTCTACGGCAGCGTGGGCCGCGCCGCCTCCACGGGCATCGGCTTTCTGCCCATATACCTCGGCCCTACGCTGATGGCCGGGCTTTGGTGGTTCGTCATGCTGAAGATCATCCGCATTAGCAAGGCCAACCGCATCACTTCTATCGCCGACTTCGTCGCTTCTCGCTACGGTAAGAGCCAGATGCTCGGCGGCCTGGTCACGGTAATCGCCGTGGTCGGCATCATCCCCTACATCTCGCTGCAGCTGAAGGCGGTGTCCAACACTTTCACTATCCTGCTGCACTATCCGGAAATCATCATGCCGGCCCGCGCCGAAGCGCAACCGCTCTTCCAGGACAGCGCGCTCTACATCGCGATGATCTTGGCCGCTTTCACCATCTTGTTCGGCACGCGACATTTAGACGCCACCGAGCGGCACGAGGGCATGGTGGCGGCCATCGCTTTCGAGTCCCTGGTGAAGCTGCTGGCTTTCCTTGCCGTCGGCGCCTTCGTCACCTTCGGCATCTACAACGGCTTTGGGGACATCTTCGATCGCGCCGAGGCGGTGCCCAGGCTCAAAGCGCTGATGACGGTCGCCGATAGCGGCACCAGCTACGGCAACTGGTGGTCCCTGACCTTTCTTTCCATGTTGTCGATCATGCTGTTGCCACGCCAGTTCCAAATCTCGGTGGTGGAGAACGTCAACGAGCGGCACCTGGCGCGGGCCACCTGGCTGTTCCCGCTCTACCTGCTGCTCATCAACATCTTTGTCCTGCCCATCACCCTGGGCGGACTACTGCACTTCCCCGACGGCAGCGTGGATGCCGATACCTTCGTGCTGACCCTGCCGATGGCCGAGCATCGGCAAGCGTTGGCACTGTTCGTGTTCATCGGCGGCCTTTCGGCGGCCACCGGCATGGTGATCGTGGAAACCATCGCCCTGTCCACGATGGTCTGCAACGACCTGGTGATGCCGGTGCTGCTGCGCCAACGCTGGCTGCGCTTGCATGAACAGCAGGATCTTTCCGGGGTGCTGCTGTCGATTCGCCGCTGGGCGATCGCCGGCATCCTACTATTAGGCTACGTATATTTCCGCGCCGCGGGCGAAGCCTATGCTCTGGTCGGCATCGGGCTCATCTCCTTCGCTGCGGTCGCCCAGTTTGCACCGGCCATCTTCGGGGCTATTTACTGGAAAGGAGGAACGAAGAACGGGGCCATCGCCGGCCTTCTCGCCGGTTTTGCGGTATGGGGCTACACGCTGCTGCTGCCGTCATTCGCCAAATCCGGCTGGCTGTCCCTGCACTTCATGGAGGAAGGACTTTTCGGTGCCGCCCTGCTCAAACCCCAGCAGCTGTTCGGAGTGACGGGCCTGGATGAGATTCCCCATAGCTTGTTCTGGAGTATGCTGGCGAATATCGGCGCGTACGTAGGCGTGTCGCTCGCGGGGCGTCCGGGTGTAGTGGAAACTGGCCAGGCAACTCTGTTCGTCGACGTCTTCCGCCGCACAGCCGTAGGCGAGGGTTCCGGTGTGTGGCGGGGAAGCGCCCAGGTGGGAGATCTGCTGCCGTTGATCGGCCGCTTCCTAGGCCCGGAGCGGGCCCGCGAGGCCTTCCTCGCCTTCGCGCAGCGCCATGGCCTGGTTTCGATCGACGAGTTGCAGGCGGATGCCGAGCTGGTGCACTACGCCGAAACACTGCTTGCCGGCGCGATCGGCAGCGCCTCGGCGCGGGTGATGGTGGCTTCGGTGGCGAAGGAGGAACCCCTCGGGCTAGACGAGGTCATGAACATTCTCGACGAGGCTTCCCAGGTCCGGGCTTATTCCCGCCAGCTGGAGCAAAAGTCTCGCGAGTTGGAGGAGGCCACGGCCGAGTTGCGCGCCGCCAATGAGCGGTTGAAAGAACTCGACCGCATGAAGGACGACTTCATCTCCACCGTCAGCCACGAGCTGCGCACGCCGCTCACCTCGATCCGCGCCTTCTCCGAAATCTTGTTCGAGGACCCGGCAATGAATATCGCCGAGCGCAAGCGTTTCCTGGGCATCATCACTAAGGAGACCGAGCGGCTGACCCGCCTCATCAACCAGGTACTGGATATGGCCAAGCTCGAGTCGGGCAACGCCGAATGGCATCCGACCGAACTGGACATGCGCAAAGTGATCAGCGAATCGGTGGAGACCGCCGATTCGCTGATCAAGGACAAGCAGGTAGACCTGGTCTTAGAACTGGACGAAGGCCTGCCGCCCGTGATGGCGGATCACGACCGTTTGATCCAGGTCATGCTGAACCTGCTTTCCAATGCGGTGAAATTCTGTCCTCCTGTTGATGGGCGGGTCGCGGTGCGGCTCTACCGCGAGGACGACAACTTGCGCGTCGATGTCCTGGACAACGGTCCCGGGATCGAGCTTGCCGAACAGAAGCTGATCTTCGAGAAATTCCGCCAGATGGGCGACACCATGACGGCGAAGCCGCAGGGCACCGGTCTGGGACTGCCGATCAGCCGGCAGATCATCGAGCATTTCGGCGGCCGCCTCTGGGTGGAGAGTGCCACCGGCCAGGGTGCGACTTTTTCGTTCGCGCTGCCTCTGAATCGGAGTGATATCGACAACCGGCAGATCAAATCGGAGGAGAAATGGGCGAGAGAATTTTGATCGCGGACGACGAGCCGAATATCGTGGTGTCACTGGAATATCTGATGAAGCGCGAGGGCTTCGAGGTGACCGTCGCCAATGACGGCGAGGCGGCGCTCCAGGCAGTGGCTTCGTTGCGGCCCGACCTGATCTTGCTCGACATTATGCTACCGAAAAAGGACGGCTTCGAGGTGTGCCAGCAGATCCGCGCCAACCCGGAATGGCGCGGTGTGAAGGTGGTTATGCTCACCGCCAAGGGACGGGATACGGAGGTAACCAAGGGGCTGGCGCTCGGGGCCGATGCCTACGTGACGAAGCCGTTTTCCACGAAGGATCTCGTCGCGCAGGTGCGGAAACTGCTCGGTCTCAGTGGATGAGCAACAAGGCCAAACTCGTGGTGGTCCTGGCCGACCTGTATGCATTGCTGGTCGTGCTGTTCGGCGCGGTGGCCGCGGCCCTCTGGGCGGACATGGACCCCCAGGAGCAAGAGGCCACGCTTGCGATCCTGCAAAACCACTACGGGATCGCCGTGCTCGTCATCCTGACCTGGTCGGTCATCATCGGGTTCATCGTCCAGGTCCTCTATCGCGCGTACGTGCTGGCTCCCCTGAGGCTGCGCGAACAGGCCCTGGTTATGCTGAACGCCAATCCTCGACTGCGCCTGCAAGCGATGGGGGCGCCCGAGATCAAGGCTCTCGCCGAGGTCGTGAATGCGTTGGCGGAGCAGCGGGATTCCCTGAAGAACGACGTGGAGGAGAAGGTTAAGGAGGCGAAGGCCTCAGTTGAAGAGGAAAAAAACCGCCTTGCGGCACTGATGTCCGAGCTAAGTCAGAGCGTGGTGGTGTGCAATCTGGACGGACGCATTCTTCTGTACAACAACCGCGCGCGGCTCCAGTTCCAGGCGGTCGGCGAAGGGATCCAGTTCTCCTCGGGCAGGGCGCTGATCGGCCTCGGCCGTTCCATCTTCGCCATCCTCGACCCTAACCTGATCACACACGCCTTAGACAATATCCGACACCGCCTGAGACGCGGCAGCGCGCAGCCCGTGGCTAATTTCGTCACTACTAGCCAGACCGACCAGCTCATTCGCGTGCAGATGGCCCCGGTGCTGGGCAGGCTGCGGACGGAGGTGGGAAAGGAGGGAAGCGAGCCCCTCCTCGACGGCTACGTGCTGATCCTCGACAACATTACGCGCAGCTTCGAACTGGAGAGCCAGCGCGACCAGATGCTGCAATCGCTCACCGAGGGCAGCCGAGCTTCCCTGGCGAACGTCCGCGCCGCGGTGGAGAACCTGTTGAGTTATCCAGACATGGAGACCGAGCAGCGAGACCGTTTCGTCGGCATCATCCGGGACGAGGTGAGCGTCATGGGGCGACAGCTGGACCGCACGGTGACCGAATTCGCCGACGCGCTCAAGACGCGCTGGCCCTTGGAGGACATGCTCGGTGTCGACCTCGTTCAGGCGGCGCGGCGGCGTATCGAGCAGAAGCTCGGCATCCCAACCAAGACGGAGGAGGTAGCCGAGGGGCTGTGGGTGAGGGTGGACAGCTTCGCGCTCCTGCAGGGCCTGACTTACCTCGTTTTCCGACTGCGTGACGAGTACAAAATCCGCGAGTTGCGCTTACGACTGGCGGCCGAAAGACGGCTGGCGCATTTCGACGTGATCTGGAGCGGCACCGACATCGATAGTCAGACCCTGCACACCTGGGAAATCGTTCCTATGAACGCCGGCGGCGAAGTGAGTCCGCTTACGCTGCGCGAGGTGATCGAGCGCCACAGCGGCGAGATCTGGTTCGAGCGCGAAGAAGCCTCGGATCGCTCTCTTTTCCGCCTGCTCATCCCCGCAGCACCGCCCCAGGAAGCGCTGGAGCCTTCGATCTTGCTGGGCCGGGAAAGCCGGCCCGAGTACTATGATTTCGACCTGTTCCGGCAGACCGAGGAGAGCCGCGCTCTCGACGACCAGCTGCTGACAGAGCTCACCTTCACGGTGTTCGACACCGAGACCACCGGGCTACAACCCTCGGCCGGGGACGAGATCATCCAGATCGGTGCCACCCGCATTGTTAACGGGCGCTTGCTCAGGAACGAGACCTTTGAACAGCTGGTGGATCCACGGCGTCCGCTGGTGCGTGAGTCGGTCCAGATCCACGGCATCACGGAGGACCTACTGCGCGGCCAGCCTACCATTGATAAGGTGCTGCCGTTCTTTCGCAGGTTCTGCGAGGAAACTGTGCTCGTGGGGCACAACGTGGCCTTCGACATGCGATTTTTGCAGATGAAGGAGGAAGCCACCGGGGTGCAGTTCCGCCAGCCGGTGCTGGACACGCTGCTGCTCTCGGCGGTGATCCACCCCAATCAGGAGTCCCACCAGCTGGAAGCTATCGCCGAGCGTCTTGGCGTGCATGTCGTCGGCCGTCATACCGCCCTGGGCGACGCCTTCGTCACCGGCGAAGTGTTCCTCAAGATGATTCCGCTGCTCGCCGAGCAGGGCATCCACACCCTGCGACAGGCGCGCGAGGCGGCCGAGCGCACCTACTACGCCAGGGTCAAATACTGACGGCCGTTGAGGTTTTCACTCTGGAAAAACGCCCGCCTTGCACTATCCCACCCGATCGAGATGCAAGCTGGCTCGAACGTCGTCTTGGACTTGCCGAATCGTGACGAATGCTTCTTTCAGATGACGACGTTCCAACGCCGACAAAGCGTCCAACCGCACCTTGTGATCAATCGTCTGGTTGGCCTGCAACGCCGCCAGTTGCTGGCGCAGGCGAAGATGCAGCAGGAACTGAAACGTTTCCGCCAGCACCACCGTATCCTCTTTCTTGAGGATACCGCCAGATTTTCCCGCTACGGCCAGTCGCTCCAGAGTCGATCGCTCGCGGGAGCCGGCTGCCAGACCACCAACACGCGCCAGGTTTACAATAGGCCCAATACCACCCTTTTTCAGATCGACCATACCATGGTCGCTGCGTACCCGCTTGAAGAGACCGAGCGGCGGGCCCCACCTTAATGCTTCTTGCGTCGCGTGCGCGATGAAGAGCTTTTCTTTTTCGGCAGCCGCCAGGATATCGTCCAGCGGCGCCAGAGAAAGTGAACCCGCCACAGGGCGAAAGTCAAAAAAGATGGCGGCCTCGAGCAGCGCCTGCGGCTCCGGCGTGCGCACCCAACCAGCAAAAAGACTCTGCCATTCGTTCCGCGGTTTGCACCAGTTGGTTGCCATGTAACCACCTGGGCAGAGTGGAAAGCCGACTCGGATCAAGCCATCGACAACCTGCTTGGCAAGCGCTGCAAAATAGCTATGTGCCTCTGACGACGCGTCTTTATAGACCAGCGCATTGTCTTGATCCGTGAGCAAGGTTTGCTCTAAACGTCCCTCAGAGCCGAAGACAATCCACGCAAAGGGTGTCGGCGGTGGACCAAGAGCCTGCTCGGCCAGGCCCACCAGCCGATTAACCAACGCATCGTTGAGGCTGGAGACGATCTGGCCGATCTGAACTGCGGCTAGGCCACCGCGGAAGAGCGTCTGTACCGTGCCAGCAACCTCACGCGCGTAGTGAGTGAGCGCCGTCGGGTCTTTTACGCTGTCTAACGTGCGGCGCAAGTAGAACGCGCTGCTACCCTCATGACGCAGCAAATCCGTACTGCTGATCAC
>DATFBI010000167.1:0-5522 GCA_035253925.1 Propionibacteriaceae bacterium
CAAGATCGGCGCCAGCCATGGAGGGATTGGCGCCGCTGAGCTACGGCAACGCCGGTGCACCGGCTGTCAGCTGGAGATTAATGCGGCTGATCTGCGGACCTTTTCCGCGGCAGCTGAGGACGAGGTGCTGCGCTGTGAAGAATGCGGCCGAATCCTTATCCGCACACCCCAGTCAGGCTTGGCATAGTCGGATTTGTTATGGCCAAACAACCCGCCAACGGGCACGATGAATCAGGTCTCTTCGAGGACACTGGAGAGGCTAATGGCGCTATGCCGGACCGCCGCTTGATCGTTGAAGCCGACGGTGGGGCGCGAGGTAATCCGGGACCAGCCGCGTACGGAGCCGTGGTACGAGACGCTCAAACATCGAAAGTCCTGGCAGCCGAAGGCCTGCCCATCGGACGAGCGACGAACAATGTCGCGGAGTACCGCGGCCTGATCGCTGGACTTCAAATGGCCCGTGAACTCGACCCGGCGGCAGCTCTGGAAGTCCGGATGGACTCCAGGCTGGTGATCGAGCAGATGGCCGGGCGATGGAAAGTGAAGCATTCCGACATGAAGCAATTAGCGCTCGAGGCCGCCCGCTTGCGTCCGGCGGCGGTTACCTGGACCTGGGTGCCGCGGGAACTCAACAAGGCGGCCGACGCCTTGGTTAATCGCGCTTTGGATGGTGATCCGGTCCCGCGGCAATACACGGTTGACCGCCCTGGCTGACTGGCTGGCCGGCCGAAGCCGCAGCGAGCGGAGCGAGCGATTGGGCACAGCAAGCGCTAGCGAGCGGAGCAATCAATTACGGATCGCGCGCCGCCGTGCTGAGGAGGAGGGAGGCGAGGTGCTTTTGGTCGCCGAGCGACGACGAAGTAGGCGGCTACAAAGCGCGATCCGCGCGGAGCGAGCGTTAGCGAGCGGAGCAATCAAGCATGACTAAGCTGCGGTCATGCCAGCCCGCAAGCTCGGACTGCCACCGGTTGTGCCCACGGAGCTCGCGGAGGGCTTGGCGGCCATTCGGGCAATCGCTAAAGTGCCATCCGACTTTGCTCCCGAGGTCGAGGCCGCCGCCGCCGAAGCAGCCGCGGAGCCGCACCTGCCTGATCTTGACCGGACAGATCTGGAGTTGATCACTATCGATCCCGCTGGTTCTCGTGATCTTGATCAGGCTTTGCACATTGCACGCGGTCCGAGTGGTGAGTTTGTGATCTCGTATGCGATCGCCGATCTTGCCGCCTTTGTCCAGCCCGGTGATCCGGTCGATAAGGAGGCTCACCAACGTGGCACCACGCTGTATGCGCCCGATCGTCGCACCCCACTCCATCCGTCAGTGCTCAGCGAAGGCGCGGCCAGCCTGCTTCCGAATGAAGTCCGACCAGCGCTGCTGTGGACCATCACTTTGGATCATCGCGGTCAGACGCTAGCCGCGGAGGTGGTACGGGCGAAGGTTCGCAGCCGCGCTCAGCTCAGCTACGCCGAGGCCCAGCGTGAAATCGACGCCAGCACACCGCGCCAGACTTTGACCCTGCTCAAGCTCGTAGGCCAGTGGCGCGAGATCCGGGAACGTGATCGCGGCGGTGTCAGCCTCAAGATCCCGCAGCAAGAGATCCTGCGGCAGGGAAACAGCTGGACCCTTCGCTTCCGGGCACCAGAACCTGTCGAGGGCTGGAACGCTCAAATCTCACTGCTGACAGGCATGGCTGCGGCACACATCATGCTGTACGGGCAAGTCGGCATCGTGCGAACTATGCCGCCAGCGGACGCCTACTCATTGGGCAGATTGCGCCAGGTCGCCAAGGCACTCCGGATCGTGTGGCCTCCGGAGATGGACTACGCCGATTTCATCCGGATCCTCAACCCGACTCGACCTGATCAGGCGGCTATGCTCAACTCCGCTACGCGGTTGTTCCGTGGGGCCGGTTACCGCAGCTTTAGCGGTGGCATCCCTGAGGATGTCGACCATTCCGCACTCGCCAGCGACTACGCGCACACAACGGCGCCAATACGACGCCTCGTGGACCGCTACGCCGGGGAGATCTGCGTCGCGCTATGTGCTGATCAGCCCGTCCCCGCCTGGGTCTTTCGTTCCCTCGACAACTTGCCTGAGCAGATGGCAATCGCGGAGCGACGGGCCAAAAAGTACGAGCGAGCAATCATCGATCTGCTGGAGATTTATTTGCTGGCCGATCGTGTTGGCCAGACCTTCATGGGCACCGTCGTGGAAGTCAATCGGGACAAACAACACGGCACTGTGATGATCGACGAACCGGCCGTCGAGGCGCGAGTCATTGGTGATCGGCTGCGCCTGGGACAGGAAGTGTTGGTCCGCCTGACCTCAGCCGACTATGCCAAGGGTGCAGTGGCTTTTGAAGTTGCGCGGACCGTTCAGCGTCCTATCTGACGTTTGGCCGCCGCGGCCACCGCCTCGGGAGTAAATCCGAACTTTGACTGCAGTGCCTTGAGCGGGGCTGAGGCGCCGAAGGTGCTCATCGCGATGATCTCGCCTTGGCTACCTGCCCAGCGGTCCCAGCCGAACGACGAGGCCTGCTCGATGACGACGCGGGCCGTCACCTCCGGGGGCAGCACGCGCTCCCGATACTCCTCGGTCTGCCGGTCGAACAGCTCCCAGGACGGCATACTGACCACCCGCGCCTTGATCCCTTCGGCAACCAGCTGCTCGTATGCCGAAACCGCGAGGGAAACCTCACTGCCAGTTGCGATCAAGATCACGTCGGGAGTCTCGTTGGCATCCCCGGCGAGCACGTATGCTCCGTTGGCTAGCCCACTTGCAGGCGCGTACTTGCTGCGATCAAGCGTGGGCAGCGCCTGCCGCGACAAGATCAGCGCAACCGGATCGTGGCGCAGCGGCATGATCACCCGCCACGCTTCGACGACCTCATTGGCATCGGCAGGGCGGATGTCGATCAAGCCCGGCATGGCACGCAGCGAAGCCAGATGCTCGACCGGTTGGTGCGTAGGGCCGTCTTCACCAACGCCGATGGAGTCGTGGGTGAAGACGTGGATAACCGGTAGCTCCATCAATGCCGACAGCCGTAGCGCGCCGCGTTGGAAGTCGGAAAAGATCAAGAACCCAGCCTGGTACGCCCTGATCTTGCTGAGCGCTAACCCATTTGTGATCGCGCCAGCAGCATGCTCGCGGACCCCGAAGTGCAGATTTCGACCCGCCCTGTTATCCGGCTGGAAGTCTCCGGCCTCCTCAAAGGTAAGGCGCGACTTGTTGGACGGCGCAAGATCGGATGAACCACCGATGAGCCACGGCACCCGCTGGGCGACGATGTTCAGCACCTTCTGGTTGGTCTCCCGTCCGGCAGCACCCTTCGGATCGGCCGGAAACTCGGGCAGATCGGCATCCCAGCCGTCGGGCAGCTGACGACGTTGCATCTTGTCGAGGTGATCAGCGAGTTCGGGATATTCGTTGCTGTAGGCAGCAAAGAGCTCGTCCCACTGAGCCCGAAGCTCGGCACCTCGTTTCCCGGACTCCGCAAAATGATCTCGTACCTTGTCCGGCACCAGGAAACTCTCGTCTTCTGGCCAGCCGTAGAAGCGCTTGGTGCCGCGGATCTCCTCAACCCCGAGCGGTTCCCCATGAGCAGAATGGTGACCCTGCTTGGTAGGAGCGCCGTAAGCAATAACGCTCTTGACGATGATCATGGTCGGCCGGTCCTGCTCGGCCTTGAACGCCTCTAGTGCGCTAGCCAGTGCATCAAGATCATTAGCGTCGTCGACGTGCTGGATGGCCCAGCCGTAGCCCTCGAAGCGTGTCGCGACATCCTCAGTGAAGGCAAGATCAGTACTGCCCTCAATAGTGATCTTGTTGCTGTCGTAGATCCAGCAAAGGTTGGACAGCTTCTGATGGCCCGCGAAGGAAGCCGCCTCGGCGGCAATGCCTTCCATAAGGCAGCCGTCGCCGGCGATCGCGTAGATGTCGTAATCGAAGAGGTCATAGCCCGGCCGATTGAACGTGGCCGCTTGCCACAGGCTGGCTACTGCCATGCCAACACTGGTTGCAATGCCGGTGCCGAGTGGACCGG
Source organism: Propionibacteriaceae bacterium (assembly GCA_035253925.1). Lineage (GTDB taxonomy): Bacteria > Actinomycetota > Actinomycetes > Propionibacteriales > Propionibacteriaceae > Microlunatus. Next base: position 4,041 of record DATFBI010000167.1, read on the forward strand.
TGGTGCACTCCACACCTGCGGTCCAGCGGTATTCCGGATGGCCCGGGCACTTGGAATCCAGCTGGCGGAACTTCTTTAGGTCCTCTAGCGGGACCGCCAGCTCACCGAGCACCTCGTATTGCGGATTGACCGACTTGACTCCTGCCAGGTGCAGCATCGAATAAAGCAGGGTCGAGGCGTGGCCGGCGGACAGTATGAAGCGATCGCGGTTGCTCCAGATCGGGTGGTCTGGATCAAACCGTAAGAACCGCTGCCAGACCGTGTACATCACCGGCGCCAATGCCATTGGAGTTCCAGGGTGGCCGGAGTTCGCGGCCTGCACAGCATCCATGCAAAGCGTGCGGATCGTATCGATAGCGAGTTTGTCGATGGGGTCGCTTTCCAGAGCGGGGAAGTCGGTGCTGGCGGTCTGGGTCATGGTCAACCTTCCTCGGTGCGCGGCTTACATCGCAAGTCGCGGTCAATCGGTGGTCGTGGCAGGCAGGGCCTGCCTGAATTGCCCCGCCTGAATGCACGGTATCGCCCACGACTCCCGGCGGGAAGGTGGCCGGGACATCGCCGATGAGTACCTGGAACCATGCGCCTGAGCTAGTCGAAGATCTCGGTTGGCGGCTCCGGCAGAGTCATGCGGAGGCCCTCCTCCTCGTGCTGAGGCGGAGGGCTCGGCGAAGGAGAGTGGTCAGCTACGACATCAGATTTCGCGCTGGTTCGTGCGTTCCCGACCACTTTCGCCCGTTGCGCGAGCAGTTATGAGGAAGCTGCGAGCGCCGGGGATCGCGCGCCCGCCGTGCTGGGGAGGAGGGAGCGGAGGCGTTTTTCCTCTGCGAGTGACGACGAAGTGGGCGGAACAATGCGCGCGTTGCGCGAGCAGCTCTCAATTAAGAGGACGAGTCGGTCGATAAGCCGGATATCGGCTGCGGTCGGTTCGTGACTAGGGGAGATATCCACTAAACCCGCTCTGGCTAGGACTCTCACCTGTCATCACTGACCGTTGCTACCCATCTCTTATCGACGTACTGCGGACTTTTTGCGGACTAACCGCGGACCAAACCAAGATCAACACCACTGACAACAAGTAGCCCGCCAGGGGCGGCAACTCCCAACGGGCCGAGATCCCACTAACCACGAGCGGAATCCCAATGGCCCAGTCAACCGTCCTGTCCGGCGGCCCTATCAACGGTTATCTCGGGACCCGTTCAGCGCCGATGGGAGTACGAGCGTGAGCGGGCCGGGGCGAGCACCAATGGTCGGGGCACAGAGTGAGGGACCATGATCATGAGGGGCCGGCCCGGCGAAGTTACCATGGGCACGCGTGCCTGCCATGGCCAAGGCTCAGCCCTAGAACTGTCTTAGCCGGTTCGTGATAGTTCGTAGCCGGTTCCGTGATGACCAGGAGGTGCAAGTCTCATGAACCGTCTAACCAGCGACGTGCAAGCATTTGAAGCCCACGCAACTGACGCTGACCTCGACGATCTGCGCGCG
>DATFBI010000168.1:0-8335 GCA_035253925.1 Propionibacteriaceae bacterium
CGGGCCTTGATGCGCTTCACTTGCTCAGCCACAGCATTCAGCTCTGATGCAAAGTGTCTGGGCGTCCAGACGGTAAAGGCGCCCTTTTTGGCGAGGTCGTCGTATCCAGCTTCGCTCCAGACCAGCTTTAACTTGCACACCGAGCCCAATACATTGTTCGCACCCAGCTCGATAACTAGAGTTTCAATGCCGGCGTCTTCATCGTCATCGTTGTCGTCGCCGAGCGCGACCGCGGCGTCAAACAGTGTCATAGGCAACGACGACTCCGGCCAACTGGGATAGACGCGAAGAGCCGCTCGCTCACCATGGTTCTCAATTAACTGGTCTATGGGATTGTCACGCGGCTTGTCGATCACCGCGCGACAAACTGTCGCAGATTTAGACAATGCATCGCGCAGGTCCCAGCCGTAAATCCCTAAGTTGTTCAGATATCCCGCAAGTGGAGGTACTTCGGTACCAGGCCCACGCTCCCAATAGTCCTCGACGCGATCGAGAAACTCTCGGCTCGTAAATAATGCCAGCGGCAGCTCGAACCAGCTCGTTTCCGTTCCGTAGCGGCTCTCCAGGTCACGAAGCAGGTATTCGATATTCAGCGGGAGTCCGCCTCCCGGCCCGCCATAACGCGGATACCGGAACTGATCGAGGTATCCGAGTTCGTACGCCACGATCGCGGGAAAGGAGATGTCGGTGTTGAAGATGGCGCCGCTTTGAAAACCGTGAGCCAATGAGTCGCCGATAACGACCAGCCGATGCTTCGGAGCCGGACCGGTCACCGGTTCAACCGAAATGCCCAACGTCGGATCGGCATAGGGTTCCCGCGGCGGATCAGCGGCCCGCGATCGTACTTCGCGTGGAGTGCCGGGCGGTAAATCCTCAACATCGTGTGGCATAGCCAATCTCCATTCCCGCCGCTACGGCTGGGAAGCCAGCGGACTCGCGAGAGGCAGAAATTGAGCCTTAGTTTCCACTATCCAGGCGTCCGTTGCTAGCAAATCCTGGCCACGACTTGCCACCATTCAAGTCGCAAAATCAGCGCCATTTGCTCCGGCCTAGCCAGCCGGTGAGGTGACGCCCAGCACAATTTCGGTTTCCTGATCATGGTCGACGGAGCCGCTTCCGTCGATGATCAGATCGGCATGCTCCCACGGCCGATCGGCGGCCATGTAGGCGTTCTCTTCAGCCATCCATCCGGCGTACGAGGCGGCTGAGATCTCACCGGCCGAGACACGTACAGCATCCCGCGACTCGCGTATCACCTGCGGGGTCTCCATCCAGACGATCACGTCGAGCTCGGCCCGCACCGAGGCCTGACTCGCTCCGACACCCTCGATGATCACGAAGTCCCGATCACCGTCGAGCGTGATGGCGTCGTCTCGACCACGAGCCAGCCAGGCAGGCGGCCGATAGTGCAGCGCACGCCGCTTGCGCAACACCGGCAGTACGTCATTGATGAGGAGTTCGTCCCAGCTGAACACCCCGTGGTGCCAGGCAAGGTCATCAGTGTGCAGCACAGCAGAATTCGGCAGCGCAGCCACGAGCTGTCGCGACAGGCTCGTCTTGCCGCTCGAGCTGCGACCGTTGATCGCTACGATCGCCGGACGCGCCGAACCGGCCAGATCGACGACTCGGTGGGCGAAGTCGGCCAGGCCGACGACTTGCCAGTGGATGGTTACCAGATCTTGACTCGCTGGTTCTCGTCGAGCCAGAGGGCGTCGGATTCTGCAACGTCGAAGGCGGAGTAAAACTCCGGCAGGTTGCGGACGATCTGGTTGCACCGAAACTCAGCCGGCGAGTGGGGATCGGTGGCCAGGCGCTGCAGCAGCATCTCGGTCCGCACCTTTGCCTGCCATACCGCAGCCCAACTCAGGAAGAGTCGCTGTTCCGGCGTATACCCGTCCAGCGCCTGCTCGGGATCGTCCTGGTGTGCGATCTGGTACGCCTTGAAGGCGATCGAGAGTCCGCCAAGATCACCGATGTTCTCGCCGATGGTCAGCCGACCGTTAACCCGGTGCCCGGGCGCCTGTGCTGGTTCCAAGACGTTGTACTGATCGATCAACGCCTTGCTTCGCTCCTCAAAGGCCTCCCGGTCCTTGTCGGTCCACCAGTTGCGCAGCATGCCGTCGCCATCGCAGGTGGAACCTTGATCATCAAAGCCATGGCCGATTTCGTGGCCGATCACCGCACCGATGCCCCCGTAGTTCACCGCATCGTCGGCGTACTCGTTGAAGAAAGGTGGTTGCAAGATCGCAGCTGGGAAAACGATCTCATTCTTGAGTGGGTGATAGTACGCGTTGACCGTCTGTGGCGTCATCAGCCATTCCTCGCGGTCGATCGGCTGGCCGATCTTGTTCAATGCCCTGTTGACTTCGAAGTCAGCCCCCCGCATGACGTTGCCGATCAAGTCATCGCGAGTGATCACCAAGGAGGAGTAGTCCCGCCACTTTTTCGGATAGCCGATATGTGACCGGAACTTGGCAAGCTTGGCAAGCGCGCTTTCCTTGGTCTCCTCTGTCATCCAGTCAAGATCAGTAATGGAGCGCCGGTAGGCCTCGATAAGGTTGTCGACCAGCTGATCCATCCGCTCCTTGGCGACCGGCGAGAAATGGCGGTCGACATAGATCTTGCCGACAGCCTCACCAACCGAGGCCTCGACCAGTGCAACGCCTCTTTTCCAGCGCTCACGAAGCTCCGGCGTACCGGACAAAACCGTGCCATAAAAGCGGAAGTTTTCATCCACAAAGGCGCTGGACAGGTACGGAGACAGGGAATTGATCACTTTCCAGCGGGCCCAGGCTTGCCAGGCCGGCAGCCGGTCATCAGTGATCAACCCCGACACATCAGCGAAGAAGGACGGCTGCATGGCAACCAGCTCACCCATCTTCGACTCGGCGATGTCGCCTCCGGCCAGGAACTCCCGCCAATGCAGGCCCGGACAGCTGGCGGTGAACTCATCGAGGCTCATGAGGTTGTACATCTGCCGCAGATCTCGGCACCTGACCTTGTCCCAATGTGTCGCAGCAATCTGAGTTTCAAGATCAAATACCTGCTGTGCCTGGGCCTCGGGGTCTTCGATGCTGGCCAGTGCGAAGGACGCCGCGACATGCTGCACATATTGGGCACGAATCTCGGCGTACTCGTCCAGCCGGTAGTACTCCTCATCAGGTAGGCCTAAGCCGCCCTGTCCGGCAAACATCACATACCGGTTGGGATCCCCAGGATCCGGCTCGGCCTGCAGCCCCACGAGTCCGGCTACCGCTTGGCGTGCGAAGCCACCGACCAGCCGTACTAGGTCTGGAACCGTCTCCACCGCATCAATGGAGGCCAGCAATGGCAAGATCGGCTCAGTTCCGGCCTTCTCGACTGCCTCCTCATCCATGAAGCTGGCGTACAGGTCGGCAATGCGCGCTTCATCGGAGCCGGGTTCCCCACCTTCAAGGGTGGTGATAATGTCGCGAACCGCCGCCTCGGCCTTGTCGCGGAGCTCCATGAATGCACCGGTCAGTGGCTTGTCGGCTGGAATCTCCGTTTTATTGAGCCACGACCCGTTCACATGTCGGAAAAGGTCGTCCTGAACGCGGATGCCCTCGTCGAAGGTAGAGAAGTCAATGGCAGGTTTCCGAGCAACAGAGGTCTCAGTCACTCGGCACATGCTACCGACCGGTAGCCACGCTTTCTAAGCTGCTCGGGATCAGAGCCACCTAACCTTGAGCGGCTTGCTCGTCACCTTGACCATCGCGATCGATCTTCCGGTCAGCGTTCCGGAGCAGTTGCCGGATCGACCCTGGTAGGTGCAGCTCCCTGACAGCTTAAGATTGATCGGCACTTCCACCCGAGCTTGCGTCCCGCTGAACGACACGGTCGGTTTCCGGAATGGATCACCACCGGATTGGGTCCAGGTGATGGTGCTCTTGTTGTACTTGTACTTGGAGTTGAACTTCTGTGGGCAATTGCTAGGACTAAGGGAGTGCTGCTGCAGGCAGTTGTTGAAGCTTTTCTCGGTCGCCGAGATGACTGCCTTCTTGCCGGCTTTCGTGAGCTGGCTCTGAATCTGATACGTGTCCGCTTCGACATACGGGCTCTTCACTAGCACCACGTTCTTCGACCCGTAGCTGACATGGGGCAGCCCGGTAGTGAAGGCGTACGAGCCGGGCAAGACCGCAACCGAATCTTCTGAAACCTTCACCCCGTTGATCTTGACCGGAAGAGACCCGTTCACGATAAAGGAGATATCCAGATCCTTCACGGCGCGGCTGATCTTCCAAACGTCTCCTACCTTGACGACGTCGAACGACTCACTGACCGCGGAATTGCCGAGGGTGTAGGTGGCGGAGACTGATTTCGCATTCTGATCTTCAATGACCGGTACGTCGATCCCAGTCAGCGGCTCACGCTGCAGCGATGCGGCGAGCACCTCATTGGTCAGCAATGGGCCGGTAGGAGCTGGATCGGCGGCATAGGACAGCGCTGTGGTTGCATCGCCGGCGGAGAGCGCCTGCAGGTACGCCGAGACCGCATCGGAGGGGCGGGACGCACCGGTCTGTGATGGATTGGACTGCTGACCTCCGGCACCCCCCTGCGTGCTGGACTGGTCGCGGGTTGCGACGACTACCGCAATGACGGCAATCAAGATCACGGCCAGCGCGGCCGCGCCGATGATGAGCAAGATCTTTGTCTTGCTGTCGATGCCCTTGCGTGGCGGCTCTGGTTGCGCGGGACCCGGGCTGTACGGCCCATTTGGCCTTCCGTATGGGGCCGGTTGAGGGCTGGCGTCCCAGCCGGTCTCCTCCTGGTCTGGCGCAAAGGGCCCGAAGGTGTAACCAGAAGCAGTATCAGGGCTGCCTACCGCGGGCTGCTGAGGGTACCCAGCCGGCGCCTGTGGTGGATACCCGTACGGTTGACTTGGCGCTTGACCTGCCAGCGGCTGCGGGCCTCCCTCGGCCCATCGACCGCCGTACGGGTTGTTCGAGCTCATGGATCGTCTCCTGACAAGGTTGTGGTGATCGCTCGCGCAATGCCGACGCTCGCGATCACAAGGAACGTCCTCAGCGCACTCTAGTCAGCAAGGCGGTCAGCTGCCGGGCCCACGGCAAACTATGGGATTTCCCGGCCCGACGGCCAACGTCTGGCGGGTGTGGGTTACTACGGATTGCGCGGCGCCGTGCTGACGAGGAGTGAGGGGACACGCTTTTCCGTCCCCGAACGACGACGAAGTAGGCGACTGCCAAGCGCGATCCGCGCGGAGCGAGCCTGTCGAGCGGAGCAATCAAATCGGACGTCACGCGGCAAGCTAGCGAACGGTCCAGGTGTCGCCGCCGTTGATGACCGATTGCAGGGCGTCATCATCACTGCCCAAGCTGGCCGCTAGGGCCACCTGGTGACGAGCCTCGTCGTCATAGGTCGCTGCCTCGACGTCGCGGAAGATGCCAATCGGTGCCCGGTGCAATACGCCTGCATCGGTTAGCCGAGAAAGCCCGAAGGCGAACGACGGATCGGTGACATGGGCGTCGTGCACAACCAGTGCGTCCTCTCCGACATCGGCCACCTCGACTACTGAAAAGGTTCCGGTCTTGGGATCACGCACCACACCGAGGTGCCCATCAACACCGAACCGGATTGGCTCTCCATGATTCAACGGGATGATCGCGTCCGCCGAGGTAGCCGGATCCTTGATCGCATCAAAGGCACCGTCGTTGAAGATCGGGCAGTTTTGGTAGATCTCCACCAGCGAGCTGCCGCGATGCGCCGCAGCCGCCCGAAGCACGCCTGTGAGGTGCTTCCGGTCAGAGTCGATAGTCCGCGCCACGAATGTCGCTTCGGCGCCAAGCGCCAGCGAAACCGGATTGAACGGGTTGTCCAGGGAGCCCATGGGCGTGGACTTGGTGATCTTGCCGATCTCTGAGGTGGGGGAGTACTGACCCTTAGTCAACCCATAAATCCGGTTGTTGAAAAGCAAGATCGTCAGGTTCACGTTGCGGCGCAGTACATGTATCAGATGATTGCCACCGATGGAGAGTGCGTCGCCGTCGCCGGTGATCACAAAGACCGCCAGATCCTCACGCGCCGTCGCCACTCCAGTAGCGATCGCGGTCGCCCGGCCGTGGATCGAGTGCATGCCATAGGTGTCCACGTAGTACGGGAAGCGCGACGAGCAGCCGATGCCGGAAACGATCACGGTGTTCTCACGCTTGATGCCGAGCTCGGGCATGAACCCTTGGAACGCCGCAAGCACCGCATAATCACCGCAGCCCGGGCACCAGCGAACTTCTTGATCACTAGTGAAGTCCTTGCGATTCAGCGGCTCCAACGTAAGTGGAACGCCGGCAAGTCCCCGATAACTCTGCCCGTTGCCATTTGGTTCGAGCCGGGAAGTGGGATGATCAAGCTCCGGATGTAGCTGATCGACGGCGGTCACGGGTTCGTCCCTTCCAGTTGATCGATCTCGGCTTCTAGATCATTAGCAAGTTCGCTGAGGGAGATCGGCAACCCGCGAACTCGGGAATAACTGCGTACGTCCACCAGATACTTCGCCCGCAGCAGCAAGGCCAGCTGACCCATGTTCATCTCCGGAACGATCACGCGCTCATAGCTGCGCAAGATGTCGCCGAGATTGGCGGGGAACGGGTTCAGGTGCCGTAGGTGGGTGTGGGCGACTAATCGCCCGGCTTTTCGTACCCGGCGTGCGGCGGCAACGATAGGCCCATAAGTGGAACCCCAGCCCAGCACCAAGACGCGCGCATGCCGGCCGTTGGCGTCGGCGGGATCATCGACGACCAGATTCGGAATGTCTTGCACGATTCCGTTGATCTTGGCCTGGCGGGTGCGGACCATTTCCTCGTGGTTGGCCGGGTCATAGGACACCGCGCCAGTGTCCCTGGCCTTCTCAATACCGCCAATGCGATGCTCGAGGCCCGGGGTGCCAGGAATCGCCCACGGCCGGGCAAGGGTCTGGGGATCACGCAAGTAGGGCATGAAGACTTGCTCGCCGGCCTTGTCCGTAGCGTTGGTCGCTGAGGCGAACTCCGGGTCAATCGCGGGTACGGAATTGAGGTTCGGTATCAGCCAGGGCTCCGCGCCATTGGCGATGTAGCCGTCGGACAAGATCACGACCGGAGTCCGGTACTTGATCGCAATCTGTACGGCCTCCAAGGCGGTAGGGAAGCAGTCAGCGGGGGACTGCGCCGCCAGTATGGGAACAGGTGCCTCGCCATTACGTCCGAACATCACCTGTAGCAGATCGGCCTGTTCGGTCTTGGTCGGCATGCCGGTGCTCGGACCGGCGCGCTGGATGTCGCAAATGATCAACGGTAGTTCGGTCGCCACGGCGAGGCCGATGGTCTCCGACTTCAATACAGCGCCGGGGCCGGAGGTGGTCGTGACCCCAAGGTGACCGGCGAAGCTGGCGCCCAGCGCGGCACCGATTCCGGCGATTTCGTCCTCGGCCTGGAATGTGGTGACTCCGAACCGCTTGTGCTTGCTCAACTCATGCAGTACGTCCGAAGCCGGAGTGATCGGGTAGGCCCCGAGAAACAGCGGTAGACCGGCCTTCTTGGATGCAGTGATCAGCCCGTAGGCCAGGGCAAGGTTGCCAGAGATCTGGCGGTACTTACCCGACGGCATGGGTGCCGGCGCTACCTCGTAGGTGACGGCAAAGACCTCTGTGGTCTCACCGAAGGCGTATCCGGCCTTGAAGGCGGTGATGTTGGCGTCACGGATCTCCGGCTTGGAGGCGAACTTGGTAGTCAGGAAGTTGATCGTGCCCTCGGTGGGGCGGTGATAGAGCCAGGTGAGTAACCCGAGCGCAAACATGTTCTTGGCCCGGGATGCGTCCTTGCGGGTAAGGCCGAACTCCTTGACGGCCTCGATGGTCATGCCAGTCAGATCCAGCGCATGTAGCTGGTAGTCGTCGAGCGAGCCGTCGGTAAGGGGATCACTGTCATAGCCAACCTTGGCCAGATTGCGCTTGGTGAAGTCGGCGGAATCGGTAATGATCACGCCGCCCCGTGGCAGGTCGTCGATGTTGGCCTTAAGAGCCGCTGGATTCATGGCGACGAGCACGTCCGGCCGGTCGCCGGGCGTCATGATGTCGTAGTTGGCAAAGTGCAGCTGGAAACTCGAGACACCTGGCAACGTGCCAGCGGGTGCCCGGATCTCAGCCGGGAAGTTAGGCAGCGTTGAGATGTCGTTGCCGAAAACCGCCGAGTCGGAGGTGAATCGATCACCGGTGAGTTGCATGCCATCGCCCGAGTCCCCGGCGAACCGGATCACGACCCGGTCGAGGGTATTGACCTGCTTCACTACTCTGCGTGCCTTCTTTCTGTGGCGTGCCTCATCCGCT
>DATFBI010000169.1:0-7647 GCA_035253925.1 Propionibacteriaceae bacterium
GCTCCGCCCCTGGTCATGATCGCCCGCATCTTCAAACCTGTCATCTGGCTGCTCAACTGGCTGGCGAACAGCGTCCTCCGGCTGTTCCGCGTCGAACCCAAAGACGAAGCAACCAGCACCTACACCCTCGGCGAGGTCGCCAGCATCGTCGAGCAATCCACCCGCGAAGGGCTCATCGACGACACCACCGGAGCCCTGGCCGCCGCATTCGAGTTCACCATCAAGAAGGCCTCCGACGTCGAAGTCCCGATCGCCGACGTGGTCGCCCTCCCCGCCGACGCCACCCCGAACGACCTGCAACGCGCCGTCGTGGCCGCCGGCCACTCCCGCTACGCCATCCACGACGCCGCCGGAGAGCCTACAGGGTACCTGCACCTCAAAGACGTCATGGACCTCACCGGAACCAACGCCGCCAACCAAACCATCCCCGCCAAACGCATCCGGCGGTTGCCCACCATCGACAACCACTCCGACCTCGAAGACGCCCTCGCAGCCATGCGACGATCCGGCTCCCACATTGCAAGAGCCGTCGACCCCGACGGCCGCACCACGGGAATCCTGTTCCTTGAAGACGTCATCGAAGTCCTCGTCGGCGAAATCGAAGACGCCGCAGAACCCGCGGCCAACACCTGAGGCCCCCTCCCCCAAGACGACCCTCCTGCGGACGCCAGGCTGGGCTTGACCCATTGCCGCTGGGCGCGTCAGGCAAGAGGATGTACGAACTACGTGGGCACACCGCCAGCTGCCGCATGCTGCTCGCTACCGGATGTGGCCGGCGACATTGCCGAAGCCGCACGCATCACCGCCATCGGTTGCGGTGTGGGTGCCCCAATCATTGTCGATGGGAAGGTTTGGGGCCACGTTCGTCAGCGCTTCGCCGACGACAAAGTAGGCCGCGAACCGGGTAACGCCACAGCTCAGCGACGCTGCCCACCAACTTGCCGGTCCCAAGCTTTACGTCCGAGCCGCCAAGCTCCGCATGATCGAAAGGTCCCATAGTCAACCCTCCTGACCAACGGTTCCATCCGATCCGGGCAACCGGCAAGACCTGCGGCCACCTTCGTCTATGCGGGCTGTAATCAATACAGCGAACACTCAACAGCTGCGCGGTGGATCCCTTCTGCTCCTGGTTATGTGCCCTCCGCCCACCACTAGGATCTCCGCGGTGTCGCCTGACTCATCTAGGCCCGTTAAAGGTTCCTCCAGCGGGCTGGCTGCGCGAGGCGCTAAGTGCTGGCGCCTCAATCCTGGTCGCGGAGCGCCGGGGTATTAGGACAGACCAACTATCAGCCCCTCCGGCGAGAGCAGACGCGCGATGGTCTGGCCCGCAGAGCTCCTCACGGGCGCCGTGCAGAAGCGCAAAGCCGCGCTCCTCGAGCTCGTCCCGCGGCCGCGGCCGCGTGGGCAGGTCGGGGACCTCGAACTCAATCGACGCCTCGGTGACGGCACGGTCGTCGGGCCAAGCCGGCTGACCGAAGCATGCCTGAGCCGCTTCTGCGAGTGCCCAGATGCCGAAGTGCTTTACGCCGGAGATCTAGAGCTTCCGCGACTACGCCGGGTCGGGGGATGACGCGACCGTCGCGACGAACAGGATGTTCATGTCGGCATCAACGATAGACACGCCCGTGCGACGAGGTGTCGCCGTCCAGCGGTCAGCAACTCTCGATACTGTGCGCTGTTCCTCTGGGCAGGCTGCGCCATCGGTGTTTCAGGGGCGCGCCTTGCCGAAGTACATGAGTTCCCATAGTGCGTCCTCGACATGGCTCTCCACCAGGGCCTTGCCTTGGTACTGCTCGAGGCGAAGCTCGCCGACGAAGCGCAGGTACGCGCCGTTGAACCCCAAGAGCTTGGCGGCGACCTTCCTGCGCCAGCGGAGTTCATCGACCAGCTTCGTCGAGGCGATGTCTAAGTGCCGCGTGAAGGTGATGATGTATCGCTCAGCTCCGTCGGTGTATGTGTAGCGGGTGACGTTGCCGAAAGGCTTGCCGGTCACCACGTCAGTGCAGCGGCCCAGCTCATCAAAGGTCACCTTGCTGTTGTCGTCCGCAATGAGCTTTCCGTCGCGGGCCAGCATGAAGACCGGCAGGGCGGCGTACCCGTACCGCTTCTCTGTTGTGATGTACGAGGCGATCACCGAGAACGGGCCGGCCGCGCCACGTGCCCAGTACCAGTGATGCATCAGCTTGGGCATCGGTGCGTTACCCCAGTTGTGGTCGTGGTAGCCGACACCTGTCGAGGTGCTGTGTCGGCCGGCCACGCTGTACGTCGCCACCACTTTGCCCTGTGGAACCGACGGCAGCCACGCAAAAAGGTGCTCGCCACTGTTACCAAAGAGCCAATGTCCGGTCTCGGGTCGCCACGCTGGCACCTGACTGGACAACGTGACGTCGACGTCCACCTCCTCGACGTGGGCGCGAATCGTGTATGTGTGCAGATCACCGCTGAAAACGTTCTCACCGATACGGACGTCGCACGTGTCGGTGGAAGCGGAGAACGTCTCCGGATCCAGCTCTACGAGTTTGCGCACTGGGCTGCTGTCCGGCAACGTCAGGTCGATCCGGATGGTCGGCGCCAACGGCCTGTCCATGACGGTGAAGTCCTTGGTGGCGAAGACCACCACCAGCTTGGCGCCGTCGTCCAGGTGCGCATCGAAGTACCACCATTCGTATGTGCCCGGATCTCCGTAGGTGCGGAGGCCATCCTCTCGAGGCTTGATCGCTCCAGGCTCGATGTCGAATCGTGCGTACTCCTCTGGGGTGCTAGCTAGCCGTACGGGAATCGTGCCGTGCCGGGACATGGGTAGCAAGCTCCTCTCGTTGGCGATTGCCATTAATATCCAGGCGCCCATTCTCGCGCAGCCTGTAGTCCCTGACCGCCGGTCATAATGTGGCTGGCCTGGCGCAGGGTCGAGCCCATGACCACGAAGTCACCACCTGAGCCCAATCACGGGGACCTCAGCGTGCTGCCCAACTGGATCGGAGCAGAACAGGTCCGGCAGGTGCGGATGGGACCGACCAGGCCCAGATGAATCAAAGGGCGCGACCGAGTGCGCGGTCATGTTTACAACACAGTCAGGCTTCGCCGAAAGTGAGGGCGGTTGGCCCGCCGGGTCACGAGGAAGACTGCGTTGTGGCAACCCGTCATCTTCCCAGAGCCGATAGAGTCGACCACGTCAGTCATGAGGCTGCCGCACTGACATCTACGGAATCCGCCGCAACGCTCTTAGCAGGCCTTTCCATTGGTGGCATTGTTCAATTGCAACGCCGCCCGGTAGCCGGTCCGCTTTTGGCACGTTCGCAGTACAACCTGCTGTCATCCTAGCCTGCGCAAAACGCCTCCCCTAGGGTCTACGGCGATAGGCCATACAACTCCGACAGCTTGGAGATCAGTTCAGGGTGCGCTGCTGCAGGGTGGTGCTCATGGACTTTCATTTCGCCCTGCGGTTCCATTGCCTTAACAAGAGGCCGAGCCTTTCTGCAGATTGATCTTGCCACCGTGGGGTGCGGTTTGACTGGAGAGCCCTGGAGGCATCGGGATCCAAATAGTTAGATAAAGGAAGCACTGCCAGGACGGGCGTGATCTGTGCCACCGTCCGGAACGACCCAGCGATCATGTAGTCAGGGAGGGAGGACACCATGGGTGAGGCACGCGAGGTCATGGACCGACTCACCGCGGCGGCATTCGAGAGCAAGGATTTCAAGGCCGCAGCGGAGTGCTACGCCGACGGCGCCGTTGCGGTGACCCCCGATCAGGGTGAGATCACCGGCCGTGAGGCGATCGCCGACTACCTGCGTGAATTGGCGGATCCATTTCCCGACCTCCGATACGAGTACGAGGCCAAGCACGAGTCGGGAAACGTGGCAGTTGACGAGTGGTACACCACCGGAACCAATTCTGCACCGTTGCCGATGCCAACGGGTGAGACCATTCCGGCAACCGGAAAGCAAATCAGGGTGCGAGGCTGCGACGTCGCGACCGTCGAAGGTGGCCGGATCACTTCACATCGCATTTATTTCGACCAAATGGAGTTTCTCGGACAACTTGGTCTGCTTCCGGAAATGCCTTCCTAACCACAGGCGATTCCTACAAGCGCCGGCAGAGTTAGGTGGCGGGTCGCGTCCAGTCCTGTGTCCTACAGGTAGTTCGTTCATTCCCTGATGGCGCTGAGCGGAGACGTCCGTCAAGTTCTCGACTGTGACTGCCCGCAAAAGGGTCGTCTACCGGCGCTAATCGGGAGTCATCCCAGGTAGGCGGATCGCGTCGCTGTCATTGCAATGGAGTTGCACGAAATGTTGTGGTCGCATTGGCGTTGAGCGGAAGGCCGAACGCTCTTGCGCACATCAACCTTGAAGCAGGGATTGGGCACCGTCGATCCATATCTCAGCGACGCTGATATGACTGGCGTCATCAGAAGCCGACGAGCCCGATGCGTTGGCGCCGGAGTGGTCCGGCCACCGCCGAATCCATGGAGGATCGGCCCTACGACATCGTCACCGATGATCAACCTGACCTCACCATGGTGACCCGACAAACCCTGCGCAGCGCGTTGAAGGCCATCGGGCCCATTAGGGCCGCTCCACGGCGTCGTCATTAGAGGGAGCACTCTTGCGAAGCTGCTCGGCTCGATCTCGATGCTCCTGGGCGCGTGCGCTGAGCTGCTCGGCACGCTCATGTACCGATTCGCTGTCGGGAAGAACATCGGCGGCGCTGTGCATCCGTTGCTCAGTGCCTTCTTGAACGTCCGCTAACTGCTCTTCCCGGTCGGCCTGGTCCCGCGAAACCATAAGCCAGTTATAGCTGATTTCATCGAGGTCGCAGTCTGCGGTTTCTAACGGCCGCCATGGCTGACGTCCCGACACAGGCGCCCACGCTAAGCAGTCCGTTTCGGCGCCGGTTATGTATGTGATTACCAACGCTTCCTCGGGAAAGTGGCCCGGCAGCCGGTCCGCTCGCGGCACAGCTGTGGGGCAGTTCCTTGTCCGGCTGAGCCGGAACTGGCAGCTCACGGACCTGAACACGTCGCCCTGACTCGGTAGCGTGCAGCGCATGCCCATCAAGCTGGAGAACGTCGGCATCGCCGTCCGCGACCTCGAAGCGGCGATCGCCTTCTTCGCTGACCTCGGGCTGACCGTTCTCGGCCGTGACACGGTCAGTGGAGAGTGGACCGACACCGCCGTCGGCCTCGACGGCAACCACGCCAAGATCGCGATGCTCCAGACGCCAGACGGCAACGGTCGCCTCGAGCTCTTCGAGTACATCCACCCCGACGCGATCGAGACCGAGCCCACCCAACCTAACGAGATCGGCATGCATCGGGTGGCTTTCTCGGTCGACGACATCGACGAGGCCCTCGCGATCGCCGCGAGGCACGGCTGCCACCCGCTGCGCGGCGTGGCGACCTACGAGGACGTGTACAAGCTCACCTATGTCCGCGGCCCCAGCGGCATCCTCGTGATGCTCGCCGAGGAGTTGAAGAAGAGCTGACCGCACACTGGCGGCGGGATCCGCTTCCGATCCATTGCGCTGTTTAGCCCTTGGCAGGGAAACGTGGCTGACATGAATCTGCGGCCTTTCGAGAAGGGGGCAATGAGGAAGAAGCCCGACTGAAGGTTCGGGCTTCTCCCTTGGATTCGGCGTACCGGCCGTATCGACTCACTGTCGCGCTACTCGGTTGGACAAAATTTCCGCGGAGTGCTGATTGGGTGTTGGTGACGGCGACACAAGGTGGCCGAATGGCCGCTCGGGTTCGACAGGTTCAGGCCGCATCCTGTCAATGGTGCGATAGATCGTGGATCGCCCAACGCCGAAGAGTTCGGCGAGTTCGGCTTGGGTGTCGTTGCCTGAGTCGTGCAGCTCAAGCAGATGCTTGGCCTGGTTCGGCTTCAGCTTTGGCTGCTTGCCGCGCAGCCGACCCTTGGCCTTGGCTACCTTCATCCCTCCCGGGTGCGCATCTTGATCAGGTCGGATTCGAACTCCGCCACCGTCGCTAACACGTTGAACAGCAGCCGCCCCACCGGATCAGTGGGATCCTGTATCGAGCCGCCGAGGCTGAGCTTGACATTCCGCCTGGTCAGCTCGTCCAAGATGTCACGAGTGTCGGGCAGCGAGCGGGCGAGCCGGTCCAGCTTGGTAACTACCAAGGTGTCCCCCGCTCGGCAGGCGGCCCCCGCTCGGCAGGCAGCCAGTGCTAACCGGAGCCCGGGTCGGTCGCGGTTGGTACCGGTTAGACCGTGGTCGACATAGATGCAATCATCACGAACGCCTAGGGCACGCAGACCGTGGCGCTGAACGGTGAGATCTTGTTGATCTGTTGATACGCGCGCGTATCCCACCAAGAGTTCATTCATCCATTCCGGAGGATGCTCTCGGCCACCCACGTCAAGATTTCCGACGTCATGCCGCAAGGCTCGGCTTATAGTATTGGCCTAAGGCTTCCCCTTGGTTCCACAGTGAACGGGTGCACGGCCCCTTTGGAGAGAAGCTAACCGGACGTGAAATTGTCCAATACGGCGGAGCAGTGAAACCCTGGCGCCGACAAGCTGACGAATTACTGTACGCATTGCTGAGACCGTATCCGGCGCAATTCGGCGAAATTACTGCTTCAGAACCAGCTGACCATACGCAAGTTACTGCGGAGTAGACAGCGGCAAATTCTTGAGTACTATGACACTTAAGCAAACCAAAAACGGGGAAGGAACCAAATGGCAAGCAGGACAATCGTCCTTCTCGAGGACGATGTCGATGGCTCAAAAGCCGACGAGACCATTGAATTTGGCATCGACGGCACCACTTATGCCATCGACCTCAGCAACTCCAACGCCACGAAGCTCCGCGGTGCTCTCGATGGCTATATCAACAAGGCGCGCAAGGTGAGCGGAAAGCGCTCGACGAGCCGGAAGGCCAGCTCTGGAGTCGACCTCAAAGCGGTCCGTGCCTGGGCTGCCTCCAACGGCATCGAGCTCTCCAGCCGCGGCCGGGTGCCTGCCTCGGTACTCCAGCAGTACCGGAGCACAGGCAACTGAGGCTCGCCAAACCAAAAGAACCGCCCCGTCTGCTGGGCGGTTCTTAGTTTCTACCCTTACTTTCTCGAGCGCTGGAAAACGGCAATAACGACCGGCTCAATTTTCAAGAGCCCTTGGAAGCCAAGGATTGCTACGCCGCCGGGTGATGCGCGATGCGCCAAAGATGGTTAGGAACCCTAACCAGGAGAGCCTAATACGTCGAAGGCGTCACCAGCCGTAACAAGCGAAAGAAGACCAGTAGTAGAGATTTTCGAAGGGACGACCGAGCCCATTCGCGCATGCTGCCGGGGAGATGTCGGACGTCCTACTCGAGGTGCACCGTACCTTCATACAGTGCCGCTCCGACATCAGCTGGTGGCCACCGGATCGTGACACGCCTGCCGATCCGGCAGGCCTCATTGCGCTACAGCAACGCGCGCACCCAGCTCAATGGCGTTAATGCACGTTGCCTCCTTGATCACCAACGACGAAGGCGCACTGCTTCACCTCGCTGATGTTGAAGCGGTCGGCGCCCAGAATGAACGCTGCCCGATCTATGGCATCGCGGAAGCTCAGCTGGCCATTGCGAGACTGCACCGCGACCTGCAAGGCGAACTCAGGATTTCCCACTGTGTACGCCGGGACC
>DATFBI010000170.1:0-12513 GCA_035253925.1 Propionibacteriaceae bacterium
CCACAACGTTTTGCCGCACCGTCGCCGACGTCACCAGGCAAGCGACAGTCAGAAAGAAGTGCCGGAGAGGGGAGTCGAACCCCTATGTCCTTTCGGACAGACGGGTTTGAGCCGTCCGCGTATACCATTCCGCCACCCCGGCCAAGGGCAAATGATCAACTAGCCAGGCGAACGCCCGCGAGCCCGATCATTCTGCCACAGCCGTCGCAAAGGCAGTCGATCAAATGCCAATGGCTGTAACAAGCATCTGGCTAGAGTGTCCCCGTGACCGGAGAAAACAACCAGGTCAGGGACGGGACAAAGACCCGCGTTCTGGTTGCCGAGGATGAGGTGCTGATCCGTCTGGATCTGGTGGAGATGCTCACCGAGGAAGGCTATGAGGTAGTCGGCCAAGCCGGTGACGGTGAAGCGGCAGTGGCGCTGACCACCGATCTCAGACCGGATCTCGTGGTCATGGATGTCAAGATGCCGAAGCTCGATGGGATCAGTGCGGCCGAGCAGATTGCCACTGAGCGTATTGCGCCTGTCGTCATGCTCACTGCATTCAGTCAGCGCGAGCTGGTGGATCGAGCCAGCCAAGCCGGCGCAATGGCGTACGTCGTCAAGCCGTTCAGTAAGGCCGACCTTGTTCCTGCCATTGAGATCGCTCGGGCGCGCTTCGCTGAGATTCAAGCAGTGGAAGCCGAAGTCAGCGACTTAACCGAACGACTGGAGTCCCGGAAGGTAGTCGAGCGAGCCAAGGGTCTACTGCAGAGTGGTCTTGGCCTGAGTGAGCCCGAGGCGTTTCGTTGGATCCAGAAGACCGCAATGGATTTGCGCAAGTCAATGCGGGAAGTCGCCGAAGGAGTCATCGAGCACGGCTCAGTCGCGAAGAAAAAGTAGCGCATCGGCATCTTTCTGCTTTCAATCATGTAACGAACCTTCTAAAAGGCGATGCGGGCTGCCGATTATGTTCGCCGAACGCTTGGAATCAACTGGACCGGCGGACCAGTGGCCGATACCGATGAAGCCCCAACCGGGATTGCAAAAAAGGTGTAACGACCCAGATAAGTCGTCCGATCCACTAGATTCAACACTCGGATGGCGAGCTAGGCTGCGGCCGTCCCAAGCAACAACGGGAAGTCAGTGCTTCCGCGCTGGCTTGCACATCTAGTCAGGAGGAATGGTGCGTCATCGCACAATTGTCCGTCTCGGAGTCGCCCTAGCCGCCGCGTCTTTAGCACTAACGGCCTGTGGCGGCGGGGAAGAGCAGGGGGGTGCGGCCGGAGGTGGCTCACCGGAGGCCGGCCCCGCAACAGTCAAGATCGGGTTGATGGGTGACCTAACGGGTGAGAACTCAGGCATCGTGATTCCGCTGCGCAACGCGGCTCAGCTGGCATTCGAGGAATACAACGCCACAAATCCCGCGACCAAGATCGAGATGGTGGAGTACGACAGCCAGGGCGTCCCGGAACAGGCCACGGCTCTTGCTCAACAGGCCATCAACACCGACAAGATCGTCGGTCTTGTCGGTCCAGCGTTCTCGGGTGAGTCTCGGCAGGTCGGGCCGATTCTCGAAGAGGGCAAGATCCCTAGCGTGACTGCATCGGCGACCAACCCAGGTCTGGCTGAGAACGGCTGGAAATACTGGCACCGAATTGTCGGGAACGATCTTTCGCAGGGCAGTGCTGTCGCCGAGTACATGACCCGGGCGCTGGGTACGAAGACCGCATTCGTCATCCACGACAACCAGGAGTACAGCAAGGGCGTCGCCGACGTGGTGAATGAGACCTTGACGGGCGGCGGCGTCACAACCCAGACCGATGTCATCGACCCCCAGGGCTCTGACTACGCTTCGACGGTCAACAAGGTCAAGGCCGCGGCACCGGATGCCATTTTCTACGGCGGTTACTACGCTCAGGCTGGTCGGCTACTCAAGCAATTGCGCGATGGTGGTGTGGAAGCGCAGTTCCTATCCGGTGACGGCTCATTGGACGCCGGCCTCGCCAAAGGCGCAGGCGGTAGTAACGCCGACGGCGCTATCGTCAGCTGTCCGTGCCTGATCGACCCGACGGGCAAGGCTGGCCCGGCAAGCAAGAAGCTCGCTGAGGCCTACAAGGCCAAGTTCAACTCCGAGACGGCGATCTACTCGGGTGAGGGTTATGACGCCGCCACCGCGTTCATCGAGGCAATCAAGGCAGGTAACACCGACACCGAGTCGATCAATGAGTACTTCAAGACCATCGATGTCCCTGGCGTGACCAAGCAGATCAAGTTCGCTGAAAACGGCGAGCCGACCGCCAGCGACGTGTACGTATACCTGTTCGAGGGTGGCTCGTACTCCCTGCTCGGTAACACCAAGGAGGCACCTAAGCCGGCCGCCTGATACCTGCAGTTCGATGTGAGAGTCTTAGTGCAGGCCGGATCGGGAGCGCTCCGGCGCTCCCGATCCACTACCGAAGGTGACCGGCGGTGCTCGAGAATTTTCTGAATCAGTTCTGGCCGGCCACCGTTGACGGGCTCTCACTCGGCGCCATTTATGCCCTAGTCGCCCTGGGCTACACGATGGTGTACGGAGTGCTGCGGCTTATCAATTTTGCGCACTCCGAAGTCTTCATGGTCGGGACTGTCGCGGCACTGTTCACGCTCACGACGCTGGGTGTTTCGGGTCAGTTAGGGGGCGTGGCACTTGTCGGGATGCTGCTACTGATCGCCGTTGTCGCGGTTGTCGCCTCCGGAATTACGGCCGTAGGGCTTGAATACATTGCTTACCGTCCGCTGCGCAAGCGTGGCGGCTCCCGCCTAGCGGCGCTTATCTCAGCTATCGGTGCGTCACTCTTTCTTCAACAGCTCTTTGCGCTCATCGTGATTCCGCAGTTGTTCAACCTCCCGCAGCAAGGTGGCCGTCTTCCGGTACAGGCGCCGGGGTGGGTGAGTCGAAGCGACGTCATTGCCATTGGCGACTTCATTGTCCGTAACGACAAGCTGCTTGTTGTTGTCGCCGCAGTTGTGATGATGGTGGCGCTCGACCAGTTCGTAGAGCGCACAAAGCTCGGGCGGGGCATCCGCGCGACGGCCCAGTCACCGGAGAACGCGGTACTGATGGGTGTGAATATCGATCGCATCATCACCGCGACATTTGCGATTGGCGGAGCGATGGCCGGTGTCGCCGCAGCCCTCTACCTCATGCGATTTGAGGAAACCAACTATTTCGTTGGTTTCTTGCTTGGCATTAAGGCCTTCACCGCAGCAGTCCTCGGAGGCATTGGAAACCTACGTGGTGCCCTGCTCGGAGGGCTTGTTCTAGGACTCATCGAGATGTACGGGTCCGCGCTATTCGGATCGGAGTGGCAGCACGTGGTCGCCTTTGTCGTTTTGGTCTTGGTGCTGATGTTTCGGCCGACAGGCATCCTGGGCGAGTCTTTGCAGCAGGCGCGCGCATGACCACGACCAAGAGCAACGCCAACATATTGACCAAGAGCCGTCATACGATCAGCGGCGGCACTCAGCAAGTTCGCGACTGGTGGACCGACGCGCCAAAATGGGCGCGCTGGGGCGTCTACGCAGCACTCATCATCGGTGCCCTGCTATTGCCGGCGTCTTCGATCGGCAGTTTCATGACACCCCGGAGCGATTGGGCAACAGTTCTCTTTTATCCCATCGGTGTCTATATCGCTTTAGCAATCGGTCTCAACGTGGTGGTCGGCTACGCGGGCTTGCTCGACTTGGGATACGTGGCCTTCTTCGCTATCGGCGGCTACTCGATGGCAATCCTTGGCACCATGTTCGGCTGGAACTTTTGGGAAATCCTTGTTGTTGGGGTGCTGGCCACCAGCGTCTCCGGCCTGATCCTTGGCGCTCCAACGTTGCGACTGCGCGGTGATTACCTGGCCATCGTGACATTGGGATTCGGCGAAATTGTTCGTATCGCCGCCCAGAACACCGATGCCATCGGTGGCCCGCGCGGCATCGCAGGGATTCCGCACCCGCCGAACCTGTCGGATTTCGAGATATTCGGTGTGAGGCCGCTAAGGTACGGCCTCCTCGATCCGCGGCCCTATTACTACATGCTGGTCCTGCTGATTGTGCTGACCATTATCTTCGTCAAGCGGCTTGAGAATAGCCGGGTCGGTAGGGCCTGGGCGGCAATCCGCGAAGACGAGGATGCGGCCGAGCTCATGGGTGTCCCGATCTTCCGCTACAAGCTGGCTGCCTTCGCCATTGGTGCGGCGATCGGTGGCGCCGTCGGCGTGGTCTGGGCGGGCAAGGTGATCTCTATCATCCCGGCCAACTTTCCCTTCTTCCTGTCCGCAACCATCCTCGCCGCGGTCGTCCTTGGGGGATCGGGGAACATCCCCGGCGTGATGTTGGGGGCCTTCCTGATTGCCTGGCTGCCCGAGCGGTTCCGGGTGTTTCAGGATTATCGGGTCCTACTGTTCGGCGCGGCACTCGTACTCATGATGGCACTGCGACCAGAGGGGTTATGGCCATCGCGGCGGCGGCAGGCGGAGCTTGCGGAGGGCACTGGTGGCATGGGTGCCCTGGGTGGCGAGGTTGGCGGCCCGGGCGGCGAAGTTGCAGCCGAAGATCGAGCGCCCGAACTAGAAAGGTGAGCAGGACATGACCGACGCTCCTGTCACCCCGTCAACTCGGCCGTTGCTCGAGCTGAGAACCGTAACGATGCGTTTCGGCGGTGTGGTCGCAGTGAACGAGGTGGAGCTCACCGTCAATGAGGGTGAGATCTTCGCGCTGA
Organism: Propionibacteriaceae bacterium; assembly: GCA_035253925.1. Lineage (GTDB taxonomy): Bacteria > Actinomycetota > Actinomycetes > Propionibacteriales > Propionibacteriaceae > Microlunatus. The sequence goes on from DATFBI010000170.1 coordinate 4,733, forward strand.
TTGGCCCTAATGGTGCCGGCAAGACCACTGTGTTCAACCTGGTGACAGGCCTGTATATCCCGACCGAAGGACAGATCTACTTCAACGGTGACCGGATCGATGGCAAGAAGCGGTTCAAGGTGACCAAGCTCGGGATTGCGCGGACCTTCCAGAACGTACGGCTATTTCACAACATGTCGGCGACGGAGAATGTGCTGGTCGGTGCCGATGCACACCATCGCACTGGGCTCGCTGGCGCCGCCCTGGGCTTGCCCTGGCACAGACGGGAGGAACGCGAGGGTCGGGCGAAGGCTCGTGAATTACTGGAGTTCGTCGGCATTCCGAACCGCGGTGAAGATACCGCAAAGAACCTGCCCTACGGCGACCAGCGCCGGCTGGAGATTGCGCGGGCGCTCGCCACCGATGCCAAGCTGATATTGCTCGACGAGCCCGCCGCGGGCATGAATCCCGCGGAGAAACTGGGCCTGCAAGACCTCATCCGCAAGATCCGCGATTCCGGCCGCACCGTGCTATTGATTGAACACGACATGAGTCTGGTGATGGGAATCAGTGACCGGGTTGCCGTGCTCGACTTCGGGCAGAAAATCGCGGAGGGCCTCCCTGCGGAAGTACAGCGAGATCCTCGGGTGATCGAGGCGTATTTGGGGGCACCGACGGATGCTTCTTGAGCTTGAGGACGTCTATGTCCACTACGGAAAGATCGAGGCGATTCGAGGTATCTCGCTGGAGGTAGATCAAGGCGAGATCGTTACGCTCATCGGTGCCAATGGGGCTGGGAAGAGCACCACTCTGAAGACCATTTCCGGGCTGCGTACGGTTTCCCAGGGCGAGATTCGATTCGACGGCCAAGTCATCACGCGAATGCCTGGACATAAACGGGTGCTAGTCGGCATCGGTCAGGCACCAGAGGGTCGTGGCATCTTCCCCGGCATGACGGTTGCAGAGAACCTCCACATGGGCGCCTATGCACGCAAGGGGGACTTCTCAAAAGATCTTGCCGAGGTCTATGACTTGTTTCCCCGGCTCGCCGAGCGTAGGCGGCAGGCCGGCGGGACGCTGTCAGGCGGTGAGCAGCAAATGCTCGCGATCGGCCGGGCGCTCATGAGCGAGCCGAAGGTGCTGTTGCTCGATGAGCCATCGATGGGTTTGGCCCCGATGCTGGTAAACCAGATCTTCTCGATCATTGAGGAGATCAACCGGCGAGGCACCACGATCTTGCTTGTCGAGCAGAACGCCCAGCAAGCATTAGCGATTGCGCATCGGGCGTACGTAATAGAAACCGGGCACATCGTCAAGAGCGCCCCTGCCCAGGACTTACTCAACGATCCCGATGTGAGGGCTGCCTACCTTGGTGGTGATCTGGGTCACGGGCCTTCGGAGCGGCCGAGCTAAGGCAGTAAAGCCGGCTGCCCTACGTCGTAGTTGATCACTGCTTTGGCCACGCGAACTAACGTGCGAGTAGTCGGCAGATGATCGGCGAGGCAGGAGCATGAGCCCGTGACGACGTCGTCAATTGGTTCCGATGCCGCCATCCCGCAGGCTGTGGGAGCGGCGGCAGCCAGTGTCTGGGGAGACGAGACCGAGATCGCGGCAGCGACGGTGGCTCTGGCCAGCCGCCGCATTAGCAAGCCTTCAGATCCCAAAACGACGGCAAGGCCCGCATCCGAATTGGCTGCCGATGCCGGACAGACCATTACGCCTGAGGGACTAGGGGCCGACGAGGCGCTGCGCATCTTTGAAGACGTTATCGCTCCTGCGACTCGGGCCCAGGACGACCCGATGAACTTGGCCTACATTCCGGCCGCGCCAACTCGGGCTGCACTTGCCTTTGACGCAGTGGTGAGCAGTTACAACATCTTCGCTGGCAGCTGGGAGTCGGGATCCGGCGCGATCTTCGCCGAGAACCAAGCACTCGCCTGGCTCGTCGAGCTGCTCGGCTGGCCGAATACTGCCGGAGGTTGCTTCGTTGCCGGCGGTACCACCGGCAATCTCTCTGCCCTCGTAGCGGCGCGGCAGTTTGCCCGAAACCAGCTAGGTAAGCATCCGGCCGGACAGTGGCGCCTGGCCTGCACCACGCAGGCGCATTCCTCGGTGCACCAGGCAGCCGCTGTGTTGGACGCGGAGCTAGTGATGGTGCCGGAAAATGATCAAGGTCAGATGACCGGCGAGGCATTGCGAGCAGCGCTCGCCAAGTCGCATGATGTCTTCGCGGTGGTGGCTTCAGCTGGCACGACGAATGCCGGCATCATCGACGACCTGGCCGGTATCGCGGACGTCTGCAAACGGTTCGGCGTCTGGATGCACGTTGACGGGGCATACGGCGGAGCGGCGCTGGCAGCTCCGAGTGTGCGGCAGCTCTTCACCGGTATCGAGCGCGCCGACAGCTTCATCGTCGACCCGCACAAATGGCTGTTCGCAACCTACGACTGCTGTGCCCTGCTCTACCGACAGCCGCAATTGGCGCGAGCGGCACACGCCCAGCACGCTGGATATCTCGATGCCATTGATCGAGAGGCTTGGAATCCCTGGGACTACGGCGTGCACCTGACGCGCCGGGCCCGCGGCTTGCCCTTCTGGTTCAGCCTGGCCACCCACGGCACGAACCGATATGTCGCCGCGATTGAGCAAACCCTGGCAACCGCCCGGGCCGTGGCGGATGGCATCCGACGCATTCCCCAACTTGCCGTGCTCAAGGAGCCGATCCTCTCGGTCGTGCTGTTCGAGCGGCCGGGATGGGATGACGCAGCATACAAACGCTGGTCGAGGCGACTTGCCCTTGACGGCAGGATCCTCTGCGTTCCGACACAGTGGCGGGGCCGGACCGCGCTACGGCTTGCCTTCGTGAATCCGGCGACTGAGGCCGATCATGTTCTGGAGGTGCTGGCCGAAACCACCACCGATCCCAACGGCTACGTCTAACCGGTGACGGCTAGCTGCCCGGAGCAGCTGCGGCAGCCCGGGGACTGACCAGCTGGCAGGTGACCCGTGCCGTACAGACTCGCTTGCCGGTGTCGTCAGTGATCACAATCTCGTAGCTGGCAATGGTCTTGCCAAGCTGCAATGCGGTGGCAGTGCCGGTCACCCAGCCGGCGGTTACCGACCGGTGGTGGGTCGCGTTGATATCCACCCCGACCGAGATCTTTTCCGGCTGGGCATGCATGAACGAACCGAGCGAGGCGAGCGTCTCGGCCAACACGCATGAGGCGCCGCCGTGCCAGAGCCCAAACGGCTGGGTATTGCCTTCCACCGGCATCCGGCCCACCACGCGTTCAGGCGTCAAAGTCAGCAGCTCGAGGCCCATTTTGGTATCCAGCGCGCTGTGCAGTTCGGCATACTCGGCGGGAATGTCTTGCCGGTCGCGGATCGGAGTCACGGGGCTCACCTTAGACGCCTCTTATGTCGGTACGCGCGGCTAAAGTCGGCATGTGCCGACCAGGACCCAGGCAGCTCGCGCGCCCGTCAGCCAGTCGCCAGCGCGGCCGAAGCTGATGCTGATCGACGGCCATTCCATCGCCTACCGGGCTTTCTTCGCTCTTCCCGTCGAGAACTTCTCGACACAAACCGGCCAGCACACCAATGGCGTCTTTGGGTTCACCTCAATGCTGATCAACGTGCTGCGTGACGAGCAGCCAACCCACCTTGCGGTCGCCTTCGACGTCTCGCGTCACACGTTCCGCTCAGAGCTCTACAGCGAATACAAGGCCAACCGGACCACAACTCCAGATGAGTTCAGGGGCCAGCTCGACCTGGTCAAGGAGGTGCTGAAGGCTCTCAACGTCCCCTATCTGGAAAAGGAAGGCTATGAGGCCGACGACGTCATCGGCACCCTAGCTACCAGCGCTGAGGCCGCTGGCTATGAAGTGTTGATCTGTACTGGCGACCGGGACGTGTTCCAGCTGGTCAGTGACAACGTCACCGTGCTCTATCCGCGTAAGGGCGTCTCCGACCTGGCGCGAATGACGCCCAAGGCAGTGGAGGAGCGCTATTTCGCCACCCCCGCCCGGTACCCGGAGCTGGCAGCGCTGGTGGGTGAGTCCAGCGACAATCTGCCCGGTGTGCCTGGTGTCGGGCCGAAGACGGCTGCCAAGTGGCTCGAGATGTACGACGGCCTGGAAAATCTGGCCGCGCACGCCGGAGAGCTTAAGGGCAAGGCCGCCGAGGAATTCCAGAAGCGCGTAGACGACGTGTTGCGTAATCGCCAAGTGAACGCTCTGGTTCGTGATCTTAACCTCGAGATCAGTCTGGACGATCTGGTACGCCGCCCATGGAACCGGGAGGCGACCCACCAGCTGTTCGACGGCCTGGAATTCCGAGTGCTGCGCGATCGGCTGCTCGAAGCACTACCGAACGCAGACGAGGTTGTTCCCGAAGGTGGATTCGACCTGGAGGCCGCAAGACTGGAACCCGGCGAGCTCGAGAACTGGCTTGCCGAGCACGCAGCCGGCGATCGTACCGGCGTAGACATCATCGGGCACTGGGGATCGGGAACCGGTGATGTGACAGCTCTGTCGCTGGCCGCCGCCGATGGGGCCGCTGCCTACGTCGTGGTGTCAGACCTCGGCCCTGATGATGAGAACGCGCTCGCAGACTGGCTCACAGACCCCGAGCGGCACAAGGCAATGCACGACGCAAAGGGCCCATTGTTGGCGATCTGGGCCCGCGGCTGGGATCTGGCCGGCCTCACCTCCGATACCCAGCTGGCCGCCTATTTGATCACTCCTGATCAGCGGACCTTTGATCTGGCTGATCTCACCATCCGCCACCTCAAGCGGGAGCTCCGGGTCGAGGGCGCGCCAGACCTCAGCGACACTGACCAGCTGGCGCTGGACTTCGGCGATGATGACTCGGGTGCCAAGGTCGCAGCGGAGGCGTCCATGGTTCGTGCTCGGGCCGTCATCGATCTGGCCGACGCGCTTGACTCCGAGATCGAGCAGCGCAACGGTACCAGCCTGCTCTATGGCGTGGAGTTACCGCTGCTCCGCACTCTGGCGCGCATGGAACAGACTGGTGTCGCCGTCGATATCGAGCATCTAGAAACTCTGGAAGCGGGATTTGCCGCCACCGTCAGCCGCGCCGCAGGCGACGCGTACCAGGTACTAGGCAAGCAGATCAACCTCGGCTCGCCCAAGCAGCTGCAAGTGGTGCTGTTCGATGAACTGGGTATGCCCAAGACCCGGCGGACCCGGACCGGCTACACCACTGATGCGGAGGCGCTGCAGCAGCTTTATGTGAAGACCGAGCATCCGTTCCTGGCACATCTGTTGGTGCATCGGGATGCGATTCGGCTCAAGCAGACTGTCGAGGGCTTACTGAAGGCAGTTGCCGACGACGGCCGGATTCATACCACCTACGCGCAGACCATTGCCTCCACAGGGCGCCTGTCCAGCACCGATCCAAACCTGCAGAACATCCCGATCCGCACTGAGGAAGGGCGCCGGATCCGGCAGGCGTTCATCGTCGGTGAGGGTTTCGATGCGTTGATGTCGGCGGATTACTCGCAGATCGAGATGCGCATCATGGCGCATGTCAGCCAGGACGAGAGCCTGATCGAGGCCTTCAAGTCAGGCATGGACTTCCACACCGTCACCGCGTCGCGGGTCTTCGGCGTCGAGCCGCAGCAGATCACGCCGGCGGAGCGGGCCAAAATCAAAGCGATGAACTACGGCTTGGCGTACGGCCTAAGCGCGTACGGACTCAGCCAGCAATTGAACATCGAGGTCTCTGAAGCCAAAGCGCTGATGGATGAGTACTTCGAACGGTTCGGCGGGGTGCGGACCTATCTGCATTCGCTGGTGGCAGATGCACGCCGTACCGAATACACCGAGACCATCCTCGGCCGCCGTCGTTACCTGCCGGATCTGATGAGCGACAACCGGCAGCGCCGGGAGATGGCGGAGCGGATGGCGTTGAACGCGCCGATCCAAGGGTCGGCAGCCGACATCATCAAGATCGCGATGCTGGATGTGGAGAAGGCGCTGGATGACGCCGGCATGCGCAGCCGGATGCTGCTCCAGGTGCACGACGAACTGGTCTTCGAGATTGGCCCGGGGGAGCGGGAGAAGCTTGAGGAGCTGGTACGCACCAAGATGGGCAACGCTGTAGCTCTCGATGTCCCGCTGGATGTCTCTGTGGGTGTAGGCCGGTCCTGGCACGACGCAGCGCATTAAAGACGACGACTTCGGTCTATCTCCAGCGGTGGATTTGCGGCGACCGCGCTTCAATGTTTGACCCTTTTGGGGCACGGCGCTAACCTGAACCGTCGCTGTGGCCTGCGCGACTTCGGACGGAGTAGGTCACGCTCGTACGGGTCGGATTGTTGTCAGCTGCTGGTTGAACCTTTCCTAGGTACGGATCGGGTCACAGCCACGCCCACAACAACATCAACCATCCCGGAGCCCTACTACATGACGTCCTCCCTTGAGGCACCACCGCAGGTCGCCGTCGACGACCTGGGTTCGCCCGAAGCCTTCCTCGAGGCAATCGACAAGACCATCAAGTACTTCAATGACGGCGACATCGTCACTGGGACCGTTGTCAAGGTCGACCGTGACGAGGTTCTTCTCGATATCGGCTACAAGACAGAGGGGGTCATTCCCTCCAAAGAGCTGTCGATCAAGCATGACGTCGACCCGTTCGAGGTAGTCAGCGTCGGCGATCAGGTCGAGGCCCTTGTTCAGCAGAAGGAGGACAAAGAAGGCCGCCTCATCTTGTCCAAGAAGCGCGCCCAGTACGAGCGCGCCTGGGGCACGATCGAGAAGATCAAGGAAGAAGACGGCGTCGTTACCGGTCAAGTCATCGAGGTCGTGAAGGGCGGCCTGATCATCGACATCGGTCTACGCGGCTTCCTGCCCGCATCGCTGGTGGAGATGCGGCGAGTCCGTGATCTTCAGCCCTATGTCGGCATGGAGCTGGAGGCCAAGATCATCGAGCTCGACAAGAACCGCAACAACGTCGTGCTGTCCCGCCGTGCCTGGCTGGAGCAGACCCAGTCCGAGGTACGCCAGAACTTCTTGACCCAATTGCAGAAGGGTCAGATACGACGCGGCGTGGTGTCCTCCATCGTCAACTTCGGCGCCTTTGTCGATCTTGGTGGCGTGGATGGCCTAGTGCACGTCTCTGAGCTGTCTTGGAAGCACATTGACCATCCCTCCGAAGTCGTTGAGGTGGGTCAGGAGGTTACCGTCGAGGTGCTCGACGTTGACATGGACCGCGAGCGTGTCTCGTTGTCGTTGAAGGCCACCCAGGAAGACCCGTGGCAGGCCTTTGCGCGGACCCATCAAATCGGCCAGATCGTGCCTGGCAAGGTGACCAAACTGGTTCCATTTGGTGCCTTTGTCCGCGTCGAAGAAGGCATCGAAGGTTTGGTGCACGTCTCTGAGCTGGCAGAGCGGCATGTCGAGATTCCTGAGCAGGTCGTGCAGGTCAACGACGATGTCATGGTCAAGATCATCGACATCGATCTTGATCGTAGGCGGATCTCGCTGTCACTGAAGCAGGCCAACGAGGGCGTCGACGCGACGGCTGACGACTTCGATCCCACGCTGTACGGCATGACGGCCTCCTACGACGAGCAGGGCAACTACCTGTATCCGGAGGGCTTCGATCCCGAGACCGGGGAGTGGCTGGAAGGCTACGAGGATCAGCGGGCGGCCTGGGAACAGCAGTACGCCGAGGCGCATGCCCGCTGGGAGGCGCACAAGAAGCAGGTCGAGGATGCCGACGGTGCGACCGCGCCGGCTCCATCGAGCTACTCCTCCGATGCCCCGCCAGCTCCGACTCCA
>DATFBI010000171.1:0-2362 GCA_035253925.1 Propionibacteriaceae bacterium
GTTGTAAGCGCCATCAAATGCGCTGTGGATATCCAGCGGCTGGTCGCGGAGGTAGAGGGCAGCGGCGGAATGCCGGTCCGCATCCGCATCGGGATGGCCGCGGGTGAGCCGGTCACTGAGCGTAACGATCTCTTTGGCGCCACGGTGCAACTTGCCGCGCGGCTGTGCTCGCGAGCCGACCCTGGAGGCATCCTGGTCGCGAGCGCTGTGCATGACCTTGCGCTGGGCAAGGGCTTCGCATTCCGCAATCGGGGTCGGCTGCGGCTCAAAGGGTTTGACTCGCCGATGGCCGCCTTCGAGGTTGTGTGGCAGCCGAGTGGATCGTGATCCGTCCGCCGTCCCGAGCACTGATTCCTGATCAGCCGTGCCGAGCCAGATCCTCAGTGCCTTGCATGCGGGAAAGTGCTTCAACGCCCGTCAGCCGACAGCAGGCGCAGCCACCGGCTCCTCTGCCTCAACCTTGTTAGCCACCGCCCGATTGACGCGCATGCCGGCCATTACAGCGGTTCCGAAGAGCGCGAGAGCGTTGATTCCGTGCAGCCACCCCAGTCCGGCAACAGAGTGGGAGAAGAGGCCAAGCGCCACCTGGAGCACAGTCACTCCGAACACGATCAGTGCCCACTTGATGCCACCCGGAACCTTGGCGAAGAACGAGATAATCAAGAAGATCAGCGAAATGGCGGGGAGGGCGAAAATGCCACCCATGGCGTGCCAGGAGAATCCCACGTAGCCGCCCAGAGCCGGCGTGAGTTCGGTGGACTGATCAAGGGTGCCGCCTCTCTCGACCCACTTGATGAGAGCGAACATCCCGTACGAGATAGACGCGGCCTGAATGGCCACCCCAGCTGCGACGAGGTACGCGAAAACCCGATAGACCTGCTTCATTTGTGTACCTCTCAACGATTGCGGTTGCCCAGACCGGGGTGCTACAAAAAGCACTTCGCAGATTCTGACACGCGGTGGTTAATCTTCGCCGATGTCGGCCAAGTCGAAACCAAAATGTGCCTTGGGCCTCGCTAGCCGATGACTACTTCACGGCTACGGGTTGCGGTTGATCTCGTTCGCCAGTTCCCCAACCGCCCGCACCAAAAGATCCCCGTTTAGCAGTGCCGCGTCGTTGTGATCAGCACCCTGGACCGCGACAAGGCGTGTTGGCCCACGAGCAGCGGCGACCGACCGCCGGCTTTCCTCGGGAGGAACGATGGAGTCCTCTGTGCCGTACACAACAGTGATCGGTACGGCGACCCGTGCTACGTACTCGGCTACCGGGAAACGGTCTTTCAGCAATGCCCGTACCGGCAGAAATGGGTAGTGAATCTTTCCTACCGAGGCGAGGTCGGTGAACGGTGACCGCAAGACAAGCCCTGCCGGTGGGTGCTCGGTCGCTAACTCAGCGACCACCGCAGCGCCGAGGCTTTCGCCGTAGTACAGCAGGCGATTGCCGGGCACGCCCTCGTCGATAAGGAACTGCCGTGCGGCGCGTACGTCCCGAGCCAGCCCTTGCTCGCTTGGGTTCCCGGGGTTTCCGCCGTAGCCCCGGTAGTCAAACAACAACACACCGAAACCTTGGTTCGACAACGCTCGGGCAAGGGGTGCCCGCAAGCTGCGGTCACCGGCGTTGCCATTGGCAACCAGAATCGTGAAACCTCCCTCGGGGCCGCGGGGGAGGTACCACGCTCCCAGCCGCAGTCCGTCACTTGTGCTCAGCTGTACGTCGCGCGCACCCGGCAGCATGGTCTTCGCCGACGGCGCCGGGCCGGTGGACGGCAGGTAGATCAGACGCCGCTGAAATGCCCAGGAAAACAGCACCATGAACAGCACCACCGCCACGATTACCGACGCCAACAACACCACACGCCGCACGCTCCAAGTCTGGCTCTACGCCGTCATGCGGCCTTTCATAGGCTTTCGCCGTGACCTACTTCGCCAGGTATGGAACGTCAGCGATTGCTTTGAAACCATTGCTGGGCGTAACGACGGATTGCGCCGCATCATGCTTGCAGCTGGCCAGCTCGGTCCCAGCGAGGGCGGCCCGCTGCATCTACACCACGGCGAGGAGATCCTGCACATCTTGTCTGGAGAGGTCGAGGTGACCGTCGGTTCTGAGACCCGACGTTGCGCCGCAGGAGACGTCGTGATCATTCCGACTGACACTCTGCATCGATTCACAACGATCACCGAAACCACAATGGAAGTCGTGGCCGAGCTGGACGCTGGGCAGATCTTCCCAGTCGAGGATGCGGATGGCACATCTCATCTGGTTGAGGTCTACCGCTCGGAACTGCCGTGGAGCCGGCGGCCGCCGTCGGGTTTTGACTGGACCTCCGACGAAGAGATGGCTGAGGTCCTCCGACGGGCCAGC
>DATFBI010000172.1:0-8816 GCA_035253925.1 Propionibacteriaceae bacterium
GTTGACCAGAACCCGGACGCCCTCGGCAAGGCTGCAGCGACTCGGCTTTTCCAGCGGCTTGACAACCCCGACCGCCGTAGGAAACGACGCATGGTGCTGCCCGTACAACTCTTGCTGCGCGCGTCTTGCGCCGGAACATCACCATCGGGCAATGGTGAGACCTGCCACCAGGCACATGAGTGAAGTACTTATCGGGCGGCCTCGGTCCAGGGACGGGCGCGCTGGCTAGCCACGGCCACAAGCTCGTCCAGGCGAGAACGAGCGATGTTGTCTAGAAAACGTTGACGGTCCACGCCTTTAAGGGGAAGCGCCTCCCGCCAGACTGACCGGCCGGCGATGAACCCTGAGGCTCCGCCTTCGTCGAATGCGATCTTGAGGACGTCACTGAACTGTTCGAAGGGGACCCCAGCCGATAGCACAGCCCATGGGCGGTGCAGCACGTCGGCTAGCCGGCGGCATCCGGCGGGTGATCCAGGGTACTCGAGCTTGAGAAGATCAATGTCGACCCCGTCGAGCGCGGCGGCAGCGTTGATGATCGCATCCTCGCGGGCCCTTCCGGTGAGCTGTTCGCCGGGAAGCGCATAGACAAGGTTCTCGATAACCGATGGCAAGCCTGCGGAGCTGCAGTCTGTCACGATCTGCTGGCAGGCATCCAGTACTTCGGCTGCAAGATCTGGCTCATCTGGCTTCCCGACAGACCGATCCGTGCGCAGTTGGACGAGGAACTTCAGCGCGTCCCCACCCTGCTCGGAGACCCATCGCGCGTTGAGTTCGGGGTCACGGCGAGTACGAGGTTCGCCGTTGTAGCTGTCTCGGCTGGACGGTTCGGCAGCCACGAGCAGACCACAACCAGGTGCCAGGGCCTGGCCTTCGGTTACGGCAGGAACGCCGTAGGTCGGGTCGAGCAGCATGCCACTTGCCGCGGGCGTGAGGGCGCGGGCGACGTCGGCCTTCGCGGTACGCAGGTCGTCTTCGCTGGCGTCGATATCAACGGCTGCAAACATGCGTTTCAGGGTGTTTCGCTGATCCATGGCGATGATGGCGAACACACCATCGGCCGAGGCGATGTCTGCAAGCGTCTTTCGATTTTTCGTCTCTGTCGTCATGCGGGAGCTCCTTGCGCCCTAGGCCGTCGATGGTAGGGCGAAGTCAGCTTTTAGCTGCATGACGATCGAGCGCACAATTTGCTCTACTGAACCGACAGCGTGGATAGGAAGGTGCGGACCGACTGGCGGTCCTAGGTCGAGTTGATCGATAAATCGTTGCTCCTTATTGAGCTTGGCCTCGTCCCGCTTCGCCCCGCGGGCACGCATCCGCAGCAGTAATTCCTCACGACTGAGATAGAGCCAGACCAATGTCACGGCTCCACCACCGGCCTGGTGAAGTCGACGATAGAGAACTTCCCAGGCGTCAAGCTTCTTCCGTTCGTCAGTGAAAGGTGCAACAAGCAGCACAGTCTGCCCTACGCGGAGATTCTCTTCAGCCAGGCAGGTGATGGTTTCGTACCGGGCAGCGCGGGTGAGCGTCGCCAGCCGTGGATCGTCAATGTCATTGACGTTGACAAGGGATCTAATCACGCTGAGCAAAGGCTCCGTGGCAACGTCCAAGTCGATCAGCGCTGCTCCAAGCGTCGCCGCAAGTGACGCCCCCACCAGGCTTTTGCCAGACGCTGGCGCCCCAGCGATAAGGACTGCTGCTGGCCGGGCGTCCTCTTTATCCATAGGAGAATGCTCCACCCATATGGAAAATGCTGGCCATCGATGGCAACACGTCCGCGTACCCGCCCACGTAAGTTCTGAACGTGGCACTTCTGGTAGGTCTCGACGTCGGGACCTCGTCGGCAAAAGCGGTCGTTTTCACCGATCAAGGCGAGGTGGTTGGCGAGGGGCGCGCCCGTACCCCGTGGATCACTACGTCGTACGGAGTGGAAGTCGCCGCAGAGGAACTGCTTAATGCTGCGACCGAAGCGCTCGGCTCGGCACTGGACGCGACCCCCGGCGCGACCAGCGCGACTGCCGTTGGCATCACCAGCATCGGCGAGTCGGGCGTCCTCGTCGACCGGGATGGAACCCCCGTTGCGCCGGTCATCGCCTGGCATGACAGCCGTGACCATGAGGAGGTCGAGGCGCTGCGCCGCGACATCGCTCGGGACACGTTCGCCGCGACAACCGGCAAGCCATTACGCGGACAGTGGGCCATTACCAAGCATCGTTGGCTGCTGCGTCACGTCCCTTCAGTAGCGGCTGCAGTTCGCCGATTCAACATCGCGGAATGGGTGGTGCGCGGCTTGGGCGGTGATGAGGTAACCGAGCTTGCGCTCGCGTGCCGCACCGGCTGGTTGGATCTGTCCCGCCGGGATTGGTGGCCGGAGGGCTTGGCCTGGTCCGGAGCTACACCGGATCTCATGCCGCCACTAGTGGAGGCAGGCATGCCAGTCGGGCAGGTCACCCGCGCTGACATCCACCCGAGGCTGCGAGGTGCGGTGCTCACCGTTGTCGGTCACGACCACCAAGCCGCCGCCGTCGGAGTCGGCGCCACCGCTGAAGGCGACGAGGTCGACTCCTGTGGCACTGCCGAGGCCATTGTCCGAACCATCCCGGCATACCTAAAGGGCGAACAAGTCCGTGATCTGGCCCATGCCGGGATTACGACTGACTGGAGCATCCAGCCTGGGCGCTGGTCGCTGCTCGCCGGTACCGAGGGTGGACTCGCGATGCAACGCGTACTCAATGCGATCGGTGTAGACCAGGGCGGTTTCACTGCACTTGACGCGGTGGCGCTGGACGCGCCTCAAGGGCGGGTCCGTGTCGAGGGCATTGGCACGGAGGCGGTTCATCTGCGGAATCTCCTCGATGGCGTTACGCCGGGTGAAGTGTGGCGTGCCGTCGTCGAGGCCGCCACCGAGGAGGTCACCAAGCTGCACAACTCAATGACCGAGATCGTGGGGGAGCACCAAGACATCATCGTTACGGGCGGATGGTCGCGGAGCGCCGCCTTGATGGCTGCAAAGCGTCGCAGGCTCGGAACCCTTCGGCTCTCGGCCGTCCAGGAGGCAGGAGCGCGAGGAGCAGCTATATACGCCGGCCGGGCGGCGGGCGTTCTCACGTCAAATGGGGTCTTTCCGGATCCCAATGTCAGGCTCAGCGAGCCAGCGACGCCGTGACGAGGACCAATGTTGGGATCGGATTAGCGGCTGGAGTAGCCGCCGTCTATCGGCAGCGATACGCCGGTGATCATCGAGGCGGCATCGCTTAGCAAGAACACAATCGGAGCAGCGATCTCGGCCTCAGTTGCCCAACGTCCCAACGGCATCTGCTCCAGGAATGGTCCTCCGATGTCATCCCGACCCCAGTACCACGCCGACATCGGCGTCATAACAACGGTGGGATTGACCGCGTTCACACGGATCTTGTACTTGCCCAGTTCCAGGGCCGACACCCGCGTGATACTGTCCAAGGCCGCTTTGGAGGCGCCGTACGAGATGTGGCCCGGCAATGCGACCAGGCTCGCTTGACTTGAGACATTGACGATCGATCCGCCCCAACCAAGACGGATCATCGACCGGGCGGCGTACTTGGTGACCAGTAGCGCGCCTCGGGTGTTGATGGCAATGACCTTGTCGAAGATCTCGATGTCGGTGTCCATCGGAGTGGCGATCTCGCCGCCGAAGCCAGCGCAGTTGACTACCCCGTAAAGATCGAGTCCTTCCAGAGCGTCGCGGACGCTGTCCTCCGATGTCACGTCGAATGCCAGGGCTCGTACGCCCGTTTCATCTCCGATGGCCTTCAAGGCCTCGTCTGACTGCCCGCTCGCGATCACATCAGCTCCGGCAGTGATGAGCTGCCGAACCGTCTCACCACCAATGCCGCCTGTGGCACCAGTCACGAGCACGGGTCTGTGGTTGAAGTCGAACACCGCTCCACCCTCTCACTCAGACCGCTGGCCGCTGGGACCATTGTGGCTTTGATCATCAGTCGAAGCCTGCTGCAGCCAGCTCGGCGGTCCAGCGGCCCGCCTCCTCCGTGTTAGGTCGCTTCCCCTCGATGCTGGCCGCGGCGAACCGTGCAGCAAGTCGAGTCGCTCGCCGAATGCCGGTCCCTTGTGCCAGGCCGTAGAGGAGTCCGGCGGTGGCGGCATCGCCGGCTCCGGTGGTGTTGACGACGCGCCTCGGTTTTGCGGCCGGTACCCATTCGGCCGTGGAACTCCAGTTAGACCGTACGGAGGACAGCGCGGACCCGGCCGCCGCCAGGCGATCGGCGCCAGCGCTGACCGAGAACGCTCCTCGGGCACCTGCCGACACGGTGGCGACGGCGCACCCGTCCGCAATCAGACGCTGGGCACATTCCTCGACCAGATCATCGTCGGGTGTTCGGGTGATGGCCAGTGCCGACGTTAGGTCGTCGATACTCGGACTAGCGATGTCGACGTAGGGCATGATCTTGGCGAAGATCTTGCGCCAGTCCACCTCGGCGGCACTTGACCGCGGATCCACCACAGCCAGATCGAGAGCGGTTGTGATCTGTCGGCTGCGCGCCTCCTTGAGCAGATTGAGCAGGGGTGCAGCTTCGTCGGCCAGCAGAGCTGGCAGCAGCGGTCGGTAGCCCAGATGCAGGATGTCCACTCCGTTCAGGTTCACTTCCCGGCCCGTGAACGCGGCGTTGGCACCGGCGTGATGCCAGAACGTCCGGTCGTGACCAGGCGGTTGCAAGACAATGCTGTACGAGGTCGCCGCTCCTTCCGTAGTCGTAATGCCGTCCAGGTCGACTCCCTGCTCGGTAAGCAAGCGGCGGGCGATCTCACCTAGCGGGTCATCGCCGACCCTTGAGCAGACCCGGGTAGGTATCCCTGCGGCGACGAGGCCAAGTCCGGTATTGGCGACACATCCACCGAGCGTGAGCTGTGCCGAGCCGATCTCGTAGAGCTGTCCCGGCACCAGTTCCGGAACACTGGTGAGCTCAGGAGTGATATCGATGCACAGATGCCCGGCGACTAGTACTGAGTGCACAGCAATCATCTGGCCACCCGTACCACCTTGCCCCTCTCGTGCGACTTGATTGCCGCGTGGTAGATCTGATGCGTCAAGGCGGCCTCCTCCGGTGTGGCGCAACCAAAGCGATCGCCCAGGGCCTCCTCCCGCTCGGCCAGGAACGCAGCCAACATCTGCAAGATGGCGTCGGAAAAGCCTGACTCGAAGTTTGGCCCGGTCACAGTCGGCCACACCGACTGGCTGCCGGCGTCCACGGAGGACCAGACCTGCTCACGGCCACCACCGGGCACGGCCACGACCGAAAAGACCTCCACCCGCTTCGGATTCTTGGTGGAGAATCGCACCCCGCCGTCCATGCCCAGTGCTTCGAATTCCCAGGTATTTTTCTCTCCCGGGTCGATTCGCTTCATCTCTGTGGTAAGCGGGAACGAGTAGCTATCCATACTTACCCACCCGTGCAGGACTGCGTTGTCCCAGGTGTCGCAGCGCTCCTGGCCTCCATTCGGTGCCGGCCGCTCGGTCACGATGTCTTGCAGTACGCCAAAGATCCGGTCCGGGGCCCAGCCGAGTCGTAACGGCACATGCCACACATGCAGCCCGAGGTCGTTCATAACGCCGGCTTCGCCGCAGTACCGTGCCTGCCGCTTCCAGTTGATGGGCTTGTCTACGTCAAGATCACTTCCGTGCAGAAAGGCACAGCGGGCCTCGATAATCCGGCCCAGAGCACCTGACCGCACATAGTTGACGGCCACCTGGGCTCCCGGGAAAAACGGAAACTCACTGGAGCACCGGACGAATGACTGCGGGTTTGTCGCAGCAGCAGCCATGATGGCCGTCGCGGCCGAGGCGTCAATGCCGAACGGCTTCTCGGCAATCAGGCTCTTGCCGGCCTGAATGGTGTCGACGTAGAGCTGTTCGTGCAGGTCGTGCCGTACCGCGATATAGAGCACATCGATCGAGTCATCACTGAGGAGGTCGGCGTAGTCGGTTACCTTCCGCGTCACGGTGGGTATCTGGTCGAACCAGTCCAGGGCTGCCGGGTTGATGTCGCAGACCGCTGTCAGCCGTGGGAGCACCGGGTGATCGATAAGCGCGGGCCAACGCTGCAGCGCCGCGGCGATCTCCCGTCCCATAAGCCCGCCCCCCACGATGGCGGCGCTTACGGTCTTGGTCACCGCGGTTCTCCTACCAGGCGCAAGGCGTCGTCGACACTGGCCTTGTCGTGGAGCACCGCCATCAGCGCTCGGACGATTCCGGATGGATTCTCGTGCTGGATCACGTTCCGGCCGTACACGATGCCGCGGGCGCCCTGGGCTAGTACCGCCGCGGTTCGCTCGAGCAGGGTGCGATCATCGACCCGTCCGCCGCCGCGTACCAGAACCGGAACGTCGCCGGCGACCTCGATCACTCTGTAATAGTCCTCGACATTGTCCGTGGGATCGGCCTTGATCAGATCCGCACCCAGTTCACGGGCCTGACGGACCAGGGTCATGATCTTGTCGGTGTCTCCGTCGACCATGTATCCGCCCCCAGCGGCGGCATTGTCCTGCATCACCAGCGGTTCGATCATCAGCGGCATCGCGTACTTGGTGGCTTCAACCCGCAGCGCCATGATCGAGGAGATGTTGGACTCCCGGATCTCCGGGCGCCCTGGCAACTGCATGAGATTGGCGCAGATCGCTACCGCATCCAGGCGAACGGCCTCCTCGATTGCGTTCGGGACGTGGTGGCTGAACAGGTGCTCGTCTAGTGGGTTCCCGTAGACGTTCGCAACATCACTCCGCAAGACCAGGGCCGGCTTCTGCTTTCCCGGGATCGCCTGGAGGAGGCGGGCGTGGCCCAAAGTCAGCTGCACGGCATCGGGATTCGCTGTTACCAGGGTGCGAACCACCGCATCCATGTCCTCAATGCCGGTCAAGAAGGACCGCTCACCGAAGAAGCCATGGTCCACGGCCACGTCGAGCGCTCGCCCCGATTGTGGGTTGAACAGGCGGTTTAGGCGATAAACAGACATGTCGTATTAAGCCTCCTCGCCCAGCTGATGGTTCAGCCTAAGATCAGGTGGAGGGCTGACCACGTCTGGTTATCGGCTACCTGCGTACCTCCTTCAATTTGGCGAAGACAACGACGTTGTCCAAGTAGGTGTTTTCGGCTGCGTCGTAGTTGCCACCACAGGTGATCAAGCGCAATCCAGCATGGGCGATTTCGCCGTACACTGCCTCGGTTGGGAACCGCGACTTGGAGTATTGCTTCACCCGAGTGACAGTGAAGATCGCGGTCTTCCCATCCTTCCGGATAACGCTCACATGATCACCGCGTCGCATGGTGTCTAGGCGGTCAAAGACCCCCGGGACGCCGCGCCACCTGACGTGTCCGGCGATGACGGCCGGCCCGAGTGCGCCTGGTGTGGGCGCTCCGGTGAACCATCCAGGGTCGGCGGGATCGTTGGGCACATCCATCACTCCGCCCTTGTTAAGCCCTAGTTTGATCAATCTGGATCGGACACCGATCTTGGGTATGGAAATGGCGACTGGTTCCGATTCCGGTAGAACCAACCCGGTGGTCTGGTCGCGAAGGTCGGTCTGATCCGCTGACGGCGTGCGTGTCGCGCTGGGAGACGTCGATGACATGTTGTGATCGTTCGGCGCCGGAGCCAGGCCTGAGTCTGGACTAGACGGCCTTGGCAGCGCTGCCCAAATCAGTACCGCGCCAATAATCGCCATTCCGACGGCAATGCAGGCCCGGACAAGTCGGCTCGGATGCCAGCTAGCTCGAGTGAATAACAGCTCGATCCCCTCATCAGTACTGTGCTGTGGACAAATTCAGGTACGGCTTCAGCGCCGTTTTAGGATAATGACTGTCGATGGCACGCACGAGAAATTGGGGAGTCTCATGCCGGCCTGCACGCAGCCAGAATGTACCGGCACAATCGTCGACGGTTACTGCGACGTCTGTGGTAGTCCAGCGGGTGCAGTCCCGTTCGTTACAGCAGCGGCTTCGGCGTCGGCCGTCCCTGCCAACGAGGCTGGTCTAACGGCACTCCATCGCGGGGCCGGGATTCCCCCGAGGCCGAGAAGCGGCAATCTCGCGACGGCTTGTGCGCAGCCAGGTTGTACCGGGATGATCCTTGACGGTTACTGCGACGTCTGCGGTAGTCCGGTGGGCGCAGTCCCGTTTGTTCAAACAGCGACATCGGGTGCCGCGGTGCCTTCAACGGCTAATGACAGCAGCAGGTTTGAGGAGTTCGCCCAGGGCAAGCCCAACGCCGCCGCCCAGGCATATCGAACGCGAGTCGAGCAGGCTCAGCTGCCCGACGACGTACGGGCGGCGGCGCTGCGGGAAGTCGACAAGCTTGAACGAACCGTTGCCCAGACCGCCGAGTGCCGCGATATCCGGATCTGGCTCGACACGATTCTCGAGCTGCCGTGGGGCACCAAGGCCACGGATTGGACAGACGACATTCAGGGGTCGCGCGAAATTGAGGCGACACTGCAGGGGTTGATTAAGCCGGCAGCCGCCGATGCCGAGAAGCCCCTCACGGTGGACATTGAGCCGTCGGTTGCCGACGCCGACACCGAGGAGGGAGAGCCCGATACCGCGGAGGTTGGGCCGGCGGCTGCCGAGGTTGTGGAGCCCGACACCGTAGAGGTTGAGCCGGCGGCTGCCGAGGTCGCGGAGCCCGACACCGTAGAGGTTGAGCCGGCGGCTGCCGAGGTTGAGAAGCCTGACACCGCGGAGGTTGGGCCGGCGGCGGGCGAGGTCGAGAAGCTCGGCAGAGCGCCTGCCGGCCCACACGATGACGACACAGCAGTGGCGCCCGCAGTCCTTG
>DATFBI010000173.1:0-6941 GCA_035253925.1 Propionibacteriaceae bacterium
GAGGACCGCCACCATTGCCGCGAGCAGGGCGTTGAACAACAGCTGGGCGGTGCACCATCCGAGGACGACGACCGGGATGTTGGGTGCCAACGCGACCACAAGAATGCCGAAAATACCGCCCACCAGACCGATGACCATCCACGGCCGCCGCATGCCCAGCCGCGAAGAGGTGCGGTCGCTCAATCTGCCGAAGAACGGATTACCCACCATGGCCACCAGGGCGCCAATCCCCGTGACAACCGCCAGGCTGCTCGGTGCCTGCTCGATGCCAACGAGCGAGTTGACCTTCAAGGCCAACGTGACCAGCAGGGGTGCGATGAGCACCAAGACGGTGCCCAGGTACGCCAAGGTGTACAGCGAGATGAACCCCAATCCGACCCGCCTTACCGCGGGCGACTCAGGCTCCGGCGCGGCTTCCGCTGGGGCTTGGTCCTCAAATCCGTCCAGCCCGGCAGGGGGTGGCAGCCGGGGCTCTTGCTGGTCTCCCATACCGCTCCCTCTACCCGGTGACGAGCAGCGAGCTTTCGTTGCCGCGACAGGCCTGCGCGCGCCCGGAAGTGATCGTCTCACTTCCCTATTAGTGCCGTCACTTTCCGGCAGGCTTCCTGCTGCTGAGGCAGCCACCGATGAGCAGGCCCAGAGACGGAGTGACATGTATGTCTCCAGCGCCGAACTGTGGCAGTACGGTCCGAGCGCCTCGTACTTCCTCAGTTTGCCGCCAGACCTAGCCGACGACATCCGAGCCGAGTTCGGCTCGCAGGCAGTTGGCTTCGGCTCAATCAAGGCTGAAGCCGTGGTTCGATCGACGCAGTGGACCACGGCGCTGTTCTGCTACCCCTGACCGCCCCTTCCTTCATTGATCAACTTGCATACGCGAGCCACAGGTCCAGCGGCCTGGGCGGTCACCACGTCCAATGCGCCTTGCGAGACGTACCTCCTCCGCATGTCTGGAAAGTCATGTCCAACACAGACCCGTGAATACCCGGCCGAAGGGCAGGCTGCGGCAGCGTCGGGCGCGGACTCGACGTTTCAGCAGGAACCGATTCGGCCGGGCCGCTGAGACCAAGGCGCTCAAAGTCGTGATGCAAGCCTGAATGATCTATCGCCGTAGGAACGCCTGGCCATGTAGCTGTCAGGCGGTGCCGAACTCCACGGAGTCGGTGGTCCAGGCGTACGCCTGCTCACTGAGGGTGAAGCCGAGACCGGGCCGGTTCGGCAGCCACATTCGACCGTCGCGGATCTCGAGGCGTTCGTTGAATAGTGGGTCGAGCCACTCAAAGTGCTCCACCCACGGCTCTCTCGGGTACGTCGCGGCCAGGTGCAGGTGGATCTCCATCGCGAAGTGCGGCGCCAGCTGAAGATTGGCCTGGTCAGCTAGTGCGGCAAGTCGCTGGAACGGGGTGATGCCGCCGATCCGCGGTGCGTCGGGCTGGATGATGTCGACCGAACGGTGCTCGATCAACGCGATGTGCTCGGCGACGCTGGACAACATCTCGCCGGTGGCGATTGGTGTGTCGAGTGCTTGCGCGATCTGGGCGTGGCCTTCGGCGTCGTACGCGTCGAGCGGTTCTTCAATCCAAACTAGGCCGAACTGTTCGAGCACTCGGCCGAACCGCAGCGCGGTCATCCGGTCCCACTGCTGGTTGGCGTCGACCATCAACGGGACGTTGTCGCCGAGGTGCTCCCGTACGGCGGTCACCCGGGCCAGATCGACTGTCGAATCCGGGTGCCCGACTTTGATCTTGATCCCGCCGATGCCCTCGGCGAGGGACTGAGTGGCGCGCTCCTTGACCTCCTCGATCGGTGCGTGCAGGAAGCCGCCAGAGGTGTTGTAAGTCTGTACCGAGTCACGGTACGCGCCGAGCAGCTTGGCCAGCGGCAGACCGGCGCGCTTGGCCTTGAGGTCATACAACGCGATGTCGATCGCTGCGATGGCCTGGGTGGCCACGCCGCTACGGCCGACGGAGGCACCGGCCCAGAGCAGCTTGCTGTAGATCTTTCCTATGTCGTTGGGATCCTCGCCGATCAGGTTGTCGGCAATCTCTTTGGCATGCGCATAGTGAGCGGGACCACCGGCTCGTTTGGAGTAGCTGAAACCGATCCCGTGCTGGTCGTACTCGGTGTCGATTTCAGCGAACAGAAAGACGATCTCAGTCATCGGCTTCTGTCGACCGGTCAGCACCTTTGCATCGCTGATCGGGGTCTCCAGTGGCAGGGTCAGCGTGGACAGCTTCACATGCCGAATCCGGTCTGCGGCTGTCTCAGCGGCTGCTGGCTGAACCAGGGTGCTATCGGTGGTCGTCATGTATGGCAACTCCTTGGTCGGATCGGACTAAGTCGTCGTTGCAGCCTCAGTGAGGCTGGTGCGAGCTACCGACTCGTAAAACTGGACGAGCCCGCTATGGTCGTCGCCCTCGTGGTCGTCGGCCTTCAGCGCGGTGAACATCTCCAGTACCGAGGCTGTGAGAGGCAGCGGTGCGCCGACCTCATGGGAGGTATCGAGCGCGTTCACCAGATCCTTGATGTGCAAGCTGATGCGGAAGCCCGGCTTGAAGTTGTGCGCGAGCATCATGGGAGCCTTGGCATCCAAGACTGCGGAGCCCGCGAGACCACCTCGGATGGCGGCGACGACTGCGGTCGGATCGACGCCGGCCTTCTGGGTAAGGACGAGCGCTTCAGAAACGGCGGCGATGTTCACTGCGACGACGACCTGGTTGGCGAGCTTCGCGATATTGCCGGCTCCGATTGGACCGACGTGAACCACCGATGCAGCGACAGCGTTCAGCACGTCGAGGACCTGGTCGAAGACTGCCTTGTCCCCGCCGACCATCACCGACAGGGTGCCGTCAATGGCCTTGGGCTCACCACCGCTGACCGGAGCGTCGAGCACGGCCACCCCCTTGGTGGCGAGCGCGTCGTGGATCTCGCGGGCGGCGAGCGGCGCGATCGAGCTCATGTCAACGAAGACCAGGCCAGGGCGGTCGGCTTCGACGATCCCGTCAGTGCCGAGCGCGACATCCCTCACCTGAGGCGAGTTGGGCAGCATGGTGATCACCAGCTCGACTTGTTCGGCGATCTCCCGCGGAGTCGAGGCCGTGTCCGCACCGAGAGCGGCGAGCTCGTCGGCTGTGGATTGGCGATGGTTACTGACAACCAGCTGATGCCCTGCTTTCAGCAGGTTGGTTGCCATCGGCTTGCCCATGATGCCGAGTCCGATGAATCCGATCTTCACAATTGCTTCACTCTCTGGTTGGCAGGGGTGGTCAGACTCCGGCGAGCAGTGGACTCAGCTGTGCTGCGCGGTCAGCCAAGCCCGTCAGATCACCGGTAAGCAGGGCATCACCGAACACAGCACTGCTGACACCTACGGCCGCCGCGCCGGCGGCGAGATAGGCACCGGCCGATTCCAGCGTGACTCCGCCAGTCGGCATTAGCGCGATATCGGGCAGTGGCCCGCGGAGCTCCTTCAGATATGCCACGCCACCGACTGGGCCGATCGGGGATACCTTGACCAGCGACACCCCGGACTCCCAGGCCGCGACAATCTCGGTGGGGGTTAGTGCGCCCGGGACGAACGGGATGCCAAGCTCATCCGCCCGCGCGACCAGTCGGGGAAGGAAGATCTGGCTGACGGCGAAGGCCGCACCGGCTGCGTGGGCAGCAGCTAGCTGGTCCACCGTACGCACGGTTCCGACGCCGACGATCGCTTCTGGCTGCTGTTCCCGAAAGGCCAACACGGCGCCGATCGCGCCGTCGGTGGTCAGGGTGAACTCGAAGCATCGGATTCCGGCGTCCCACAAGATGGAGGACGCGGCGATGAAGTGACGTGCCGTGGGTGCCCGCAAGATCGCGACCACCGCTTGCGGGGGCAGTGAAGAAGGCGCGTGGTCAGTGATACTCATAAACCTATCCTCGCCACCCACGACTCGCAGCAGTTCGCCAGGCTCTAGGGTCCCGATCACCAGCAAGATCAACTTCAGCGGTCGAGGTCAGGACGCATCCGAAAGTCATAGCGATACGGCAATGGCCGGTCGCCGAATGCCTCATGCCACAGTGCGCCCAGGGTCTCCCCCTCGCGAAGATCGGGCACCTCGATGCCTGCTTCCAGGAGGTTGCGGGCCGCTTCGGCTTGCCCGTCGGCAAGCAGGGCGCGTATCCGCTGGAGGGCTATACGGCCGTGTACTGCAATGTCCTCCGGTGCGTTGTTGATCATCGCCAGGCAGGCGGCGGGTCGACCAGCGGCCAGCAGTTGGTCGGTGGCCTCGACCAGCAGCGGCAGACAGCTCGGTGCCTGTGCGACGGCACGGGCGTACAGGTCAGCGGCGCGTAAATGATCGCCTCGACCAGCAGCGAGCAGGGCCAGGCCGCGGGCTGCCCAGGGCGTCGATTTGAGTTCGTCGGAGCGAAAGTAGCCGAGCCGCGCCTCCTCAAGGTCCCCGCGAGCGTGGTACCGAATTGCGATCATGAGTTGGCCCCACCAGCCCTGCGCTGCGCGATTGAGCACCGCGCCCCAGCGATCGGTAATGGGTGGCACCAGCAGATCAGCACCGGCAGCGTCCTGGTCACGCTCGCCGGTGCGTGCCAGCGCGACAAGGTGTTGAAAGCCATCCGGGAGCGGCTGTCCGAACGGCGTGCCGGGTAGACCGTCGGGGTCCTTACCGCGTACCAGAAGTTCAGCCTCGCCCGCGCCAGAGCCGGCCGTCAGCTGCTGCGGCGCCATCTCGGCCACCTCGGCGCGCCACCAGCGGTGCCATTCGTCGAGCTCCTCGTCCGGAACTGCTTTAGCCACCGCGTGAGCCACCTCGCCAAGGGCATCCGGCCAAGATCCGTGTACGGCATCCGGTGCCGCTTCGACGGGTGTGTATGCCTCCGCCCAACTGATCTCGGCCCCGCTCATTTCGGTACTGCCCTCCAAGCGCAGGTGCTCCAGTTGCGTCGTCGCCAGACCAGCCTGGATCTCTAGATAGCGAGATGCTGGACCGCACAACCACTCCTGCCAGTGCCGGCCGCCAGCCGCCGTACCCCAAAGAAACAGCTTGCGACCGCGCAACTGGGCCGTAGAGGTCTGGACGAGGCCACGGCCATCCGTCTGAACAGCCGCGATCCACGGCCGTTCGTCGGGAGCGACTTCGAAGAAGTAATCCGCAGCGCGCAGCGCCGACAGCGAGTAGCTGACATCGGTGGCCGGGTCGTCGGCGTCGGGCATTCCGACGAGCGCGATCGATCCGTCGTACCCGGTGCGCCAGGCACGGGTGGCCGGCGCCAAGACCCGGACGCCGGGCTCCTCCGGAGCGGCGATATTCGTCCACCAGTAAAGCGGTTTCGGCTCGGGATCGGGGTTTCGCACCCGGACGAAAGCCAGCAGCAGTCGACGGTTCGCCGGCATCAGCAGGTCAACAGAGAACACCAGATCTCGGGTGCGTTCCCACTCCCAGATGCGAAGTTCAGTTCCACGGCTGGACGGCACGCTGCCTGTGAAGACGGGTCGGCTCGTCGTCGTCGCGTGGCCGGTAGAGCCGAGATTCCACTCAATGCCGCCGGCAAACCAGGCGTCAGTGAGCGCAAAGTTGGCGAACTGCAGGCGCCGGTTGGTGAATACGAGATCTCGGTCGGTCACCAGGTCGCGCAGCGCCCAAACCCGGCCACCCAAGCCCGGAAGAACCAGCGCTTCCAGTTGCCCGTTGGTGATCTTGATTGCCGGGATCTCTTGTGATTGCAAGTCGCGACCATAGCCGTTTTGCAAGGCGTACGGCAGCGGATTGGCCAGCCGGCCATAGCTAATGCGTTCGCGCATATCAGGTGGCAGGCCCTGAGAGGACGAAGGATCAGGAAGTCGCTGCAGGCCGGTGACCGGCGGCAGCGGTGATTCCGGTCCGAGCTCGGCAGCGAGGAGCCGCAGGGTCGTATGGCTCAGTGGGGTTATAGGGCAGTCTGAAGAGGTGCCTGCGCGTCCGGAAGTTGCCGGGTGGTGGCTATTGCACGTCGACATGGATTCATTCTTGGCCGCGGTCGAGATCCGCCGACGACCGGAACTGCGCGGCCGTCCCGTTGTCGTGGGCGGCGACGGTGATCCGACTCGGCCGCGGCAGGTCGTGGCCACGGCCTCCTACGAGGCGCGGGCGTACGGAGTGCGTTCCGGTATGCCGATGCAGCGTGCGCTCCGCAAATGCCCTGACGCGGTGTTCTTGCCAAGTGATCATCCGGCGTACGAGGCAGCTTCGGCGGAGGTCATGAACGTGTTGCGGAGCTTCGGTTACCCGGTTGAAGTGTGGGGCTGGGATGAAGCGTTCCTCGGAGCTCGGCTCGAGTTGCCGGAGGACCTTGCCCGCGCGGTCCGACGTGCGGTGCATGATCGCACCGGTCCGAGCTGTGCGGTGGGCATCGGGGACACCAAGGAACGAGCGAAAATGGCGACGGCCTTTGCCAAGATCGCGGCGGAACACATCTATCGTCTGGACTCCACCAACTGGATCAGCACGATGGGCGACCGGGACGTGGTTGAACTGTGGGGAATCGGCAAGCGGACCGCGGCCCGGCTGGCTGCTCACGGCATACACACAGTGACTGATCTTGCTCTGGCCGAGCGCGAAGATTTGGCTGCCTGGTTCGGACCAACTATTGGTCCTCACCTGCGCAGACTCGCTCGGGGTGGCGGATCTCGCATGATCACAACCGAGCCGTGGCTGGCCCGCTCGAAGAGCCGCCAGGTGACCTTTCCACATGACCTCACCGATACCTCAGTAATCGCAGATCATGTTGCATCGATGGCCCGCGAACTTACTGCCGAGGTCAGCACTAATGGCCGGCTGGTGACACATGTTGGCGTGACTGTACGGACCAAGACCTTCTTCACCCAGGTCAAAACCGGCAAGTTGCCAGAGATCACTAGCGATCCTGACATCGTCGAGGCGGGTGCCCGGCAGGTACTCGCGCGCTTTGAG